>NZ_JARACH010000067.1:0-53370 GCF_029087445.1 Amycolatopsis sp. La24
CGATGAGCAGCCTCGACCTTGTACTCAGCCGTGTACGACCGGCGCTTGCGAGGAGGCATGAGGACATCCTTTCAGCAGGACGACTGATCCTGCTAACTCGGTGTCCACTACCCGGGGTGAACCTCAGATCAAGAGCCGGCGGATCGCGTGCTGGATAGCCGATCACCGCATCGCGGACACCGATTCCCCTTTTACGGCGATGGTTCTGGTCGTGGGCAGCCAGGCGGGCGCGAGCATGGACAGGGTGGTGTGCGCGGACCACGCCCGCCCGGACCGGACCTGGCGGCGATCCAGCCCGGCCGCGTTCTTGGCCTGCTGGAAGCACTCCGTGAAATGCCTGTAGTGAAAAGGAATATCTCAGGGCCGCAGACACACTCACCGCATTCTCTGGAGCGAGCCGGCGGCGATCACGCGTCGCAACAGGTACTTCTGGATCTTCCCGGTGGATGTCTTGGGCAGCTCGCCGACCGGATGGCCGTGGGCACCTCGAACCGAGATTGCTGCACCTGCCCGGAGGGCGGTCCCGTCCTGGCTGCCCGCATGGTCAGTCGTTTCGGGTCACTCGACCGGTTCCCACGCCGATCCCTTTTGCGTCCTGCTGCGGCATCGCGCCCATTGAGTTCTCCTCTGGCGACGTGACACGCCGCTGGCTATCCCGCACCGGGGGCCGGAGCTCAACCACGCACCGCATCTCATCGCACTCAGCCACGCCCCGGCGTGAACTTACTGCCAGTGCAAGCGCGCAGACGGCAACGGTCGCCGCGAAGCCATGTGCTGCCTCAAACGACGGCTTGCCACTGTCATCTGCCGCCGCCCGACAACCTGCCTACCCCTTCAACACACGCCGGGACTTGACAGAGAGGAGCTGGCTTCGAGCGCGCACCGCGGCGGGAAACCAGCCACCCAGCTTCGCGCAGGCGTCACCAACGCCGTGGCCTCGTGCGGCTACATCTCTTCCAGCGTGGCCCCGTCGTAAAACTTCGCAGCCTTGTAGACCATCGGATCCGAGCTGGAAACTTCCAGGTAGGTGACTTGCGCAACGATCAGAACATGCGTTTTTGCGCGGAAGCGTTCTTTGATCTCTGCCTCGATCGATGCGGCAGACCCGCGGATCAGAGGGGAATTGTCCGGCCCGGAGTGCCAATCGAGCCCGGCGAACTTGTCGTCCGATTTGGACGCGAATCTGTCGATGACCGCACGCTGTGTGTTAGCGATGATGTTGATGCCAAGGTGCTTGGATTCGAAGAGCGACGGGTAGGTCGAGGATGTCTTCTGCACGCACAAGGCCACCAGCGGCGGGTCCAGCGAGATGGGCATGTAAGCGCTGACAGCCAGTCCGCGGGGCCGATCTGCGGAGTCCATGGTCGTCACCACGGTCACACCGGTGACGAACTTCCGGTTGAACTCCTTGAGATCCTCGATGCTGGGCATCTCGTCCGCGTCGCCCGTGCCGGTGAACGCGGCGGACGCTTCGAGCGCCGATCCCAGGCCAGGTGCTCCGAGGTCGGACAGCATGTCGACCGACGGATCCCAGGTCACGCGCTCGCGAATGATCCGGCCGTCGCGGAGCGTTCCCTGTACTGCGCCTCGGGCGTGCAGCGCAGACCTTGTCGGGGGGACGTCGCCGAACGCGTTCATGAACGTACCGGTTGCCGACCAGAAAAGCGCGAAGTCGTCGCCGTCCACGACGATGCTGTCCACCGTCGTCTGCAGGTCCGGGATGGACATCCGCATGTCGTGAACCTGGCGCTTGAGCTCGGCCAGCCCTGAGGTGCTCCCCAGCCCGGCGTTCTCCAACTCGTAGTCGGCGTGGACGATCTCGTCCAAGGCATCGGAGTCGCCTCGGTTCCAGGCTGCATCCCAGGCCGAACGCACCAGGTCTTTGAAGTCCGACATCTCTTCTCATCCTCACTTCTGGCACCGAGAGGCACACGACTCCACGGTTGCGGCTCGGTCTGGTCGACTTTGCCGAGTCCCCCCCCCGGGGTGTGCGAACTCGGCCGCGGGCCTCGCTGGGCGCATGGACTGCAGGTACGCTCTGGGGCAAAAGTATTATCGATTCTACTTTCGGTGTCAACGACCTCTCCGCTCTTGTCATTTCTGGCGATAGAAGTGCGATACAGCGCTTCAGGGCACCTGTGGAAGCGATTCGATACAGCTCCGGCTGCTCTTGACCGCGAGCAGTCGTGGCAGGGCCCGCATCCTTCTGCCGCCCCCACGATCGCAGCGCGCCGGCTGTCCGCCGACGTGGGGCGGGGGCGTTGCTTTAGCGTGCGGGCTCCCGAACCGGCGCGGTCGCGCGTGAAGGGAACCCGGCGGGTCTGTGCCCCGTTGCCTGTTGCGGCGCGTTGCCAACTGCTCCAAGCCCTTGGCCTCGCGGTTTTGGAGCCAGCGTTGCGCGGAAAACAGCGCGCTCGCTGCCGGTCAACCGGCATGCCGGTTGACCGCTGGCCGACGGTGCGCTCGACGTCGGCCAAGGTGCCTCTGCGAAGGGATTCGTCCAGCAAGCGGCGGGTGTAAGCCCATGCTGCAGGCGCCGTGAGCAGCCTAGCGCTGATCCTCTCGCAGGTCTCGATCGCGCGCCCGACGAGGTGCTGGTGCCGATCTGTGCATCCGGAAACGACGCGCGCTCAAGTCGGGGATGCCATGCGGCTGCCGCGCGGGTGGTTCTCGCTGAGCTATGCTCCGACTAGAAACGATTCGAGTGTCTGTGGGCGCCGCGGCGGCGCGGCACCGTGAATTCAATGAGGGAATCGCACCTATGGACGAAGCCTCTGCCAGCCAGGTCCAGGTCAACGCCGTCCTGGGTCCCGTGCCGGCCGACAAGCTCGGAACGACGCTGACGCACGAGCACCTCATCTGTGACTGGACGAAGGCCCTGCGCAAACCGCAGTGCGCCGTTGACCGCGGTGTCTTCGCTCGCCGTGTGGATCCCTCGATCCGTTGGCTGCTCACAGAGGATCCGTCCTGCTGCTACGACAACGCACGCTTAGAAGACACCGCGGCCGCGGTCGATGAACTCCAGTGTTTCATCGACGCAGGAGGACGGACGGTCGTTGACTGCACCAACGGAGACATCGGTCGAAACCCTCGTGCGCTGCGCGAGATCTCGGTGCGAACCGGTCTCAATATCGTCATGGGTTCTGGTTGGTACGTGCACCGGTATCACGACAGGGGGACCGCCCTGGCCACTGCAGCGGAGCTCTGCGCGCAGATCCTCGCCGAGTTCGCGCACGGCGTCGGCGACACGGGGGCGAAGCCGGGTGTCATCGGAGAGATCGGCGTCTCGCCCGAGTTCACCGAAGCAGAAGAGGTCCGCCTCCGCGCGGCGGCTCGGGCTCAGTTGGCACTGGGCGTACCGCTTCTCATCCACCTGCCGGGATGGCAACGCCGTGCCTTCGAGGTGCTGGACATTGTCCTGACCGAGGAGGGCGTTGCGCCGGAGGCAGTGGTCCTCTGTCACATGGATCCATCCGGCGAGGACGTTGTCTACCAACGCGAAGTAGCTGATCGGGGTGTCTGGCTCGAGTTCGACATGATCGGCATGTCCAACTACTTTCCGGGCGAGGGACAGTCGCCTGCGCCGGAACAGACGGCCGCGGCGATCGCGCGCCTCGTCGCGGCTGGGCACGCCTCCCGCCTCCTCCTCAGCCATGACCTGTCGCTCAAGAACATGTGGACGCGGAACGGGGGAAACGGCCTCGGCTACGTGCCTCGGCTGTTCCTCCCTCGGCTCCAGCGCCACGGCGTGCCGGGCGGGGTGACCGCCGATCTGCTGACGGCCAACCCCCGGCGCCTGTTCGTCGGTTCCGCGCTTGCCTCGGCCGCTGGCGACAGCGGCTCGGGAGCGCGGAGGTGAACGCAGGGGAGACCACGCACAGCAGAAGCGACTTGCCTTGCGCTCGCCTGAGCACTCCGCAATTGCCGGTACCTGTCGGAGGGACGCGCGGCCGCGGGGCCTGCCCAGAGGGGTCGTCCTTGACGGCACGGCTGGAAGCGTCGCAGGCAGTGTAGCGACGAAGAGCTCGCGCGACAGCTGCGACAACAGGATTCACGCATCGAAAGGACCAAGAAGGTGACGCAATACCTCGGGAATGCATTCAACTACGACCTCGTTGCAGAGGGCTACGAGTCCCTGGAAGACAGGTGCACAACCATCCATACGGGGGCCTGTCACATCGGAATGGTCGATGGCGTCAACGTCGGGGTGTGGGAGGCGGAGCCGGGTCTCATCGGCGGGCTGACTGCCGACGAGATCTTCGTCGTTCTCGAGGGCCGCGCCGAAGTGACATTCGAGGACACGAAGGAGCGGCTCCAGATCGGCCCAGGCGACGTCGTCCGCCTCAATGCCGGCCAACGGAACACCTGGCGCACCTTCGAGCGATTGCGCAAGGTGTCCGTCTGGTCGGACTCCGGAGCCCAGCATCGTTCCTCGTGACCGCCGGCGCGCGCCCGACTCGCGGTTGTCGATCCGAGTACGGCGGGACTTGTCCGCAGCCATCGCCCAGCGTGTCCCCGAATCCCCATCAACCCGATCTTGAGAGGCCCGTATGTCACGCCGTCCCGTGATCCTCGATGTCGACACCGGCAACGACGACGCTGTCGCAATCATCATGGCCGCGACTCATCCCGCCATCGAGCTTCTCGGTTGCACGACTGTTGCCGGCAACCTCTCGCTCGAAGAGACCACCGACAACACTCTCCGGGTGCTGAACGCGATCGACAGGAGCGACATCGAGGTCCACGCCGGGCTCTCGCGTCCCTTTGCTCCGAGGCCTTACACGTCGGGGGCGAACGAGGTGGAGGACGTATTCCATGAGAGCACATTGCCTGTTGGCACGTCAGGGCTTCAACCACTCAGTCGGCACGGCGTCGAATGGCTCATCGAGACTCTGCGCCAGACAACAAGGCAGGTCACGCTGATCTCGGTCGCTCCGCTCACCAACATCGCCGCCGCGATCACCGTCGCGCCCGACATCCTCGATGCGATCGACGAGGTCGTCCTCATGGGCGGAGCATCGACCTTCGGGAATAGAACCCTGGCCGCTGAGTTCAACATGTTCACCGACGCCGTCGCAGCGAACGTAGTGCTCAGAGCTGGCATCACGCGCCTTACGATGGCCGCGCTCGACGCGACGCACGAAGTGCTCGTCAGCCGGGACGACTTGCACCGCTATCGAGCGCTGGGAACGCGCGCCGGAGACGTCGCGGCCGCTGTGACCGAATACTACATCGATGGTTACCAGGCGTCTGTCAGCCCTGTCGGAGTCGGCTCGTCTGCGCCGCCGCATGACGCGTTGTGCGTTGCGTATGCGATCGACCCGAAAGTCCTTGACATCACGGAGGCGTACGTGGAGGTCGACACGGTGAGCCCGCACAACTACGGGCGCACAACCGTCGACTTCCACGGGTACCGAGGCGAGCCGGCGAATGCCCGTTTCGCGAAGCACGCGGATTCGGCTCGATTTCACCGGATTCTCGACGAGTGCCTTCGCGGAACATGTCGAGCAGTTTGATGCTCGTCTTGCCAGCCGGTCTGTATGAGGGCCTCCGGTGAGGGCTGGTTGATCCAGTCGGCTTCGGGCAGCTTCGGTGCGCATCGGGGTAACGCGACTTCCTCGCGGAGGCAGCAAGTGGGCGGGGCTGGCCGAGGTCGGGGCTGACCTGGCCGCGCGCCTCCCCGGTGCCCATGCTGCGAAATAGCAATGCTTGGCCGGGAGCTTGCGGTGCCTCGAGCCGCTGCCGGTGACCGTGTCTCGTCGGGAGTTGCCTGCGGGGAGACCGCTGGTGGCACCGAGGGGTGGGGATTGCCGATTCACAGCGGCGGCGAATCGGATTCCGGGCAACGGTGACGATGCTCTCGCTGAATTTCGAAAGGCAGCCGATGACGAGGGCCTCGTCGGCCTTTGACGCTCGTGGCAAGGTCATCCGGCGCGCCTCGTCGTTTCCCGGGGGTAGCTCGATCGGCCGCGCCGCTGCGGCAGGACCCGGTGTCCTCTGCCTTGCTGCGGGACAGGCTCGCGACCTCACTCCGCCTGGGAGCGTGGCTGCCGGGAACCTGGGAGCCCGCACGGCAGTCAGCCCTGCTGGCCCTCGCATATTCTGCTGCGTCGTCGAGTGGCTCCCGGTCGGTATGCTGGGCCGGCCGATGCGGACGCCGCCCTGTGCGGCTGGTGCAATTCGAGACCGATCCGATGCGCGGCTCGTGCGCTGTCTCCGCGCTCGCCGGACGTTCCGGCCGCCTGGCCGAGGCATTACGAATCCGGGTTCCCGTCGATGGCTCCCCTCAACCCGATCGGCCCCGGCCGGCAATACTCTCGGCGCCGACTCAGCCAGGCAGACCGGCCGGCCCCCTCGTCCGGCCGGTCCGCGCTGTTGCGTCCCGGCGCAGGCGAGCGCCCGGGACCGCATCACGATTCGCCGGAGTGGCCAGAGAGGATCGGCTTCCCCGGCGATCTATTCTGTCTCCGTCCGATTCGCCGGGGGTCTGGGGCGGCAGGCGGCAAAAGCCTAGGCGGAAGCTCAGGCATGCTCAAGGGACCGTTCTGGTGAGCGCGGCCAGACAGCAGGCTGATCCGTTGGCGGCCATCCGGGAGGCGATCTACCGCCGGTCGCTGCCGCTGGCCACCCGCGACCCGCGGATCGCCAGCTCCTCGCTGGGCCCGCGCCGGTGTCGTGGGCGCGGCCTTCATGGGTCCTCGACGAGCTGTTCGCGCCCGACCGGCTGGCCCGCTGGCTTGACCTCGGCAGCCCGGCCGGGCACCCGCAGCTGGCCGAGGCGGTCGCTTGAGACAGCCCGCCTCCGGCGGGCCGCGGCGGCGACCCGCCGGAGGCGGGCGTTCCGGTCTCGGCGACCAGGGGTGCGATCCGCTGGCGGGCGCGGGATCCGGGGCCGCCGGACCGCGCGCGAGCGCGGTGAACGAAAGCCGGCCGTCGTCACTTCAGACCCGCGACGACCTTCCGGCCCGTCCGATGCCCCGCGCCGTCCGTTCGTCACCGACCCGCATGATCGCACCAGCGCGCTGGAGGGGGGCGCGGTCAGGACATGAGCCGCACGCCAAGGGGCGTGATAGCGCCGTCAGCGGTGGTGAGGTCCCCGCTTTCGGAATCCTCCGGCAGCGAGAAGCGGACCACCCGTCCCCACGGCCTGCGGCTGTCCTGCTCGTACCCTCGGGACCGCCCGCACGGGAATCCGAAACCAAACCACAGGTGCCCGGCCGGGTCGATGATTTCGCTGGAGATTGTACCGTCGCTCGTGCCGTGGTTGCACAACGACCGGCCGTGCTTTCCGGCCGGCTCGCCGTCTTCCTGGTGATCCCGCAGAACCTGCCGCAACGCTTCCGGTGTAGCGCTGTCCAGCGCGCCGAGCAGCTCGCTGCCCCGGCCGTGCCGGTGTGTCGACGCGGTGGCCTCGTCCCAGGCAGGAGCCGGGTTTTCGGCGAGGCGCTGCCACACATTGGCTCGCGCTTCGGTGCCGGTCGCGGGACCGCACACCGCCACCCGTCCGCCTCCCACCTCTACCGCTGCCATGGCGCCTGCGCGGTCGGCGAGCAGGTAGTTGCCCGGCAGCGTGCTGTCCTCGCGCAGGTAGGCCACCGCCTCGTCCACAGTGGACGCATTCGCGAGCATCCCGGCGGACCACTCCTGCGTGGGGTAGTCCGCCATGTTCCGCTCCGGCACGAACGCGTAGGTGAAGCCGAGCCCGGCACTGTTGACTCCGCGAGTGAGCATTCCCGCCCACGGCACGAGCACGTCGGCCGGCGGCACGACGACCCGGACTGCCAAGTACGAGTGGCGTTCGCCGCTCGCGGCCAGCAGATGATTCTTTGTGGCGTACGGGTTGTCGCTGTTGCTGGCCAGCAGCCAGTGCCGCGGGCCGTTCATTCCTGCCAGGAAACACATGACTACTCCGATGCGGAATCAGCATTGCGGGCTGCCGTCTGCGGCGGCCGGGTTTTGCCGCGCAGACGCGCGTTGGCCGCCTCGAGGCCGGGCGTGCGCGGCGGCAGTTGCGCGATCTGCACCAGGACCGGCTCCGGCATGGAGCGGCAGGCGTCGCCGCACTCCTTGGTGTGCATGCAGTCCTGAGAACAGATCCACTGCTTGTGGTACGGGCACGGGAACAGGTCGTCGGTGCTGACCACCTCGCCGTCGAGGGGGCACTCGACGACGAGATCTTCTCGCGGCCAGGCGATCCGAGGGCGGATCGCGTAGCCGCGGCCACGAGCGCGCGTGCCCAGCCACCAGGTCAGGCCGCCGGCGATCAGGAAGCTGACCCAGTTGGACAGGTAGAGCGTGACCTGGCCGCCCAGATGTCCAAGAAGGCCGCCCACGGCCAGAAAGGAGCCGACGACGGTCGCGGCGAACAGGGGGACTACCCCGGACCAGTTCCAGTGGCGCAGCATGGCGCGGCGGTACTCGATGAACCGGCCGTTGTCCGGCCCGTGTCCGCCCCGCCCCCGGACCAGCAGCAGGTCGGCGATGCTGACGCCGATCCAGGCGGCCAGCAGCACTCCCTCGACGGCGAGGACGGTGCCCAGGTGGTCGAGGACGTTGAGGTACATCGCCAGAGTGCCGAGCACGACCATGACGACCGCCCAGACCGATCGTCCCGGCGTGAAACGCAGACGGGAGAAGAAGTTCGCCAGCGACAACGAGCCACTGTAGGCGTTGATCAGGTTGATCCGCAGTTGAGTGATCACGATGAGCAGGAAGCCGCCGACGCCCATGATGGCCACCATGTACTGGCCCGGGTTGGCATCGCCGCCCGAGGCCGCCCACAGGAGCAGGCCGATCGCGCCGGCGATGACGTAGGCGCCGAAGGCGTACGGCAGCAGCGCGACACACAGTGCGCCGCGGCGGCCGCTGCGGACGAGGCTGTGGTCGTTCGCGAGCAGCCGTCCCATGTCGGCGTGCCCGAACGCCACGTTGCCGACCAGTCCGTTGTACGACGCGACCGCGCCGAGCAGCCCGATTCCGCCCACACTGCCCACGTGCGCGGCGATGAACTCGCGCGTCACCGACAGATCCGCTCGGGACAGCACGATGACCAGCAGTGCCGCGAGTCCGACGACGTAGGCGTAGAGCGTCCATTTCTGGAACTTGGCGACGAACTGCAACCCATACAGCACCAGCGGCAGGAACACCAAACCCACCAGCAGGTACGAGACCTTCACCGGGATGCCCGTCTGCGCGGACAAGGCGCTGGAGAGGATCTGGCCTTCGGTCGCGAAGTAGGTCAGCCAGCTCACCCAGTAGAGCAGCGTGGTCCAGGCAGCGCCGTCGAAGCCGAGGGCGAGGCCGCGCGACATGAGTGCGGAGCCCAGTCCAGTGCGCGAGGCGGTCTTGACATACAGCACGTTGAGCAGGGTCTGCACCAGGACCGCGTAAACGATCGCGACGAGCACGTTCGCGATGCCGAAAGATGCCGCCAGTCCGGCGGGCAGCGAAAGGAAGATGGCCGCCGTGGCACCGCCCGTCAGCGAAAGCACGATCTCGGACGTGCGATAGCGCCAGGTGGGCGGCACCTTGCCCAAGGCGTAGTCGTCGCGTGCGACGCTGCCGGAGCCGATTCGCGCGGGCAGGTCACCGGTATCGCTCACTGTCTCTCCTCAGAAATTCGTCGAAGGCGGGGGACTCTCACGAGCCTGCGTGCGCTCCGCCGCGTGACCCGGGCCAGCGTCTCGGCGCTAGCCCACAAGTGCCGCGCGACTCTGTTCGCTTTACTGCGGAACTGCCGTGAAGGGGCCCTCGCCGGACTCAGATTCCCGCAAGGGGCCCTTCCGGGGCCTGGCTCGCCGCGCCTTCACCGGTGTCAAGGTCCGCCTCGACCAGACCAACATCAAGAAACTCGTCGACAACCCTGCAAAGCAAAGACACCGGCTTCACGAGACGCTAGGTGCAGAGCTCCCGCGCACGTGGTGTACTTCCACCGAGAACCCGGAGGACGTTCACTTCCCCGAGAAGAGGTCAGGGAACCGTCACGACGATCTTCCCCGCCTGGTTGCCGGATTGCATGTACCGGTACGCGTCCACCACGTGTTCGAAGCCGAAGACCCGGTCGACGCGGGGCCGGAGGCGCCCGGACCGGATGGCTTCGCTGACCAGGGCTATTCCGCGGGCACGCTGGCCAGGGTCGTCCACGTGGTTGAACATCGAGTACGGGTGGAACACCGCTCGCGCCCGGCACATGGCGGCAGCTGGGACCACTGGCTGGCGTTCGGTCAGCGTGCCGTACCCGAAGACGGTCGCGCCCGGAGCCAGGTGGTCGGCGTAGCGCTGCAGCGAATCGCCGCCGAGGGGGTCGAATGCCGCCTGCAGTCCTTTTCCGTTGCTGGCGCGGGAGATCGCCTTCGGCAGGTTCTCGTCGCCTACGACCACCTCGCTCGCGCCCGATTGCCGCAGGATCTCCGCCTTCGCTGGCGACCGGGTGGTCGCGATCGCGGCCACGCCGAGCTCCCGGCACAGCTGTAGCGCGCCCAGTCCGGCGGAGCTGGACGCGGCTGTGATCAGGACTGCGTCTCCCTCGCCGAGATCGCAGACTTCCTTGAACGCGAAATACGGTGTCAGGTACTGCATCCAAACCGCGGTTGCCTCATGGTCGTCGAGCCCGTCGGGCGCGGTGGTGACGTAATCGTCCGGCACGACCGCACTAATGCCCTGGACGCCGTTCTGCGTGAAAAACGGGATGGTGGTGACCCTGTCTCCGGGAACGAACGCGGTGACCTCGGAGCCGGTCTCGGTGACCACTCCGCAGGCTTCAGAGCCTATTCGGGACGGGAAAGCGGGGATTGTGTAGTGCTCGCCGGCCAGGTACATGAGGTCCGCGCGGTTGAGCGCGAACGCCGAGACCCTGATGCGCACGTCGCGCTCGCCGAGCGGTTGTTCCGGCCACGGTCCGACACGCAGGACCTCGGGGCCCCCGAACTCGGTGAAGTAGACGGCCTCGCTCATCGCGGATCCTTGGTCAGGTTCGGCTCCAACGGGGCCAGGAAGCCGGAGTATTCGGCCGCTGCCGGGCTCTGATAGCCCAAGCGTCCGGACACTGTCCAGCCCTGCAGCGTCGCGACGTCGGCGAGGAACTCGGCATAGCGGAGCGGGGCGACGGTGGCGTCGATGACGGGCACGCCCAGTTCCGCCTGCAGGGTGCGGTAGAACCCGAACTCGATGGTGCAGCCGAGGATCACGGCGTCGGCCCGGTCCTGCTCGACGGCGGCGCGCGCCTCTTCGAGGATGCGTCGCTCGGTGAACGCCGGGTCGGTCTGGAAGTCGTTGACGCCCATGCCGAGTTCTCGGAAGGAGGCGAGCGAACGCTCCGCCCCGTAACGGTGGATGTTCTCCTCCATCTCGGGAATCCACTTCGCGCGCCCCACGAGCACGGAAAACCGTTCGCCGACCGACTGGGCGACCCGGATGCAGGCCTCGGCCGGGGCGGTGACTGGCATCCGCCTGGTCACCTCTTTCGCGGCGCGTACAAACGGGTCGTAGAAGCATCCGATCACCATGGCGTCGTAGCACTGCTGCTCGGCCCAGAGCACGGTCCGCAGCGAGGGCTCGGCCACCATCAGTTCGTACGCGTTGTATTCGAGGTGGACGGGCCCGGTTCCGTCGAGCGACGCCACGTCCAAGCGGGTGTCCTCCCGCGCCTCAGCACGCAGGCTGTCGCCGATCGGGACGTCGTAGGCACTGTTCATGACGGGGTTGAGCCAGAGGATTCTCCGTGTCACGTGCTTGCTCCTTGACGGTGCGATGTCGCCTCTTCGGCGGTTTGGCCATCGAGCATCGAACAGATGAACTCCGTGAGGTTGTCGCCGAGGATTTGCCGCGCCAGGTTCCTGCCGAAGCGTTTCTCGGCTGCTTCGGCGAGCGCGGCGAAATCGGCTGGGCGTTGCAGTCCCGCGGTTTTGGGGATCTGGGTCCAGTCGACGAGGAGGCCGGTGAAGACAGGGTCGACGACGTCGGCGACGTCGTCGATGAAGTCGGTGCCGAGTCCCACCCGGTCCGGCCCGAGCAGGCCCATGGCGTGCTCCATGTGGTCCAGGAACCGGTCCAGCGTAGGGACTTCGTCGGTCAGGAAGGGACCGAACGCGTTGACGGCCAGGAATCCGCCGGCCGCGCCGAGCACCGCGATCTGCTCGTCGGTGAGGTTGCGCGGGTGATCGGCCAGCGCACGGCAAGAGGAGTGCGACGCGATGAACGGCTTGCGAGCGACCTCGGCGAGGTGGAAGAAGCCGGCCTCGGAAAGGTGGGAAACGTCGACGATGATGCCGAGGTCTTCCATGCGCCGCACGGCGTCGATCCCCAGTTGGGTGAGGCGGCCGCCGGTGTCGCGCTCGGCGATGCCGTCTGCCATCATCGTGCGCCGGTTCCATGCCAGCGAACACATCCGCACGCCCTCGCGCCGCATCACGTTCACCAGCTCGAGCGAATGACCAAGCGGCTCGGCTCCCTCGATCGCCAGCAGGAGCGCGATCTTTCCGGACGCGATCGTCTCGGCGATTTCGGCGCGGGTCGAGACGAGCGCGACGGCGTCGCGGTGCACGTCGGCGATGTGGCGCGCTTCCTCGATCATCAGCAAACACCGGCGCAGCGCGCCCTCGCCCACGAACTGTTCCTCAGTCGCCACCGGGAGCACTTGGAGGCTCACGCCGCCCTGGCGAAGCTGGGGCAGCCAGAAGTCGCCGAAGGGGTCTTCGCGTCCCCGTTCGCGCAGATGGCGCACGGCCATCAGCAGGTCGTTGTGGCAGTCCGCCACCCGGTAGCTCATGGGCGCTCCTTTGCGGCGGCTTCGAGCACGGCGTCGAGCGCGGCTCCGTCGTAGTAGAGGTACGCGGAGCTCATCACCCCGTTCGTCACGGTCACGATCGAGCAGCCTGCGACATCGAGGTCCGGCACGCCCGGCCGGCTCGAGGTGCCGGACATCCGCCAGCGGACGACGGCACGGTCGCCGACGGCGAGGGTTTCGTCGACCTGCCGGCGGTAGTCCGGATACACCGCGCGGAGTTCGCGCATCGCGTCGGAATCGTCTTGTGCGGAGCCGACAGCGGGCTGGCCGTTGACGGCGACGTCGAGGTCGGCGGCGACCAGCGATCCCATGGTCTCGAAGTCGCCGACGTTCTCGGCGCTGTTGTAGGCGAGCCAGATCGCGTCGGCGTCCATCGTCTGCTCCTTCATGACTTGAGCGGCCCGGCTGCCTTGACCTGCACCCGGCACGCTTGGCCGGGGACGTAGGACAGCGGCACCTCGTGGACGGACGTGATGCGGACGGCGCCCGGGTCCGCGCCCGAGCGGATGGCCGCGTTGACGGCGAGTTCCCGGGCCTCGGCCAAGCACGCCTCGCGGCCTTTGTCCTCGTAGCGGAATACTCGATCGACGGTGCCCGAGGCATCCGCGATGGCGGCGCCGTAGGCGTTGGCCACGGCGTGGTGGTCGGGCCGAACCACTTCGGTGACTCCCGGAACCTTGTCCGGCACGAGGTGGGAGCCGCCGCCGACGGCGATGAGCGGCAGTTCGTGCCGGCTGGCTTTCATGCGGTCGGCGATGATCCGGATCTGCTCGTCCACCCACGCCAGGGCAGCATCGACGGTGCTGGGCGAGAGGGACGCGACGGACGCCGGGTCGCCGAATCCGGTCAGCCGGCCCGCCCGGGTGGAGATGTCGGAGAGGGTGAGGGTGGACCCTCCGCACACCAGCGCCTCGGACACGACGCGGTAGCCGACGGAATCGGGCCCGACGGTCACCCCGCGCCCCGTGCCGCGCACCACGGTGCCGCCGCCGAGGCCGATCGAGATCAAGTCCGGCATGCGGAAGTTGGTGCGCACGCCGCCGACCTCGATCGCCGCGGTGGACTCGCGGGGGAAGCCGTCGACGAGGATGCCGATGTCGGCCGAGGTGCCGCCGACGTCGACGACGAGCGCGTCGGAGAGGCCGGCGAGCGAGCAGGCGCCCCGCATGGAGTTGGTCGGTCCGGACCCCAGCGTCAGGACGGGGAAACGGGCCGTCTCCTCGGCGGTCATGAGGGTGCCGTCGTTCTGCGTCAGGAAGGAGTCGATGCTCAGCCCGTTCTCCGCCAGCGCGGTCTGGAAACCGTTGACGACGTCCCGTGCCACGCCGAGGAGGGCGGAGTTCAGGACGGTGGCATTTTCCCGTTCGAGCAGGCCGAGCGCGCCGACCTGATGGCTCAGCGACACGGGGAAGTCCGGTCCCAGTTCCTCGGCGATGATCTCCGCGGCCCGCAGTTCGTGGACGTGGTTCGCGGGGGAGAAGGGCGCGGACACCGCGACCGCGGCGACCGTGCCGGCGCAGCGCGCCGCGAACCGGCGGACCGCGTCCTCGTCGAGCGGGGCGATCTCGGAGCCGTCGAACTCGTTGCCGCCGCCGACGATCTCGGCCGGGCCCATGATCGTTTCAAGCAGGTCCGCGGGCCACGAGACCCCAGGGCGGACGCCGCGCGAGGCGGGTGCCGCTAGCCGGATCACCCCGACCCGTTGAAGACCGCGACGCTGGATGATCGCGTTGGCGGGGTGGGTGGTGCCGAGCATCGCCTGGGTGATCCGCTCCTGGTCGACCTCGGCGACAACCTTGGACAGCGACGCGCGGATCCCGTCGAAGGGATCGGGGGTGGTGGCCGACTTGGTGGCGGCGACGACCTTGCCGGCGCTGTCCACGACGACCGCGTCGGTGTTGGTTCCGCCGACATCGATACCGATTTTCAGGCTCATGGGGCGGCTCAACCTTTCAGGGGGACGTAGTCGACGTCGTAGCCGAAGGCAGCTGGACCGACGATGTCGAGCATCCCGTCGCGCTTCCAGCCGTCGGCACAGGGCAAGCCGAGGACACGCACTCGCTGGCCGTAGGCGAGGCTCTCGGTGGTGATCGGCTCGGCCGTCTCGAAATCGAGCATGCAGATCAGGTCCGGCGGCGTGACGACCGGACGGCCGTTCTCGATCGCGAGCAGCAGTTCGTTCTGGATTTCGATCCGGAGCGTCCGGCTCGGGTCGGCGAAGTCCTCGACGGTGACCGTGCCGCGCGCGAAGCCGGTCGTGGTCCGCCGGTCGAGGTCGATGATCTTGCCGTCGAACACGACCCGGCCGTCGGCGAAGTCCAGGAACCGGTCCCAGCTTCCGTCTTCCTGGCGCTGCACCGCGCGCAGGAGACCGCCGATCTCGCTGCAGAACTGCATCGAACCCCACACGGCCGCGTCGCGCGCTTCGGCGACTGTCATCGGATAGGCGGCCAGCGCGTTCGCGAGGCCGAGCATCATGGCGGAGCCGCGGACCAGTTTCTCGCCGACTTGGTTCGAGACAGTCTCGAACGCGATCCGGTTGCCCTTCTCGTCCGCGAGGCTCATCGGAGAAGCGGACAGGCCGGCCAGGGTGAACGTGGTCATCTCGATCTGCGGGAAAGCGCGGCGCATGCCGTCGGCGTCCACGCAGGGAACGCCGAGTTCGGCGGCGACGGCCAGCGGAATCAAGGTGTTCATGCCGCCGACCTCGACCGGCATGATCGCGTCGATGTCGCGCCCCAGATAGGAGACGAGCGCGCGCACCGCATCGGCGAATTCGCTGCCGGACGGGATCTTTTCGATGATGACCGTCGGCGCGCCGACGACCGCCACGGTCGCCAGCTGCGCCGCGGCGGGAAGTTCGTCGAGGCCCACGATGTCGATGGGACCGTGGTCGTTGATCGCCTGCTCGACCATGAGCTTGGCGATGAACGGATCACCTCCGCCGCCGGTGCCGAGGAGGGTCGCGCCCAGCGTCAGCTGATCGAGCGCGTCCAGTGCGAGTTTTCGCATGTCGCGAGTGTTCCTTCCCGAGCTGTCCTGCGAAGAATCGTTGGCAGGGACGGTAGAACCCGGCCGCGCTCGCCGACGATGGGCACTTCGCACTGCTTCGCCGGAGGTCGTTGGACCGAACGCCCATTGGGGCGTATCGGCGGCTCGGTCAGGCTGGGGAGGTGACTCAACTACCCGACGTATCCGACCTGCTGCTGCTGACGGCCAGCGAAGTCGACGGCCTTCTCTCGGTGGAGGAGGCCGTCGATACGCAGCGTGCGGCGTTCACCGCATTGGCCGCGGGGCAAGCGTTCCTCGCGCCCCGGATCCTTTCCGAAGGGACCCATGGCGACACCGCGTTCGCTTACGTGGCAAGGCAATCTCTCGACGCGGGGGTGGTCGCGAAGATTGGTTGCGTCGTGCCCGCCAACGTCGCCCGCGGATTGCCGACCATTCACGCGATGGTAGTCGCCCTCGACGCAGTGACCGGGCGTCCCGCCGCGCTGGTGAACGGCGAGGCAGTCACGAAACTGCGCACGGTCGCTGCGTCGCTGCTGGCAGCCCAGACCCTTGCCCCGCCGCCCGAGGCGGTGGCGGTCATCGGCTACGGAACCCAAGGTCGCGCGCACGCGGACGCGATCAGGCGCCGTTACCCCGGCGCCGAGGTTCGCGTGTGGGCACCGCATCTGGAACCCGGCACCATTTCGGACCGGATCACGGCGTGCCGGTCAGGTCGCGAGGCTGTCGCCGGTGCGGGCCTCGTGATCACTTGTACCACCAGCCTCACGCCGGTGCTGGAAGCGGACTGGCTCGCGGCCGGTGCGACGGTGATCAGCGTCGGCTCCTTCGGGCCGAACCGGCGCGAGGTCGGCGACGACATCGTTGCCCGGTCCGCCGTGGTCGTCGACGATGCCCCGACTGCCCTCGAGCACGCAGGCCCGGTCAAGCACGCAATCGCCGCGGGCGTGCTCGGACTCGACCGGATCACGACTCTGGGGGAAGCGCTCACCCAGGGTTTCACGCGCCCGCCCGACGCGGAGTGGACCTACTACAACACCGTCGGCGTCGGAATTCAGGACGCCGCGGTCACCGCGGCGATTCTCGACCGCGCGAGCGGTGCCGGGGTGGGACGGCGGATCCCGTGGTGAACCGGCCGGACGTCACGGTTGTCGGCGCCGGCGCGGTCGGCCTCTCCACGGCTCTGTTCCTGGCTCAGGCCGGCGCGAGCGTGGAAGTCATCGACAGCGGCGGCATCGGTGCGGGCGCCTCGCGCAACAACGCGGGCTGGGTTGTGCCTTCGATGAGCGAGCCAGTGCCTTCTCCGGCAGCGCTTCGTGCCGCAGCGAAGTGGTTCGGCCGCAGAGAAGGCGCCCTCAAGATCGGACTGGAACCGTCCGCCGGGTACGTCTCTTTCCTTGCCCGCATGCTCTTCGCTGCCCGTCCCGCGGCCTACCGGCGGGGGCTGGCGGCGACCGCGTCGCTCGCGGTCGGCGCGGTCGCGGCATTCGACGAACTCGTCCGGCTCGGCGTGGACTTCGAGCGGCACGCCCGCGGCGTCCTGCTGCTCTTCGTCGAGGAGCACGGCATTCAGTCTCATCTCGACGACCTCACAGTCATGGAGAAGCTCGGCCTGCCGGGCGCGGAGTTGCTTGCCGGCAGGGAAGTCCGGGAGCTGGAGCCGGAGGCGGGCCAGGGCGTCGTCGGTGGCATTCTGTGCCGCGGCGACCAACACGTCGCCCCTTCTTCCCTGGTCGACGGATTGGCGGCCGCGTGCGCGCAAGCCGGTGTGCGGCTGCGTCTTCATGCCCCCGTGACGCAGATCGCCGAAGGCGTCGGGTGCGTGCGCCTGACCGCGGGCGGCGTCTCCTTGTCCACCGGTGCTTTGGTGCTGGCTGCCGGTGTCGGCACTCGCGCACTCACCGCGATGGTGACGAAGCCGGTCCGCATCCGCGGCGGGAAGGGCTACGGATTCGACTACCGTCCAGCGCCGTTCACCCTCGGCCATGCCGTGTACCTGAGCGACCACAAGGTCGCCGTGACGCCGTTGGACCAGGGGATCCGTCTTGCCGGAACGATGGAGTTCGGGGCGGAGAACAGCGAGATCGATCACCGTCGCGCGGCCGGTGTCGCCAACGCGATGCGCGCGTACTTCCCCCGCTGGCCGGTCCGCGCTCCCCGGGCCTGGAGCGGGTTGCGACCCCTCACCCCGGACGGACTGCCGGTCGTCGGACGCCTGCCGACGCGGGCGCCGATCTACGTCGCGGCTGGCCACGCGATGCTCGGGATCACCCTCGGACCGATTACCGGGCAGCTGCTGAGCAGGCAGATCGTGACCGGCGAATCCGATCCGCTGCTCGCCCCGTTCGCCCCGGACCGGCACCGGCTGGCGCGGTCCAAGAGAGGCTGATCCCACGCACCTCGCCGGCAGCGGCCACCCGGCTGAAGTGCCGGGATGCCTGGGCGCTCCCTCGTCGCGGAGTGACTGGCCGGGCAGGTGAGCCGCCGAGAGAGGACGCTTGTGGGTACGCGCAGCCATTGTGCGGAACGCACAATAATCCGGATTCCGGTTGAGCAGATTGCTGGTCGCCGGGCTTACGGTGTCCTCGTAATCTTCGGATCGTCGCCCGGGGAAGGACGTGCCATGAGGCAGCTCGGCAAACCGGAGTTGGACGAGTTGACGCTCGGCGCCACGTTGCTGGGCAACGGCGGCGGGGGAGACCCGGCCCTCGCGAGGCTCATCGCGGAGCAGGCCATCGACGACTACGGGCCGGTCACCGTCGCCAAACTCGACGAGTTCCCGGACGACGCGCAGCTGGTCACGGTCGGGGTAGTGGGCGCGTCCACGGCCATCGTCGAGAAAATCCCCGCCGGCCGGGAGTTCATCGCCGCGGTGCGCGCTCTCTCGTCGTACCTCGGCCGCAAGGTCGACGGCATCATGCCGGTCGAGGCAGGCGGGATGAACACGCTGATCCCGCTGGCGGTGGCCGTCGAACTGGGCGTTCCTTGCGTGGACGCGGACGGGATGCGACGCACTTTCCCGCAGATCGAGATGACCACGTTCACCCTCGGCGGCATCAGCGCGTCCCCGATGAGCCTCGCGGACGAGAAGGGCAACAAGATCACCTTCGAGGCGATCACGAACCAGGTGGGCGAACGACTGGTCCGCGGCTCGGCGATGATGCTCGGGCTGGCGAACGCCTTGGCCTCGTACCCGATGACCGTCGCCCAGGCGAAGGCGACCGCGATCCCCGACTCGCTGGAGTACTGCAGCACGATCGGCCGGTTGCTGCGCGCGATCCAGCGCCGGGAGAACGGCGCGTGGCAGGGGTTCCTCGAGTTCACCGGAGGCCGGAAGGTCTTCGAGGGGAAGATCATCGACCTGGACCGGCGGACGACGACCGGCTTCGCCCGCGGCACGGTGACGATCGAGGGGTTCGTCGATCCGACCTGCACGATGCGGATCGAAATGCAGAACGAGCTTCTGCTCGCGATCGAGGACGGGCTCCCCGTCGTGACGCCGCCCGATCTCATCTGCATGCTCGACCACGACACGGCGGAACCGGTCACCACGGAGTCGCTGAGCTACGGCGAGCGGGTCACGGTGCTGGGCTTGCCTTGTGCCGAACAGTGGAACCGTGAAGGGTTCCTCGACGTGGTCGGGCCTGCCGCCTTCGGTTACTACGTCGATTTCGCTCCGCTGAACGGGACGATTCGATGAATGGGGATGCCGGAAGCGGCACCGTCGCATCGCAGCGCGATCCGGACGGACCGGGCGTCTGTCTCGGCGAGGTGCTCAGGTGGGGCCGGCTGGCCGCGGCCACTCTCCTCGGTGGCGAGTCCGCCCTCGACCGGCGTGCGACCCGCGTGCTGATCGCTCCTGCCGGACGTTCGCGCGAAGGCGGCTTTGCCGGCGCCATCGTCCTGCTGGACGGTCGTGAACTCGCTCTCGACACGTACTTGGTGGACGTCACCCTGCGCTGGATGGGCGAGGCAGGCGCGGTCATGCTCGTTGTCGTTTCTCCAGAACAGCCGCCGGGCATCGCCAGCTGCCGTCTGGCCGACCGCAGCGGTGTCGCGCTGGTCGAGGCCGACGACACTGTCCTCGAGCTGGCCGACGCGCTGAGGGAGCTGGTCGAAGCACCGCAACGCGTGCTGGCCCGGGTGATCGTGGACGCGGTGGACAAGCTGGCCCATCTGTCCCCCAGCAGCGGGGTCGCGGGCGTCCTGGACGTCGTGCGGCAGGCTCTCGGCGCGCAGGTGTCGCTCGTCGCCGCGGAGGGCGAGCTGCTCGCCGGGGATCCGCTGACGCCGCCCTTGCTCCGCAAAGACCAGGTCAACGTCCAACTGTCCACTGTGGTCGGCACAACCCACCGCGTCACCCAGCCGGTGACGCTGGCCAGCGGCGAACGGCCGAGCTTCTGGATCGTCGCCGAGCTGGAGGCGCCGGGCGAGGTGCGCACCGGCGCGGCTCGGTCGTTGCTGAAGATCGGCAGCAGTTACGTCGCCAATCGGCTGATTTCTGACCGGCTCGAACAGGAACGCGACGCCCGCGCTCGTCTCGGCGTGCTCAACGCCATCATCGCCACCGCCGGCCGCCCGTCCGCAGCGCTGGTACAGCAGGTCGCCACGCTAGGGTGGATCACCGACGGCTGGGCCACCGCCGTGCATCTGCGGATCGCCGGGCCCGTCGACTCGATGCAGATCCTCGCGCTCACCGATCCGGTGCGGGCGCTCTTGGCGGAGGCCGGCTTTGACGGTCCCCTCGTCGAACGCTCCGACGGATGGACGACCTGGACCGTACGGCTCGTGGAGCCACCGGCCGCGAGTTTCGCGCACGACACCGCGGCGGTCCGCCAGGCAGTACGACGTTTTCTGGAAGAACGGGACCACCTCAGGGTTTATGCCGGGATCGGCCGGCCGTATCTCGGACTGCAGGGACTGAAACGCAGCCTGGCCGAAGCCCACGAGGCGATGACTATCGCACAGGGGGCCGGATCCCGGAGCGGCGTGCAGCACATCGACGAGGTCGGCCTGCAACGGATCTTGGTCGGCTGGTACAGCTCCGAGGAGTCCCGCGACCTCGCGCGCAGCCTGCTGCGCCCGGTGCTCGAGATCGACCGGCAAGAGGAGCTGCTCAGCACCCTCGAAGTGTTCCTGGACAACGAGTCCTCTCCGACCGTGACGGCCGAAATCCTCGGAGTCCATCGCAACACCGTCGTGAACCGGATCTCCCGGGCGAAGAGCGTGCTGTCCGCGGATCTCGACGACCCGGACGAGCGGCTCGCGGTCCAGCTCGCGTGTCGATTGGCGAAGCTGCGCGGCTGAGAACGAGCCTGTCACCGCACTCGCCGGTAGGCAGTGCGGTGACAGGCTCACAGTGCTGTATCGCGTGCGGCCGCTACGCGAGCTCCCGCCCTTCCGTTTCGGGTATCACCACGGCGAAAACTGCTGTCGCGACGAGGAAAAGGTCGATGAAAAGAACAGTCGAGGAGAATCCGCTCGCGTGTGCCAGGAGAATCCCGACCACGCTGGGCGCGATCGTGTTCGCGACGCGCTGGCCGCAGAAGCCGACGCTGTAGCCCAAGCCCCGTACCGGCGACGGATAGATCTCGCCGACCCAGGTGTCCCAAACCCCCCATGCGCCAAGGCTGAAGAACGACAACACGAAGCTGCCGATGTACAACTCGGCAAGCGTACTGGCGTTCGCGAAGTAGAATCCGCCGGCCGCGGCAGCGAGGACGTAGCCGACGAAGATCTTTTTGCGGCCGTACCTGCCGGTGAGCCAGGAAGCGCTGACGTACCCGGGAATCATGAACACCGCGCTGATCGCGGCGAACCCCAGGCTCGAGGATGCGGACAGACCGCGCTGTTCGAGCAGGGTCGGCAGCCACGTCTGCAGGCCCCAGTATCCCCAGGAGAACAGGAAATTCACGACCAGCTGCAAAACAGTGATCCGGCCGAGCCGTCCCCGGAACAGCGCCGCGAACGAACCCGCCCGCACCTCGGGGACGGACAAGGACTGCGCGCTGAGGTTCTCCGCGTCTGCGGCGCCGAGGCGCCGCAGGGTCGTCAGCGCCTCGTCCCGGCGGCCGCGCTGGACGAGCCAATACGGGGACTCCGGCACCCAACGGCGGATGACGAGCACCCACAGGCTGGCGACCGCGCTCGCGATGATGACGCCGCGCCATTCGTGCGCGCCGAGCAGCGCGGTGATGCCGACGGCGAGGAGCATGCCGAGCGGCCAGCCCGCTGCCAGGTATACGGCGAGTCGGCCGCGATGCCGTACCGGCAGCAGCTCTTCAAAGTAGGGGAAGGTGATGGTCAGGATGCCGGCGAAAAGAAAACCCGCCACCGCCCGCGTCACGAGAAGCATTTCGTAATTGGGGGAGAAGCTGCCGACCAGGGTGACAACGCCGTACCCGGCGAGACTCCACGTGCAGGTCGCGCGCCTGCCGATCCGGTCGGAAATCGGCCCCCAGGCGAGGGCTCCGGGGATCATGCCGAAGAAGAGCGCGGAGATGACGAGTCCCAACTGCGCTGCGGTGACGCGCAGTCCGGCCTCCACCGCGGGGGCGATGTAGGTCAGGCTCAGCATTTCCCACGACTCGATGGCGAGAGCGGCGTAGAGTGCGATTCCGATCTTGATGTGGACCCGTGACAGCGGCATCCGGTGGAACATGGACCCGACTGAGACGGTCGCGGCTGATCTGCCCAACGCCTCTGTCGACGGGGCGCGGGTTCGGCCCGCTTCTTCGCTGCTCATCGGACGACCTCCGAGCGGACGGCTTGAGAAGTGTGCGAACTGTAGGCACCCGGTCATTCAGCCGACGATGTGCTCTGCGCACTGCTCGAGCAGCCCGGCTTGGGCGATGCGTCCAATCCCGGCGGGGCGAAGATCGGAATACGCGCGGGGTCGCCCCCGAATCGTGAGCCTGCGTGACACTCAGCGTTCCTCCGATCAACAGGTCACGGGCGCGGTTGAGCCGCATCTCCTTCGCGAACTGGTACGGCGATTTCCCGTCACCTCACAGAAGAGGTGCGAAAACGCCGACGGGCTGAGCGAAACCCGTTCCGCCATATCGGTCACCGTCAGCGGCTCGGACGTGTTGTCCTGCACGTAGGAGACGACCTCTCTAACCGGGTTGCGCGCCACCACCGCGATTTCCAGCAGCCGCGGGTACTGCTCAGTTGCAGGATCCGGTACACCATCTCGGCCCGGTAGATCGGCGCCACCACCCGGCGGTCCGCACCGGTTCCCGTCGCCTGGTGAGTGGTAGCGACGTGCGGCACCGGGGCCACCAGCGCGGTCGACCCGATCGACGCGATCGCTGACCTAGACCTGTGGCTGCACCTCGCTCGCAGGCGGATCCGGGCATGCCGATGACACCGGGGTGCCTGGTGGGGGTGCCCGGAGGACGGGTGCAGGCAGCGGCCCTGTCATCATGAGATGGTGAGTTCCAAGACGTCGGCGGGGCGAAGCGAGACCAAGGCGACCGTGAGCCCGGGTGCGGTTCGGGAGGCCGCGCTGACGTTGTTCGCCGAGCGGGGGTACCACGGCACCGCACTGAGCCAGATCGCCGATGCGTTGGGCATCCGCACGCCGAGCCTCTACAACCACATGAAGTCGAAGCAGGACCTGCTGCGGGACATCATCGCCGACACCACCGAGCAGGTGTGGGCGGACTACGGGCAGGCGGTGCACGGCGTCGGTGACGTGGTGGAACGGCTGCGTCGGGCCGCGCGTGTCTATGCGTTGCGGCACGCCACCCACCGTCGTGAGGCGATCATCGTCAACCGCGACGTCGACAGCTTGGAAGAACCAGTGCGCTCGGAGGTGCTCGAGCTGCGCCGCCGCCATGCCTGTGCCATCCGCGACCTCATCGAGGAGGGCGTCCGCGAAGGCCGGTTCACAGAACCGGAGCCCACCTTGGCCGCATTCGGCATCCTCGAAATGTGCGTGAGCATCGCCCGGTGGTTCCGGGAGGACGGCCCGCAGTCGGCCGAAGCCGTCGCCGAAACCTACAGCCGCTATGCGCTCCGCGTCGCCGGCCTGAGCTGACCGGCCCTCGGTCCGACTCTCCCGGCCGATCCCTTGTGCAGTGAGAAGGGCAGCGCTACCCTGTCAAAACTAACTAGCATTAGTTAGTAACTTGTCCCGTCAGGAGTGCTCATGCTCAGAGTCGAGCTGATCCGTCCCGTGCCGCAGCTGCTCGTCGAGCAGGCTGCGCGGTGGGGTGACAAGATCGTTTTCAGTGACGACCGTCGTTCGGTCAGCTACCAGGACCTCGCCGACCGCACCCGCCGGGTGGCCGGTCACTTGGTCAGCGCGGGCATTGCCCGGGGTGATCGCGTGCTGATCTACCTGGACAACAGTGCGGACATCGCCGAGGCATACCTCATGACGACCCGGGCTTCGCTGGTCGGCGTCTGTGTGAACGCCGATGCCGCTCCCGCGGAGATCGAGCACATGTTCGTCGACTCCGGCGCCTCGGTCATCATCACCGACCGGGCCCACCTCGCGCACGCCCGCGAGCTCGGCCGCCTCCGAGGCGCGATGGTCCTCGTGGTCCGGCCGGGCCTGGTCGAGGACGTGCGGTCGTACGAGGAACTGGCCACCACCGAGCCTGCCGGCCCGCCGCGCGACGACCTCGGACTGGACGACGCCGCGTGGATGCTCTACACCTCCGGGACCACCGGCCGGCCCAAGGGGGTTGTGCTCACGCAGCGCGGCTGCCTGTGGGTGGTGGCCGCGTGCTGGGCCCCGATCGCCGGAATGTCCGAACAGGACCGGGTGCTGTGTCCCTTGCCGTTGTTCCATTCCTACGCGCTGGTCCTGTGCGTGCTGGGAGTGTTCGCGACGGGCGCGACCGAACGCATCCTGCCCAAGTTCTCGCCCGGCCGGGTGCTCGATTTGCTGGCCACGGAGGACTTCACCATCCTGCCCGGGGTGCCGACCATGTTCCAGTACCTCGTGCACTCCGCCCGGGAACGCACGGTCGATGCCGAAGGACTGCGGCTGTGCCTGTCCGCCGGGGCGATCCTGCCCGCTGCCCTGAACGCCGAATTCGAGCAGGTGTTCGGAGTCAAGCTGCTGGAGGGCTACGGCATCACCGAGACCTCGACGATGGTCACCATGAACACCCCCGACGGCGGGCGCGTGCTCGGCTCGTGCGGGCTGCCGATGCCGGGGATCGGGGTGCGCCTGGTGGACCCGGTGAGCGGTCGCGATGTCGGCGTGGGCGAAGAAGGCGAGCTGTGGGTCAGCGGACCGAATGTGATGCGCGGCTATCACAACCTCGACGAGGCCACCGCTGAAGTGCTCCAGGACGGCTGGTACCGGACCGGAGACTTGGGCAGGCGTGATGCCAACGGCTTCCTGACCATCAGCGGCCGGACCAAGGAGCTCATCATCCGGGGCGGGGAGAATATCTACCCGGCCGAGGTCGAAGCCGTGCTGCTCAAAGCGGACGAAGTCCGCGATGCCGCCGTGGTGGCGCGTGAACACCCCGATCTCGGCGAGGTGCCGGTGGCGTTCGTCGTCCCGGAAGAACCGGGAAAGCTGGACGTCGACGCGCTCTTGGGCCGATGCGCCCGCGAGCTGTCGAAGTTCAAGGTCCCGGCGGACGTCTTCGAGATCGAGTCGATCCCGCGCACGGGCTCGGGCAAGATCATGCGGTTCCTTCTGCGGAAGCAGTTGCCGACGCCGGCCGGCTGAGGGGCCTCGCGTCATTGACCTGGCATCCGACTGCCCGTAGCATACAAACTAACGTTAATTAGTAAGGTGGTTCAGGTGGAGCTCTCCAACACCTTCACGGTCAATCTGCCGGTCGATGAAGCCTGGCGGGTGCTGACCGATCTGGAACGCGTCGCACCGTGCCTGCCGGGCGCCTCGCTGCAGGGCGTGGAGGACGGCGTGTACCGCGGCGGGGTCAAGATCAAGGTCGGTCCCGTCTCGGCGCAGTACCGGGGGACCGCCCGTTTCGCCGAGAAGGACGACAAAACGCACCGAGCGGTGGTCCGTGCCGAAGGCAAGGACGCGGGCGGGCAAGGCAACGCCGCGGCGACGGTGACCATGAGCCTGGCCGAACAGGGGTCGGGAACCAAGGTCGACGTCCGCACCGAGCTCGACTTGTCCGGGCGGGTCGCCCAGTTCGGCCGGGGAGTCATCTCGGACGTCACGAACAAGCTGATCGGCCAGTTCGTACAACGGCTGGAAGCCGAGTTCGCCCCGGGCTCCGCGTCGACCGAGGCACCTGGCACGGCCCGCGCCGCCGCTCCCGCCGACGAGGTCGAAGCGCTCGACGTCTTCTCGAGCATGGGCGGCCTGATCGCCAAGCGCGCGCTGCCCGTCGTCGGCGGACTGATCGCGCTCCTGGCCGGGATCCTGCTGTTGCGCAACCGCGGCCGTTCCGGTGCCCCGTCGGTGGCCCCGCCCGTTGTGATCAACCTGTCGTTTCCGGTCGCAATCGGCCGGACCTACCCCGAGGAGGCGGTCCTGTGACGGACGAGCTGATCCGCGAACCCGCGCTCTACATCGGCGGCGACTGGGTCGCCGGCCACGGCGACGACAGCGAAGTCGAGAACCCGGCCACCGAGGAAATCACTGGTGTGGTGACCCAGGGGACCGAGTTCGACGTCGACCAGGCGGTGAGCGCCGCACGCGCGGCCTTCCCGAAGTGGGCGGCCACGCCGGTCGAAGACCGGGTGGCGGCGCTGCGCCGTCTGAAGGACGTCCTAGCGGACCGGGCCGACGCCTTCGCCGGCCTCGTCAACCGCGAACAAGGCTCGCCGCTGCCGCTGGCACGGAAGCTGCACGTGGACGTGCCGCTCGCCGTCATCGCCCGCACGGCGGACGCCCTCGCGGAATTCCCCTTCCGCGCCCAGCGCGACAACTCGGTGATCCTGCGCGAGCCGGTCGGCGTCGTCGCGGCGGTGACGCCGTGGAATCTCCCGCTGCACCAGGTGATCGTGAAGGTCGTCCCGGCGATCGCGGCCGGCTGCACAGTAGTGCTCAAGCCCGCCGCCCTCACCCCGTTGACCGCTTTCGAGCTGGCACGCGCTTTCGAGGCCGCCAAGTTCCCGCCCGGGGTGCTGAACCTGGTCACCGGAGGCGGTCGGGTGGTGGGTGACCTGCTGTCTCGCCACCCGGGCGTCGACCACGTCTCCTTCACCGGCTCCACGCCGGTGGGGCGGCAGGTCGCCGCGGCCGCGGCCGAGACCGTCAAGGGCGTAACCCTGGAACTCGGCGGCAAGTCCGCGAGCGTAGTGCTCTCGGACGTGTCCGACGAGCTGCTGGCGAAGGCGGTCAAGGTGACCGTGGCCAACTGCTTCCTCAACGGCGGCCAGACCTGCACGGCGTTGTCCCGACTCATCGTCCCGGCGTCCCGCTTGGCGCAGGTGGAGCAGCTCGCCGCCGCGGCGGCGGCCAAGTACATGCCCGGCGACCGGCTCGGCCCGCTGATCTCGGCGGGGCAGCGCAAGGAGGTCGAGAGCTTCCTCGACCCGCAGGGCGGCAAGCTCGTCACGGGGAGCCTTCCGGTTCCGGACAAGGGACACTTCGTCGCCCCAGCCGTCTTCAGCGAGGTCGACCCCGCCTCACGGCTCGCCAGGGAAGAGATCTTCGGCCCGGTCCTGTCGATCCTGCCGGCCGACTCCGACGACCACGCGATCGAGCTGGCCAACGACTCGATCTACGGCCTCGGCGGCGCGCTGTGGATCGGCGACGTCGACCAGGCGCTGGACTGGGCGGCCCGGATCCGCACCGGCCAGATCGACGTCAACGCGGCGCCGTTCAACCCGCGCGCCCCCTTCGGCGGCTACAAGCAGTCCGGCATCGGCCGGGAGATCGGCGACTTCGGCATCGAAGACGTCCTCGAGATCAAGGCGGTGCAGCTGTGACGGACGGATACCAGGTCGAAGTGAACGCGCTCGTGCTGCGGTCGCCGGACAAGCCGATGGAGGTCGAACGCATCCGGCTGAAGGACGTTGGGGCGGGTGACATCCGGGTACGTATCGACGCCACTGGCGTTTGCCACTCCGACCTGTCGCTGGCCCGCGGCGTGCTCGCCCAGCAGTTGCCCGCGGTGCTCGGGCACGAAGCCTGCGGCACCGTCGTGGAGACCGGTTCCGCCGTCACAGACCTGCGGGAAGGCGACCGCGTCATCCTGCTGTGGATCACGCCGTGCGGGCACTGCGTCAGCTGCGCGCGCAACGAACCGCACTTGTGCGTCAACGGGTCCGCGCGGGGTGCCGAGCCCTACGCGCTGGACTCGTCGGGTGAGCCGGTCTACCCCGGACTGACGGTCGGCTCGTTCGCCGACCAGACCGTCGTCCCGTCCGCGGCCGCGGTCAAGGTGCCCGACGACATCAGCACTGAAGACGCCGCTTTGCTGGGCTGCGCCATCACGACTGGCGTGGGCGCGGTCACGAAGACCGCCGCCGTCACTACCGGCTCGTCGGTGCTCGTCGTCGGCCTCGGCGGCGTCGGACTGGCCGCGGTGCAGGGCGCCCGACTCGCCGGCGCTGCGAATGTCATCGCGGTGGATCGCAATCAGGACAAGGCGAGTCTGGCGATCGCGCTCGGCGCGCACCACTTCGTGCCAGCCGACGACGACACCAAGAAGACCGTCCGGGGGCTCACCGACAAGCAAGGCGTCGACTTCGCTTTCGACTGCGTGGGTTCCTCGCGGACGATCCGCGACGCGTGGGCAATGACCCGGCGCGGCGGGACCGCGTGCGTGGTCGGCATCGGCGGAAAGGACGACCAGGTCAGCTTCAGTGCCTTGGAGCTGTTCCACTTCGCCCGAACCCTGGTGGGCTGTGTCGCCGGCTCGCTGGACGCGAACCGAGACCTGCCGCGCTACTTCGACCACATCCGGGACGGCCGGCTCGACTTGGCGGCGATGGTGACCGGGCACGGCAAACTGTCCGATGTGGAGGCTGCGCTGGCGGAAATGGCCGCCGGACGCGGCATCCGCACGTTGGTCGTGCCGGACGGTGCCCGATGAAGGTCGGGGCGCTGAGCGTCGAACCCGTCTACGACGGCTACGGCCAGGAGCCTGCCCGCGAGGTGCTGACCTACCCGGGGCGGTCGGACGCGTGGTCCTGTCACGAGCATCTCCTCGACGAGTCCGGCCGCCTGCGGCTCGAGCTCGGCGGCTTCCTGGTGCGGACCGGGGAACGGGTCATCCTGGTGGATGCGGGTGTCGGGACGATCGACAACGACAAGTACCACGGCGGGCGGTTTCTGGAGAGCCTGCGTGCGCTTGGGGTGGATCCCTGGGACGTCACCGACGTCGTCTTCACCCACCTGCACTTCGACCACGTGGGGTGGGCCACGAAGAAGGGCGAGGTCGTGTTCCCGGACGCGACCTACCGCGTCCACCGCGCCGACTGGGCGCACTTCGTCGAGAGTCCCGACGCCGATCCAGGCGCGGTGCGCAAGCTTTCCCCGCTCACCGAGCGGCTGGAGACGTTCGAGCACGACACCACCCTCGCTCCGGGGTTCGACGTCCGCCACCTGCCCGGCCACACCCCGGGGACTGCGGTCTACGTGGTGTCGAGCGAAGGGGAACGGGCGATGCTGCTCGGCGATGTCGCGCACTCCCCGGTCGAACTCACGGATCCCGCATGGGAAGCCGTCTTCGACCTTGACCCGGTGGCCGCGCGGAAGGTGCGCGCGGACCTCGTCGCGGTCGTCACGGACCAGCCCGATTTCGTCGCCGCCGCGCACTTCCCGCCCGGCCGCCTGATCACCGTGGACGGCGAGCGCCGGTTCACCCCACTCGAGAAGGAATGACCATGGATCTTCAGCTCCGCGGCAAGAACGTCCTCGTAACCGGTGCCGGGCAGGGCCTGGGCCGTGCGATCGGGCTCGCGTTCGCAGCGGAAGGCGCCAATGTCGCCTTCCACTACAACTCCTCCTCCGACGGCGCGGAACAAGGCGCGAAGGAGGCGGCTGCTCTGGGCGTCAAGTCGATCGCCGTGGGCGCGAACCTGCAGGACGGCGAATCCGTGACGCGCGCGGTGGCCGAGGTCGCCGACCAGATGGGGTCGATCGACGTGCTGGTCAACAACGCGGCCGCGACCCAGAGCAAGCCGTTCCTCGAGACGACCGAAGAGGACTGGGCACCGCAGATCGGGGTGACGGTGGCGGGCACGCTGCGCGTCACCCAGGCGGTGGCTCGGCAGATGGCGGAGAACGGCGGCGGGTCGATCGTCAGCCTGATGGGCGACTCCGGCCGCGTGGGCGAATCGCGGCTGCTCGTCACGGCGACCACCCGCTCGACAACCGTCGGGTTGACCAAATCGCTGGCCAAAGAACTGGCGCGGCACAAGATCCGTGCGAACGCCGTCTCGATCGCGCTCGTGCAGACCCAGAGCCTCGACGCCCACACCGGCAACGCGGACGAGGCCAAGATGAAGAAGATCCTCTCCGCGTACCCGCTGCGCCGCCTGGGCACGCCCGCCGACATCACCCCGACCATCCTGCTGTTGGCCTCGCCGCTGTCGTCCTGGACCACCGGGCAGATCGTGTCGGTCAACGGCGGGTACACGATGCCATGACCGCGCACGACGACGAGCCCGACGACGGGCGCGCGGTCGGACGAGCCTTCCGCCGCAAAGAGGACACGCGGCTGCTGACCGGCCGCGGCCGGTACGTCTCCGACCTGCAGCTGCCGAGGATGCGACACCTCGCGTTCCTGCGCAGCCCCTACGGCCACGCCCGGATCAAGTCCGTCGACACCTCCGCACTAGGCGTCGCCGCGCGCGCGGTGTTCAGCGGCGACCACCCGGCGTTCGCGGCGATCGGGCTCCGTGCGAGGTCCGCGTTGCCGTCCTATGTGGAGACCGAGCAGCCGATCCTGGCCCGGGACAAGGTGCGGTTCGCCGGTGAGCCGGTGGCCGTAGTGGTAGCAGACGACCGGTATCAGGCCGAGGACGCGCTCGAGCTGATCGACGTGGACTACGAGCCGTTGCCCGCCACGGTCACCGCATGGGTGGCGCCGAAGGAGCCGGTGCACGCAGACGCGCCGGACAACGTCCTGCTGGAGCGCACTTTCGACACCGGCGAGGTGCCGGATGCCTTGGCGCAGGCCCATCTGGTCATCGAGCGCGAGTTGGTGACCAACCGGCACGCGGGAAACCCGATGGAGTGCCGAGCCGGGGCGGCGGTCTGGGACGGCGAGCGCCTGACGTTCTGGTCCGGCACCCAGGTGCCGCACATCGCGCGGAACATGCTCGCCGAGCTGCTGGGCCTGCCCGAGGGCACCATCCGGGTCATCGCTCCCGATGTCGGCGGCGGTTTCGGCGTCAAGGCGGTGCTCTATCCCGAAGACGTCGCTGTCTGCCTGGTCGCACAGCAGATGCCCGGCATCCCGGTGAAGTGGGTCGAAGACCGTGCCGAGCACCTCCTGGCCGCGACGCACGCCCGAGACCACCGGTATCGGGTGCGAGCGGGGTTCACCGCCGACGGCGAGCTGGTGGCGCTGGACGCCGACGTCACGTGCAACGTGGGCGCCTATTCGGTCTACCCGTGGACAGCCGGCATCGAGCCGCTGATGGCCGGCGGGCTCCTGTCTGGGCCGTACCGGCTGCGGAATTACCGGTGCACCGTCCGCGGCGTCGCGACCAACACGTCGCCATCCGGGCCATATCGCGGCGTCGCCCGCCCCGCGAGCGTCTTCGCGATGGAAACCCTGCTCGACGAAGCCGCAGCCGCCCTGCGGATGTCCTCTTTGGACATCCGCACAAGAAATCTGATCACCCCGGCGGAGATCCCGTACCGGATGCCGTCCCGGCTCGTCGACGACTCCGGGTGGTACGGCGAGTGCCTCGAGAAGGCGATCGCCACCATCGGCTACGACGACTTCCTCGTGGAGCAAGGTCGGCGGCGAGAGGAAGGGAAGAACCCGATCGGGCTCGGCATGGCCTGCTACAACGAGCTGACCGGCCTCGGTCGGGCTGCTGCCGCGGGGCCGCGGATGCCGTTCCGCACCGGACACGACGCCTGCACGGTCCGGGTCGATCCCGATGGCCGCGTGACTGTCCTTTCCGGAGTCACGTCGCAGGGGCAGGGCTTGGAGACGACAGTCGCGCAGATCGTCGCAGATGCGGTCGGTGTCCGCTTTGAGGACGTCGAGGTGCGCATCGGCGACACGAACGAATCCTTGTGGGGGTTCGGCGCGTTTTCCTCGCGGCAGGCCGTCATCGGGGGCGGGGCCGCCCACCGTGCCGGAACGTCGGTGCGGGAGAAGATCATCCGGCTGGCGAGCGAGTTGTTCGAGGTAGGCCCGGCCGATGTCGAGATCAAGGCGGGCGAGGTCAGGGTCGTGGGCGAGCCGAAGCCGCTCGGGACGCTGGCCGAAGTCGCCCGGGTCGCCTACCTCGAGTCGAATCGACTGCCCGAGGGCATCGAGCCAGGCCTGGAGGCGACGGAGTTCTACGACCCGATCCGGGGCGCGTTCGCGGCGGGCGCGCAGGCCGCGGTCGTCGAAGTCGACCGGGCGACCGGGGAAATCCGGATCCTCAAGTGGGTGTGCGTCGAGGACGCGGGCACGGTGATCAACCCGCAGATCGTCGAGGGGCAGATCGCCGGGTCGATCGCCCAGGGCATCGGCGGCGCGCTGTACGAGCACCTGATCTACGACGAGTCAGGGAACCTGTCCACCGGAACGCTGATGGACTACCTCATGCCCACGAGCGCCGAGGTCCCGGACCTTGTCATCGACCACCTGTCGAATCCGGCGGACAACCCGTTGGGGGTACGCGGAGTCGGCGAGGGCGGCACCCTCGGCCCGAACGCGGTGCTGGCCGGGGCCGTTGCCGATGCTCTCGGCGTCCGGGTCACCCACCTGCCGCTGTCCCCGGCTGCCGTGTGGGAGGCACTGCGATGATCACCACCGAGGAACAGGGCGGCGTAGGGCGGATCGTGCTCGACCGCCACGAGAAGCGCAACGCTCTCGACATCGAACATCTGCAGTCGCTGCGAGCGGCGGTGGAGAAGTTCGCGGACACCTCCCGCGCGATCGTCGTGACCGGTGCCGGCACGAGCTTCTGTGCCGGTGCCGACTTCGGCGGTGTCTACGGCGAAGGGTTCCGCACCGCGCTCTACGCGACTCTGCACGCCATCACCGCCGCGCCGGTACCAGTGATCGCGGCGGTCAACGGTCCCGCGATCGGGGCCGGGACACAGCTCGCGATCGCCTGCGACCTGCGCGTGGCGGCCGACACCGCGGTCTTCGCGGTGCCGACAGCCCGCAATGGGCTCGCGGTGGACCCGTGGACCGTCCGGCGGCTGGCGTTGCTGGCGGGCGGCGGAGCAGCGCGCGCAGTGCTGCTCGGCTGCGAGCGGCTGGACGCGGCACGCGCACTCGGCTGCGGTCTGGCGGACCGGCTAGGGACGGACGCCGAGGCGACCGCGTGGGCCCGGGAGATCGCGGAGTTCGCGCCGTTGTCGTTGCGGTACGCCAAGACCGCGCTGGAGTCGCTGTTCGAGCCTCGGCGGTGGGATCCCCGCCTCGACCAGCTTTTCGATTCCTGTTGGAGCAGTGAAGATTTCGCCGAGAGCCAGCGTGCCCGCGACGAGAAACGCGCCCCGCGGTTCCGCGGGCGCTGAAAGGTCCGCCATGAAACCAGCTCCGTTCGACTACCTCCGCGCCACGAGCGTCCGGGAAGCCGTGCAGGCCCTGGCCGACGCAGCCGGCGACGGGAAGATCATCGCCGGCGGACAGAGCCTGGTGCCGGTACTCGCGCTGCGCATGGCGCGGCCCAAGGTCCTGGTCGACATCAACCGGATCCCCGGGCTGTCCACGATCGTGCCGGTTGACGGCGCCCTCCGGATCGGGGCGCTCGTCCGCCACGCCCGCCTCGTGGAGCAAACGGCACACCCGATGCTTGCCGAGGCCGCGCGGTGGATCGGGCACACGGCGATCCGTTCCCGGGGCACCTGCGGCGGCAGCATCTCCCACGCCGACCCGGCCGCGGAACTGCCAGTGGTCGCCGCTGCGCTCGGCGCGACCGTTCACATCGCTAGCCTGCACGGTACTCGCACAAGCTCCGCGGCAGACTTCTGCACCGGTCCGTTGGAAACCACGCTCGCCGACGACGAGGTGGTCACTGCGGTCGACATGCCGTTGCCGCAGCGCTGGGGATTCGCGGAGTTCTCCCGCCGGCACGGCGACTTCGGTCTGGTCACCGTCGCCGCCGCCGAGGTCGGCGGACACTGGCGGATCGCGATCGGCGGCGTCGGCGGCGTCCCGCTGCGCGCCGAGGAGGCTGAGCAGTTGCTCGACGCCGGCGCTCCACCGCACGAGGTGGCTGCCGCAGCCGCCGCAGCCGCCTCGCCGAGCTCCGACATCCACGCCTCGGCCGAGTACCGGCGTGCGATGACTGAGGAATTCGTCCTCCGTGCCCTCGGGCAGGAAAAGGAGCGTGTCGCAGCATGAAGATCGAACTCGCTGTCAACGGGGATCGTCAGCAGATCGACGTCGAGCCGAGGCGAACGCTCGCTGACGCGCTGCGCGAAGACCTCGGACTGACCGGCACGCACGTCGGTTGTGAGCACGGGGTCTGCGGCGCGTGCACCGTTCTGGTCGACGGCGACCCGGTCCGCGCGTGCCTCATGTTCGCGGTCCAAGCGGAAGGCACCTCGGTGACGACGGTCGAGGGGATGGCCGGGCAAGACGGCTGCCTACACCCTCTTCAGGAGGCGTTTTCGACGCACCATGGGTTGCAGTGCGGCTTCTGTACTCCGGGCATGCTGATGTCCGCGCTCGACTTGCTCAACCGCGAAGAACGGCCGTGCCGGGCCCGCATCCGAGAAGAGCTGTCGGGCAACATCTGCCGGTGCACCGGCTACGTCGGCATCATCGACGCTGTCGAGGCGGCGGCGAGCGAACTGGCCGCCGAACCGGAGCCGTCGTGACGCGCCGCGGGGTCGTCCTGCGGCTCCGCGGCGCGCCGGCAGCCGGGCTTGGGCGCACCTGCCAAGTTCTCGATGAAGCCGGCTGCGACACGCTGTACTTCGAAGAGGACTTCGTCTCGTGCGCGGCGGCGGCCGTGGTGACCCGGCGGGTCCGCATCTGCTGCTTGACCACTTCCAAGGACGCGCCGGCCGTGGCGGAGGCAGCCGAAACCCTTGACTACCTCAGCGATGGCCGCTTCATCCTCGGCGTTGGCCCGCTGCTTGCCGACGACGGCCCCTACAGCGGAGCAGCGGCAGCAGAAAGGATGCTCGAAGAGGTTCTCGCACGCGTGCCGAAGCTCCCTGTGCTCGTGGCGGGCAGCGGCCGAGGACCCGCCCGGCTGGCCGCCGAGTTCGCTTCCCGGAATCATCCGGAACGCGACGAAGCCATGACTCCCTTGACGAGATGCCTCCAATCCGTGGGCGATGCGTCCGCCTGGCTCGCCGGAGTGACGCGGTGAGCGAACTCCGAGCTGGCGTGAGCGAGCGAATCGTCCTCGACGTCGCCCTGACCCTTTTCGCGGAGCGCGGCTTCCACGGCACCGCTCTGAGCCAGATCGCCGACACTCTGGGCATCCGCACACCCAGCCTTTACAACCACATGCGGTCCAAACAGGACCTGCTGCGCGCAATCGTGGACGAGACCACGGCGACCGTGCTCGAGGAGTTCCACCGTGCGACCGCGAACGGAGACTGGGAAACTCGGCTGCGCGGGGCCACCCGGGTCTACGCCTACCGCCACGCGACACACCGCCGCCAAGCCCTGGTGGTCAACCGCGACACAGATTCTCTCGACGAGCCGCATCGCAGCCGCCTGCAGAGCAGGCGCCGGCAGCACGAGCACGCCTTCCGCGCGATCATCGCAGGTGGAGCTGCTGCCGGAGCTTTCCATGTCGATTCGCCGGCACTTGCCTCATTCGCGATCCGGGAGATGTGCGTGAGCATCGCCCGGTGGTTCCGGGACGACGGAAACCTGTCCGCCGACGATGTCGCGGAACAATACAGCCGTTACGCGTTGAGCATCGCTGGCGCAGAGTCGATAAGAACTAATCCGGCCAGGGCTCCTGTCTCAGCAGTCCCAAGGGACAGTTGAGCACTCGGCTATTTCTGGTCTGACTATGCGGGGTCGACATGCTCTGGACCCCGCTGTTCCCATCTGGCCGGACCGCTTCTCGCTGTTGTCCTGGCCGCCGGCGTCCTGATCGCAATCGCCGACGACGCCTCCGACCGAACCACCGACGCACCCGGAGAAGCCCCGGAACCCCGTCCGTCATGCTCACCGCCCACACGCGCGCCGCACACCGGGTCGCCCGGGTTCGCCCCGGCTGCCGAGGCATGCGCTGGAGCATTCTCGCCGGCATCGCCGGGGAAGAATCCCGCCACGCCGCCGGCTACGCCATCGCACCGAACGGCGACATCAACCCGCCGATCCTCGGCCCCAACTGGACGGCGCCGGCACCGGCAGCAACCACACCCCGATCCGCAACCCCGACGGCACCTTCGCCTGCGCCGAAGGACTGTTCCAGTTCCTCTCCACCAGTTGGCAGACCGTGGCGCAGGACGGCAACGATGACGGAATCCGCAACCCGCAGAACGCCTTCGACGCTGCCCTCGCCGTCGTCCACCTGTGCGGCCGCGGCCCCCGAGACCTCGGCAAGGACGCCGACGTGCGCGACGCGATCTACTCGTACAACGCCAGCCGGGTCTACGTCGATCACGTCCTCGCCGACACCCGCGGCTACGACGCGCTGCAACTCCGCCCCGCCGCCCATGGACCGGCGAGCGGACGAGCCAGGCAGGTCATCGACGCGGCCATGTCCCAGATCGGTGTCCTACGCCTGGGGAGGCGGCACCGCCGCCGGTCCGAGCCAGGGAATCCGCGACGGAAGAGTAGCCGACCGGCACGGCGACTACAACAAGATCGGCTTCGACTGCGGCGGACTCGCCCGCTACACCCGCGCCCGCGTCGGCATCACGCTGCCGCACCAGCGCGGAGCCCAGTTCGCCCTGGGCGATCGCCTGCCCCGGGCCGCGGGCATCGAGGCGCTGCATCCGGGCTACCTCGTCTTCTGCAGACCCGGCGTCATCCACAACGTCGGTATCTACCTCGGCGACGGCCAGATGATCAACGCCTTTGCGTCCGGCACCTTCATTCGGACCGACCCTGTCGACCTCCACGAGTACCCCGGCGGTGTCCGGCTTCTTCCGTAGCGCCATGCGCGGCAATTGCGCGGCATTTATTGCCTTCGGCTGGCTGGGCGCAGCCGGAAGCATCACCGCGGTGGTCGTCGGTTCTCGTTTTGCACCAGGGGATCCGCCGCAACTTCAGTGGCTGCTTCTGTCCCGCCGCACCGCGCTCCCTCGCTGGATCAGGTGAGCGACAATCACCTCGTCTGTGTGCTCCGTGCCAGCGAGGCGCCCGATCTGGACCCGTCAGTCAAACTGCCTCTCCTGGTACTCGACGGCAGAGGGCCTCTCGCGGCCAGCATTGGCGAGTCAGCGGGGTCACGCTGCCGAATCACGCGCCGTCGAACACGGCGTGTCTTCGCCGGTCGATCTTCCGGAGGTGTGCCGTGATTCTTGCCGTTGGGGGCTACCTCGACCCCGTCCTTGGCCAGTCGCTGCGGCTTTGGCCGCTGACTGGAGAAACCGCTGTTCAGCGGTGCTCTACCCACTTGCTCATAAAGCCGACATGTTCTCCCGCACGCATGGCCGTCAGGCCGTGCTGGGGAACGGCGCGCCGCAGGCGCTCCATGCGGACCACCTGCTGACGAGTGCCGCGCTGTGGTGGGTGACCTCGGCGGTGGTGGCGAGCGTGATCGCGGTCTTTGTCCTCCGCCGACACTTCCGTTCCCGCCACCTCCGCTCTCGTGTCCGCTACGAGCTGTTGCCGACGACGGCGTTCGATCCGTCGCTGCCGGCGGTGGTGGCGTTCGCGCACCAGCTGGGCCGGGCGCGGCCGGTGCACGGCTGGGTGCCGCGGTCGGTCGTCGGTGTCCGGGTGTGGTTCAGCACGGACCCGGAGTTCGGGAAAATGACCATGAGCATCGAGGAGCGGGAGTCGATCAACGGCGTCCTGAACAAGCTGAGCTATCCGCAGGTGGAAATCCGCCGAGCCTCGGCGGCGAGCGACGGTGAAACCTCCCCGGTGAGGGAGGAGACGCCGCCTCGGCAATCATGGCAAAGAAAGAACCCTAACCGGGACGATTGCCTCGGGGAATTCAGGAGGATTTCTTCGTGGTGCGCTTGCGGCGCGGCTTCGGAGCGTTCTGGTCGCGTTCGTTGTATGCGGTGATGACTTCGGCTGGGATGCGGCCGCGGTCGGCGACGGCCCAGCCGTTTTCGACGGCCCATGCGCGGATGGCGCGGGAGCGTTCGCGGTCCTCTGCGGTCGGGGCGGCAGCGGTGTGCGCGGTGGTTTTGCGGCCGCCGGTCCGGCGGCCGGCGGAGATGAACCGGGCGAGTTCGTCGCGCAGGGCGGCGGCGTTGTCGTCGGACAGGTCGATTTCGTAGTGGGCTCCGTCGAGTCCGAAGGGGACGGTCTGGCCGGCTTCGGATCCGTCGAGGTCGTCGATCATCTCGACGAGAACTTTTTGCGCCATGGCGGGTGATTTCTCCTCGGAAGCGGGAAAGCGAAGCCCTGACGATAGCAACCGGTCATGCGGGTCTCTCGGGCGGGAAGAATTATCGTGGCCGCTCGATGCCTTGTCTTCTCCGCGAAACGCGACGTGCGGAGGTGACCGACAATGGGCAGCGCCGTGGGAAGGCTGGGAGGAGATGCCTCCGTCCTGGTGGGTTTGGCATGAGGCAGGCTGACCGAGTCCGCGTGGCACGCGCCGAACTGGTTTTGGCGCGGTCGCCGCAGTTTTCGCCGAAGGCATTGCCGATCCGGCCGGACGATCCCCTGCAGCCATTGGCGAACGCGCTGGGCGATGTTCGCCCGGATCTCGGCGAGACGGTCGACGTATGCATCGATCTGGTCCCGCTGACGCCGGCCCGAATGCGGCACGTCTCGCGGAAGTACCAGCCGTCGTCCGGGTCCGCAGGTGGATTGTTGCGCGCGGTGGGCGAGGGGCTTGCGGAGGTGGCCGGCGAGTTCCTTCTGGCTGCTCGCGGACAAGGACTTTTCTCCTCTGGCCCGGCGCGGGCACCGTTGCAGCAGAACAAGTTCCTCACCGACGAGCCGGTGTTCGCGACCGTGTCGGAGATCCCAGGCCGGGCGGAGGCATGCCTGCGGAGCGTGATCGGCGCCTTCGACGTGTATCGGGGCGAGAACTACTGGCGGATGCGCGGCGTGCGGTTCCTCGGCCGCCAGGTGGGAGCGGACGTGCCTGTGGTCCGCAGGCTGTTCGACCGGCGGTTCGCCACCGGCCTGGCCAAGCCGCGGCCGGGCTCGCTGGTGACCGCGCGGCGGCCACCATCGCGAGTCGGTTGCGGGCGTCGAGTTCCAGTCTGGGTGTGCCGCTGGAGGAATCGACTCGCGCGTTGCTCCAACGGTTGCAGTATTCAGCCGATATCGGGCCTTTGAAAGCGTCAGGTCGTGGAGGAGCGCATGTCTGTCCGAACGCTTCGGCCGGGATTCGTCAGCGCAGTGATCGCGGTAATTCCCGACGCTTCTGTGGACTGCTGCATGGTCAGGCTCAGCCGGGCGGGGCCTGCAGCGGTCGTCTCTGAAGTGCGCGCCCTTGCGGCGGAGCTCCGGCGAGTCCTGCGTGCCGACGGATCGGCATGGTTTCTGGTGGAGGAGGTCCGTACTGCGGCGGGACTTGCCGGGCGGCCGTGGCAGGCGGCGCTCGAACTTCAACGCAGTGGATGGCTGCTGCGCAATGCGGTCGTCGCCGAGTCGGATTCCGGACCGAATGAGACAGTGCTTTTCTGCGTGAAACAGACTCGGTACTTCTTCGATTTGGCAGCCGTGCGGTCGGCGTTGGGGTCGAATCGAGGCGACGTCGTACTGGCTGGCGAGCCTCACCTGACCGACAGGATCGTGTTGGCAGCTTGCCGTCCGGGAGGGACTGTGCTGGATCTGACGGTCGATGCTGAGGCGGCGGCACGTCGCTGGGGCCGCTCAGTTGTTCCGGGATCGCAGGCAATTCCTGCTGCCTGAGTTTGGCTGCCGAATGTCCGCGCGGTATCGTATTGTGCCGATTTCTCCGTGTCTCTGGACGTCCAGCGGCTGTGGAGGAAGCGATGATTGACGAATTCGAGAATCCGGTGTTGGCATACGACAACGGTCAGGTCGTCTTGTACTGCGGCGATGCGGTCGACGAGCTGTCGCGTGTTCCTGCCGGTTCGGTCGATTGCGTGGTGACGTCTCCGCCGTACTGGGGTCTCCGGGACTACCGGGTCGCCGGCCAGCTGGGCGGCGAGCCGACCGTTGCGGAGTACGTCGCGGTGCTGGCGGCGGTGTTCGACGAGGTCGCTCCGGTGCTTGTTCCGGGTGGTTCCGTGTGGTTGAACCTGGGCGACAGCTACGGCGGTTCGTGGGGCAACTACGTCGCGGACGGCTCGACAGCAGTGCGGTCGCGGTACGGGTCGCATCGGCCGCCGCAGCAGAAGCATCGGGCCAAGGATCTGGTGGGTGTGCCGTGGCGGGTGGCGTTCGCGCTGAGGGACCGCGGCTGGGTGATCCGCCGGGAGGTGGTGTGGCACAAGCCGAACGCGCGACCGGAGAGCGTGCGGGACCGCTTCGCCCGTCGCTACGAGACTATTTTCGAGCTCGGCCGAGGCCAGCGAGACGACACCGAGACCGCGGCCGGGCCTGAGGTGTGGACGGTCTCGGCGGACCGCACGGGCCTGAACCATCCGGCGGTCGGGACCCGGGAGATCGCGCGCCGCTGTGTGCGGCTTGGGTGTCGTCCGGGCGGGACGGTGCTGGACCCGTTCTCGGGGACCGGGACCACCGGTCTCGCGGCGCGGGAGCAGCGGTGCCGGTTCATCGGGATCGACCTCGATCCGCGGTGTCACGAGATCGCGCGGCAGCGGCTGGGATTGGCGGGGGAGCGGTCGTGACGGTCGACGCCGAGGTGTTGACGCTGAGCGAGGTCGAAGCATTGCCCGCGATCGTGGATCTGGAGACGGCGCGGCGGGCGTTGGGGATCGGCCGGACGACCGCGTATGCGCTGGCGCGGGCTGGCTCGTTCCCTTGCCCTGTCGTGCGCGTCGGCGCGGCGTACCGGATCCCGACGGTCGGCCTGCTGCGACTGCTGGGAATCGACCACCTGATCCGGTGATCTCGGCCCCGCTCGGGCTTCCCCGAGTCGTGGTCGCAGCGCGAGTATCTACGCCCGAGAACTGCCCTGGTGGGTGATGACGTGACGAAGGAGCAAAGGGTGACGGTGCCGAAGGGTTCGGTGTTCCGGCGGTGTTCGTGCCGGGACGGCAACAAGAGGTCGCTGGGGGAGGAGTGCCCGAAGCTGCGGAACAAGCGGCACGGGCAGTGGTTCTTCCGGATCGAGCTGCCGCCGGACGCCGCGGGCAACCGCCGCCCGCGGCGGCGCGGCGGGTATGCGAGCGCGACGGAGGCCGAGACGGGTCTCGGTCGGGTCCGAGACTTGCTCGGGATCGCGCAGGAAGGGGACGAGGAGACGTTGCGCAAGATCGGCGACCTGGTCGCGTCGGTGATCGCGAAGAAGGACCCGCTGCCCGACGTCGAAGCCGTGCGGCGCCTCGTGCGCGCGGCCGCGACGGTCCTGGAGCATCCCTTGATGGATGAGGAGTTCGACGAGTTTCTGGCGGTGAAGAAGCGGTCGGTGAGCCGCAACACCTACCGTTCCTACGAATCCCATGTGCGGCTGTATCTGCGCCCGCACTTGGGGAAGGTCCGGCGCGACAGGCTCCGCGTCGCGCACTTGGACGCGATGTTCGAGGCGATCGCGGAGAACAACGATGTGATCGAGCAGTACCGCGCCAGTGGTGATCCGCGGAAGGTCGCGGCGGTGAAGTGGCAGCGTCCGGTGGGGCCGTTGTCGTTGCACCGGATCCGGGAAACCCTGCGAGCCTTGCTCAACCGGCGGGTGCGGGAAGGGTTGTTGCTGGTGAATGTGGCGGTGCTGGTGGAGTTGCCGCGGGCGGAGCGGCCGAAGCCGCGGTTGTGGACGCCGGAGCGGGTGGCGAAGTGGCGGCGCACCGGGGAGGTGCCGTTCCCGGTGATGGTGTGGACGGGGGAGCAGACCGGGCGGTTCCTCGACTTCGCGGTCGACCACCCACTTTACCCGTTGTTCCATCTGATCGCGTATGCGGCGTTGCGGCGGGGCGAGGCGTGCGGGCAGCGCCGCTCGGACACGTTCCTGGACGCGGGCTGTCTGGAGGTGGCGAACCAGATCGTGCAGTACGGGTGGGAGACCGGCCAGTCCAAGCCCAAGACCCCGTCGTCGGAGGGGATCGTGCCGCTCGACCCGGACACCGTGCTCGTCCTTGCCGCGCACCTGGCCCGTCAGGACGAGGCGAAGACCCGACTCGGCAGCGATTGGCGGGAGCACGACTTGCTCTTCACCTGCCCCGACGGGAGCCCGTTGCATCCGGCGGACGTCGCGGACGAGTTCGCCCGCCTGATCGCACTGGCCGGCCTGCCCCCGATCACTCTCCACGGACTCCGCCACGGCGCGGCGACGTTGATGCTCGCGGCGGGGGTGGAGATGAAGGTGATCCAGCACATCCTCCGGCACTCGTCGATCAAGGTCACCATGGACCTCTACACCAACGTCGCCCAGGAACTCGCCGCCGACGCCGCCCGCCGACTGGCCGGGGCCATCCCCCGGCAGGCCGCGTTGCGCCCGGCTAGCGTTCTCGGGCTCCCCTCGGGCTCGCAGGAGACCACAATGGACAGTCGAGAACCGGAAGAACAACGTCCGCATAACGCAAAACCCCAGGTCATCGTTTCCGACCACCTGGGGTGTGAGGGTGCGCCATCAGGGACTCGAACCCCGAACCCGCTGGTTAAGAGTTCGCTGCCTGACGTGTCGGGTGGTGTCGAGTGATGTCGGACCAGACCTTCTCGTGTGGTCGCGGGGCTTCGGTGATGTCGTGGTGTGTCGGCTGCTGTTGTCGTGTGGTGGAGGTCTCGGGCTCGCCTCGGGCTCGCAAATGCCGGGTCGTGTCGTCTGGTCCGCTCCCGGTCTGGCACAGCGTCGTGAGGTGGTCGGTGTGACAGGGCCGGGTGCTCGGCGTGACCCGGTCGTGTCTGCGGTCAGCGTCATGGTGGGGATCGTCGTCGGGCTGACGTTCACGTTCGGGTTCGGGAACGTGCTGGCGCTTGCTCTTCGGCTGGGTGTGCCGGTGTGGGTGGCGCCGCTGGTTGCGCCTGCGGTGGATGTGACGGTGGTGGCGTTGCTGGTCGCGGTGCGTCGGCTGTCGGCGTCAGGTGTTCGTTCGGCGGGTCTGCGGTCGGCGCGGCGGCTTTTGGTGGGTGCGAGTGTGGTGACGTTGGCGTTTGAATGTGGCCGAGCCGCTGGCTGCTGGTGAGGTCGGCAGGGCGTTGTTCGATGCGGTGGGACCGCTGTTGCTGATTGGCTGGTCTGACGTGGGGCCGGGGTTGGTGCAAGCTCTCGCCGATGTTCAAGGAACGGTCGGCCACAGGCCGGAGGTCCCGCCGGCTGACATGTCTGAGCGGCCGCCACGGCTCGATAGTAAAAACGTAGTCGGGCTTGATCCCGGTTTGGTGGAGCGGGCGAAACTGATCGACGCGCAGCATCGTGAGCGGCATCAGCGCCCTGTCTCGGCCGAGATATTGCGCAAGTCGTTGGGGGTCGGGGCAGAACGGTCCCGCGTGTTGACGCGAGTGGTCCGCGCAGATTGGCGCGAAAAGATGAACCTGACACAGGACGCGATCGCCTGACCTGTCCGGTTTCCTCCCGCTGGCCAAAGTTGCAAACAGTCGCGCCTGGTTGGCCGCAGTTTTTGCTCTGACGTCTGCGCAGAACTCTGCGTGGATACGTGTATCACGGCTCTCGATCTCGGCTTCGTCTAGATCCCCGGGTTCGTCTTCGAACAGCAGTTCGCAGCCGCGGAGTCGCCCGTGGAGGAGGTCTTCGAGCAGGCCTTGTGCGGCTCGTGGAGGGTGATGCGGAGTCGGCTGGCGGCGAGGGTGTCGTGTTCGAAGGGGCGGCGCTGCTCGTTCCACTCGATGGCGTCTTCTATGAGGTCGGGGAAGGCGTCGGGGTCGGCGATACGGCGCAAGGACTTCACAATAGCTCTAACGACATCCGCCGGATTTCAGTGCTTGGTGCCCGGCCTGCGTGATGGCCTGCTGCGTGGCTTCCGCAGTCCCAACTGTCGCTTGATCTCGCTGTCGAGGACGAGTTGATCCGGAGTGCCACTGAACTCACGGACAGCGTCCAGCAGCGTGCGGTCGAGCTGACCCGTGAGTTTCGGCTCGATGAGGTCGAGAAGCTCGGCCCACTTCTCCCTCGCGAGAGGGTGCTGTAGGCGGCTGGAGATCGCGCTCGCGGCGAAGGTGCGCAGCGCGATGCCAGCCTGGACGGTGTCGAACTTGCTGATCAGGTCTTTGTAGATGGGATCAGCAGCCCAGGACGTGCCGTGTCCGTTGGTGAGGAACACATAGACGAGATGGCGGACGTAGGGGGTGTTGAACCCGTCCGGGACCTGGCCGTGCTTGCCTACCAAAGCTTGCAGTCTGCTGGCGACCGCGGGCTCGTTGGCGAAATTGTTCCAGCCTTCGTGGGCCGTGATGAGGTCGTCGAGTGCCTGGGAGAGTTCCGCCAAGCGCTCGGAATCGGCAAGGTAGGCAGTGCCGTCGACGAGATCTAGTAGTTCTCGGGCGCGCGTGGCCCGGTCGGTGTCGCCGTTGGCCCGGAACCGCGCGAGCTTGACGCCGAAGTCGATTCGCTTGTCCTCGCCGACGTAGGGCCAGAGCTCAAGCCAGAGCTTGCGAATATTGTCCTGCGCGTCCGGCGTCGCGTCCGGTGGGTTGTAGATCCCGAAGAGGCCGGCGGCGAGGTTGTCGGCCTGATCTGGAGGGAGGTTGTCGAAGGACGCCGCGGCGATGTCGACCTCGGTCTGGGACATGCGCTTCGTTTTGATGTTGTCCAGCAGCCGACCGATCTTGGCGACGACGTTCGCGTGCGGCAAGGTGATGACCTCGCGGATGCAGGCCTCCAACCAGGCCACCAGAGTCAGTCCGGTCAGCGAGACCTCGGTCGGGTGCGCTGAGCTGGCGTGGTTGCGCATGTAGCGGATGTGGTCGAGCTGCTTGTAGCCGACATCGCTGATCAGCTGGATTTTGCTCGCGGCCTCCATCAGCTTGGAGTCGTCGACCTTGGGCAGGTCCTCTGGAGTGCGCAGGCCCTTGCGCTTGGCGGGGTCGGGCTCGGCGAGGTCGAAGAAGTACTCGACGTCGAAGGCGGCCACCCGCTTGCGCAGCTCGCTGATGGTCTCGTCCCAGAGGTAGGTCAGCGCGGCGTCGAACAGCCCGACCGAGGCGGCCATCATCATTTTGGAGATGTAGGAGGCTCGGGCGCGCTGCTCATCGTCGAGTCGGTCGAGGGCGTCCTCCGCGTTGCGGAGCAGCTTCTCCCGTTCCCTGACATCGACGATGACGCCCTCGGTGGGCAGCCCCAACCTGTCGATGGAGGCCAGCATGAGGACCTCAAACGCCTCGAGGTCCTGGCGCGCGGCTTCGACAGCAACGCGCGGGTTTGCTCGGACGATTACACCGGAAACCGGCTGGCCTGCCTCGTCGGCAGCACGATCGCTCATGCTGATGCCCTCCAAATCAGTGACGGTCGCTAAATCGCCGCCGCCTGGACTGACTGTTACAAACCGCAGGAAGTCGACCCGGATCGTGACTTCGCCGTGCCGTGCCCCGGGCGACCATCCGAATCAGGACCGGTGCCTCGCTGCGGAAATAGGTCCCCGGCGGTTCGCCGCCCGCGCAGCGGCTAGTTCCTGGTCACGTTCCTCAGGTTGACCTTGCAGATCCATGAGCTGCTGCTCCAGGCCGGTGATCCGGCACTGGAGTGCGCCAATGTCGGTCGGCGCGCCGAGCTCCGACTCCCCATGCCTTTTCCCCGAAAACCTCAGACAGCTTGCGCTCCAACTGTTTGATGTACGCGGCTTGCTGGGGCAGCCGAGCCTGGGCATTGGCCAGATCAGCCTGTAACGAGGCGCGGCTGACCATCGGGCCGCCTCAACTCGCGGCCGGCGGGTCCGCCTATGCGACGTGGATCAGCGTCAGCAGATCCGGGAGCCGATAGCGACGGTCTGGTCGAGACCAGCAGCCGCTCCCGGTTGCGCAGTAGGTCGGCCAGCTATGCCTCCCGGCCAGGAAGATGGGACACGTCGGTGCCGAAATGGCCGCAACCGACGCAGTGGAACCGGACCGGCCAGTCGTGGCCGTCCGCGGCGACGTTGGTGGGCGGGTGTGCTCGGAGTTCACAAGGCCTTGGCCTCATGCCAGACTCGGTTGCCGTGCCGGTCGAACTGCATGGTCGTGACTCGCTCGACCGCCTCCCGGCACCAGGTTTGTTGAGCGTGACAGAATCCGTCCGAAGTGGTCAGTACGGATCGACGTGCCGTTGAGACGGATCTTGCGTCGGAACGGGTAAGTTGACCTCATGCAAACGCTGCGTCGGTCAGCTTCAGTGCCGCCGATGGACTGCGCTCCGCTACGAGTGGACGTCGCAGGTCGTCGGCTCGCGCCGAGCACGGTCTTCGATACCTACTGGCGGTTCGCCGCAGATCGGCAGGAGCTGTACTTCGCGCGGTTGACCAATCGTGCCGATCTCGTGCCCGACGACGAAATCCTTCGGACGCATCGATTCACGAACTGTTACCGCGCGGCCGATCGGGTTAGCCAGTTCGCGATTCACGACGTCGCGTATGAAGGCAGCCAGGACGCGACGGACGTTGTGTTTCGGGTGCTGCTTTTCAAGCTGTTCAACAAGATCGGTACGTGGCAGCTCTTGAACGCGGAGCTGGGGCCGATTACCTGGCGCAGCTGGAAGCCTCGCATGGCTCGTGCGGTGCTGGACGCAGCATGGGCTTCAGGCAGGCGGCTGTATTCGCCGGCTTACGTGATACCGCCGCCGCGTCTCGGCGGTCCGCGCAAGCATCATGACCACCTGTTGCTGCTTGAAACCATGATGCGTGACCGGCTGCCGAGGAGAATGCAGGAAGCCGACAGCCTGTCGCAGGTGTTCCGGCTGCTCGGCGAGTACCCGGGCATCGGCGATTTTCTCGGTTTCCAGTTCGCGATCGACCTGAACTACGCGAGCGTCATCGACTTCGATGAAAACCAGTTCGTCGTCGCCGGACCGGGAGCACGAGATGGGATACGCAAGTGCTTCGGGCGCGCGGCGGCTGGTATTGAGGCTGAGATCATCGCGTACATGGTCGACACCCAGGAAGAACATTTCGATCGTCTAGGCCTCCAGTTTGCCTCCTTGGGCGGGCGGCCACTCCACCTCATCGACTGTCAGAACCTGTTCTGCGAAGTCGACAAGTACTCGCGCGTTGCGCACCCGGAGGTCGCGGGGATTTCAGGTCGTACGCGCATCAAGCAGGTGTACCGGCCATCAGCGGAACCCCTTCCCCCTCCGTGGTTTCCGCCGAAGTGGGGGATCACTGACGCGGTCGGTCGACAGTTGCGACAGTTCACCAAGGTCACCACAGGGATGTCTGGTTGAGTTGTGCCAGATGTTTGCGAAGAGCAGCCGGACTGATTTCGAGCGTGCACAGTCCGGTATCGACGGACAGTTCCCCGACATCCAGTTCGGCAGCGGTCGCCACGTAGTGCTGGAGCAGCCCGAGCGCTAGGTAGTTTCCGTAGGCTCGCTCGATGAGGTACTGGTGCCGGTATTGCGCGAGCATGTGCAGCCGCCCGCCCACGCGCTGCCAGGAGAGATGGGACAGGCATGGGAATCCCATTGGGATCGTGTCCGGAGTGGGGGCGTACACCTGCGTTTCTTCAGTGCAGGTCGCGTCGCTGGCCTCATCCAGCGGCCGCCTGTCCTGACCAGGCACAGAGCCCGACCCCGCAGTGGCAATTTCGTAGATAGCGGCCGGACGAGTTTTCTTCGCGTTCTGGTCCCGGCGCAGCTGTTCGATGAGCCGAGTCAGTTGGTTGACCGGCTCGTCTCGCGCCGGGTAATGGACGATTCTGCCGAAGTAGGTGCCGCGGCCGTTGGCCCCGGCTTCGCGGCGGATCCGCTTGTACATGGCGGTATAGCGGGACGAAAGCTCATGAGGGGTCTTGCTGACACGCGCGAGCGCGGCGGGGAACAGGGTGTTGACAACCGTCTGCACCGGAGCCTTCTTCAGCACCTTGAGCATGCGGTCCACCAGCGCCCGGACCTCGGGATCTTCCGCTCCGGGGTCTGTGATGGTCACCCGCGCATGCAGAAGTCGATCAGGGTAGTTCGTCTCCGCGAGGTCGACCATCTTGAGCCACGCCGCACCGGTCGTGGATTCGCGAATGACCTGGTTCATCGCGTGTAAGGCAGCTTCGCTCATCAGGTTCCTCCCCGGACGTCTCGGAAAATCTGCTCCTGGAGCTGGTACTGGGCGTTGATCTCGTCGTCGGACAGAGCGGACAGGTCCGGAATGCTCGACAGGTCCGCGAGGCCTTGAAGAACGCTGTCCACGCGTACTCGCACCGCTCCGCCGTCGTGTTCGAGCACCACGGCGCTGCGTTCGTCGCCTCCCGTCGAGGTCGCGACGAGAACCTTGTGTTCTGGAGAGTCCCAGACTGTCTCCGCGAGCCCGTGTTCGAGCAGACGATCGCCGAGCAGGTCCGCAGAGCTTCCTGTGTCTACGACGATCCTGTCTCCCTCGGCGAACACGAGCTCGCCGAACGGAGCGACCGCGGCGAGCGGCCAGACATCGGCCCGCGGGTCGCGCGGGGGAGCGCCGGCTACGTCGAGGCTCTTCTTCACGCGCCCTGGCGGAACCCGAGTCAGCAGATTCGAAGCTGGTCGCTCGATGAGGTGTGCGGTCGCGAGATGGCGCGCCGTTCCGGCGTACGAGGTGCCCAGCAGCAGTGATGCCAGGTAACACGCGGTGGGTGTGACGCCGTTGCTCCGGCCGACGGCTCGCAGGGCCGATCTGAGTGCGCTGCGCGGCATGAGGAGCCAGGCCGCGAAGGCTTCCGCGGTCACCTCGGGCAAGGTTCGGGCGGCGTGCCACTGCGGATCCGCGGTGGTGCCTCGGTCGGCCGCAGTGTCGTCGTCGGGGACTGAGGCGATTTCGAGTTCGCAGGTCGCCGGGTGATCAAGCATCCGGTGGCCCCACTCGTGCGCGGCGGTGTGGCGTTGCCCGTTCACGGTGGAGTTGGCGTTGAGCCAGATGGTCAGCGGCCGGTCGCCCGAAGCAGGGATCGTGGCACCGAAAAGTTTCGAGCTGTGTTGTCCGAACACCTCGATCCCGGCCGCATCGATCATGGCGATGACATCGACGCGTTGGTCATGCCGAAGGTCCGCCTCGCCGCGCGCGTTCTGCGCGGCGATCTGGGCGATCCGGTGCGCCGCCGACCACTTGCTCATGGCTTGGTCTGGTTCTGCAGCCGGGCCCGGACCTCCACCATCTCGACATAGTCGGCAACCTTCGCCAGGTCGTCGTTGCTCATGCCGCCAAGCCTGCGGGCGACTACTTGCACCGTGTGGTTGCCTGGGTCTGCGTCGTCGTCCTCATCGAGGAAGTAGCCCACCGGCCGGGTGTAGACGAGAGCGAACTTCTTCAGCTCCAGGCTGTCGACCTTGCGTACGCCGCGTTCGACATCGGAAATGGCCGAACGCGGTATCCCGGTGCGGTCGGCGACAAACTTCTGGCTCAGCCCCAGGTACTCTCGGCTCTGCTTCAGGCGTGCACCGAGGCGGACCTGCTCCGGGTCGAGCACGGCCCCCTCGTCCTGCGGAGCTGACGTGTTGGACTCATTCATCGGCGGGGACTCCTTCCGATTGGGTGGTGAGGGCCGTGGCGGCCAACTCTTCGCAGACGCGATCCGCGAAACCTCGCACCGAACGCATGTCGCGCGCTGTCTCGAAGGTCGCTTCGAACCGCACTCCGAAGCGTGCGGACACCCGGGTCATCAGCTCGACAAGGAGCACGGAGTCGCAGGGCATCTCCGGTGACAGCGCAGCGAGCTCGCTCATCAGCTCCTCGGCGTCTCGTTCGAATTCCTCCGCGAGCAGGCCGACGATGTACTCCTCGACCTCTTCGCGGGTCACCACTCGGTCGTCCACGGCCACCTCTGTCCTGTTTGCCGACCAACGTGTCCTATGGTACGACAGAAGGGTCGTCGGAATCAAGGACAGCGCTGTCGTGATTCCAGGCAACCTTCCCCGTTGTCGGCGCTTGCAGGAGACTCTGTGCACCTTCGCGACTACCAACGAAAAGCGATGACTACCCGCCAGGACTCACCGGAAGGGGCGGACGCTGCAGCTGGCCACCTGTTGAGCATGGTCGCTCAGATCGGCGACCTGTCCAGGCAGTACCAGCGAACCCAGCGTGATGGCGACCATCAGAGGTGGGGCAAACTCCGAGTCCGCGAAGAACTCGGCGATGTCCTGTGGCATCTGACCGCGTTCGCCGACGGACTCGGCTTGGACCTGGAGGACGTCGCTGTAGCGAATCTGACCAAGACCGCCGACCGGTGGATTCCATCGGCCGAATGGCACGTCTTCGACGCAGGCTTTCCCGCAGGGGAACGGCTGCCGTCGTCGATCGCATATGAGTTCCGGACCTACCGCAAGCCGGACGGCGTCCTCGCGACAGAGGTCTCCTGCGGAAGCCTGCAAGTCGGCGCGACCCTCACCGACGCTTCGCGCAACACCGACAGCTATCGCTTGCACGACGTGTTCCACCTGAGCTACGCGAGCCTGCTCGGCTGGTCTCCGGTCACCCGTGCGCTGCTCGGGCGCAAGCGCCGAAGCGATCCGGCGATCGACGAAAACGAAGATGGTGGCCGTGCGATCGCCATCGAAGAAGGGCTCGCGGCATCGATCTTCGCCTACGCGGCCACGCGTGACTACCTCAGCGACGCAGCACGCGTCGACGGCGACGTCCTCGCCTCGATCGCGACATCCACAGCTCAGCTCGAGGTCGGTGCTCGCACGGCAGCCGACTGGGAGCATGCCGTTCTTGAGGGGTTCCGGATGTGGAAGCATCTCGACGACCACGGTGGAAACGGCATCGTCCGAGCAGACCTGACTGCCCGCACGATGAAATTTGAACCTACAGCCGTGGAGGCTGGGTCGGACTGATCTGGCAAGCTCGGGGCAATACGGGGAATCGGTCCCTGTATTGCGATGTCTCTGGCGAGGTCGATCGAACCGACCCGCATAACAAATTTACTCAGTTCGCAACCGTGTGTTCGAAAATTTCTGCGGATTTGAGTATCTTGCTCCTGCTCAAAAAGGTGAGGTCGTCCATAAAGGAGCGTGGCCGGAGTGTGCCGGCTACGCAATTCTGGTCGAAGCCCTCACGACCGGGCACGGTTTCAGTTGCCGACGTGCCTGGGCAATTATGCCCAGTCTTGAAGCCTTGCAAAGATCACTGGCCATCGTCGTGCTCATTTTGAGCGGCTGACTCATCGCGGCGGAACAAGCCAGCCGCGGACGCTATGTGAGCGGAAGCGTCGTGTTTGGCAGCGATGACCCTCCCACGTCCAGGCGCTGATCGCGAGCGGGTTCGGCCTTGCTCGGGTTCATTGGCTGTTTGGAGAGCCAACATCGCTCGCGCCGTTGGCGCGGGCGATGTGCTCGGCGAAGGCCCTGCAGTGCAAGAGAACAGTGTGGCGACGTCGAGATGAAGAGAGTGATGGATTCCTTCTTCTCGTGAGTTATTCCGTGCTGGTTGACAAACCTGGCCCAGGAGCGGTCGCGGCTACAGCATCTTCGCCAGCAGTTGGATGATGGCACCGGTTACCCCTAATGCGGCGGCGATGGAGCTTGCCTGAATGATCCGCGCGACTGCTGCGCGCAGCCGTTGCGACCGGGTGGGTGGTACGACGGTGGCAGCTGCGGGCGGTCGCGCGATATCTGGTATCGACCAGGGGCGTGGGCCGGTGAAGTGCGCCAGAGTTTGCCCGCAGGCGCGGATAGCTCGGTGTACGCGCGTCTCGTCGTCCAAGTCATCGGATGCCCAGTACAACCAGACGGCCAAGTGCTCGCACTCGGCAAAGCCCGGTTCCCCTGCCTTGCGTCCGGCAACCCGGGCGACGTTTTTCCGTAAGCTGCGTGCTCGCGCCCGCAATACGCTCTTGACTCTCGCCCTCTCCGATCGAATCGACTGTGCGCCAGCGTCGGATACCCTGGCTTCTAAGCCATGGTGACGGCGGACTTCGGCCAGCAACCCCAACGCGGTCTTCACATCGAGGATGACGAGAGTGCTGGAGAACCTGAGCCAGAACAATGCTGATAGTTCGAACGCGAACCCGACGAGCGACGTCGCTCTGACCAGATGCACTGCCAACCAGTCCGGTGAAACGCTGACCAGCCCAGCAAGCAGAATTGTGAGGACTGGCGTTGCAACCGCGAGTGCCAACGGTGCTGCAACTCGCCTAGCTGTCAGATCGTGCATAGCATCGAGTTGCTCGGCACTTACGCGATAGTGCCGGAGCACATTCAGCTCCGGATAGATCACCGGTTTGCGGAAGATGAGCCTGTTGAGAACCTGCAGCACACGACCTACGCGACGGTGTAGCCACTCTGGCAGTGACGACCTCGCCATTTCGCGAGCCCAACCATCTTCATCGTCTTGCGCCGCTTGCCGACGCGCACTCAACCGCATGTGCAAAAGGCTACGAGAGCCCCTTGTCATGGGCCTCTCACGTCGGCTGCACTCGTTGTCGAAGCGTGAGCGCAGCTGCTAACAGCGCCGCGAGTCCAACGAGCCGATCGGTGGACGGCCGTCACGATCGTGTCGACCACGAGCAGGTCTCGGCCGCTGCAACCCTGCCTGCGCGCCTGCAACGCCTATCGATCAGGCCGAGGGCCCATCCTGGCATCATCGCCACCCGTCGGCCCCGTTGATGGCCGCATGGCGCAGGTGGGTCTGGGCCTCGTCGGGCGAGCCGTCGCGTTGCTTGCCGGGGAGCGGAGCATCAAGGTCAACCGGACGCGACTGCTGCGGTCGGGCGTCGGGTGCGTTCTCGTTCATTCTGCCCCGGCAGCCCAGTTGTTTGTCTGTGTTAGCTGGTGTCGCGGAGAGGGCTGGAGTGGTGGCGCGGCTTGCTGAGGGACACCCCGGTGGCCCTCAGTCCATCGGCGTTCGGCTATGGCGAGGGCCTGGGGCTGGTTGCCTTCTGAAACGACTGACGTCGTTTTGACGACTTACCGTCACGAGTCGGTGGAGGTGGGTGTGGTCAAGCCAGGGCTGGTGCGGATCACCAGCACGAGTGGTAGCACTGCTCAGGTCACTCAGGTGGTCTTGCGGGAAGGTCCGCGGACGCGGCTGGTCTTCACGCCGACGTTGGTGGACAACGGGAAGGATCCCGAGGCTTCAGTGCGTGGAGAGCTGGCTTATCAGTCGAAGAACGCCGCGGACGAGTGAGGTTCACCCCGAATGGTGGACAGGGGCTTACGAGGGGTTCAGGCAGCCGTTCGGAGTGCCTGCTCGAAGTTGTCGGGGCTGAGCATCCCGATAGCGGAGTGCCGCCGCACACTGTTGTAGAAAC
>NZ_JARACH010000068.1:0-53089 GCF_029087445.1 Amycolatopsis sp. La24
TGCCGTGCGTGCCGGTGGAAATCGCGCCCGCGATGGTCTGCGCGTCGATGTCGCCGAGGTTCGTCATGGCCAGCCCGAGCGCGTCGAGAGCGGCGTTCAGGGTGCGCAAAGTAGTGCCGGAACGGACCGTGACCTGCTGGTTTTCCAGGTCGGCGCGTTCGATGCCGGTCCACGCGGTCAGGTCGAGCGCGTCGGAATCAGCGGCGGCGATCGCGGTGAACGAATGCCCGCTGCCCCACGCGCGGACGCGGCGCCCGGCGTCGGCGACCCCGGCCACGACCTCGGCGATCTCGGGCGTGCTGCGCGGCCGGTGCACCCGCTGCGGGGTGGCCTTGGCCGTTCCGGCCCAGTTGCTCCACGTCATTGCGGCACCTGTTCTTCGCTGGAAGGTTCCCACCATAGATGAATGATATTCGCGTATCAATCGATGGTGCCGCACCGTTGCGGCACAACGCAGGCGAGACTCGCGTATCCATGAAGAATTGCACTACCGCCAGTTGACAATTTCACGTTCGCCTTCAGAACGTCCTGATTACGAGGTGTTCAGCGTGGACAGACCTTCCCGCCCGTCTTCCTGCCGCACTCGGATTCTCCGGCCCAGCACGCACTTCGCCCATTGTCGCTCGCACCGCGAAGACAACTGTCCGGTCGTGCGGACGACCTAGCGCTCAGGAGAGCCGGTGCCTGCGCTCCGCGGCAAGCAAGCCGACCCCGGCCTTCTTCATCGCCGATTTTGTTCAGCAGGGCGCAAGCAGCGAGTGTCGGCGCCGAGGCCGCCCGCACGTCGCATCCGCACAAGATTACCGGTGCCCGCGCGTTAATTCCGTTGACAGTGCGGAGGTGCTCCCACATCGTGGCGTCCAGCAGGAAGCCAAGGCGTTCGTCGTGGATCGGGAGCTGAACGCGATCGTGTCGCGCGGGCGATTCGAAGTGCCCTCCGCGCGTCCTCGTCGGCGAACATCCCGGACCAGCAACGCCAGGGCCGTCAGGAGAAAGCAAGCATGGTGAATCCAGTGCGTGCGAGAACCGAACGCGGTGGGTGAAGCGCGACGAGGCCGCGCTTCACCCACCGCTTGCCGATCAACTGCCGGAGGACTCAGCATGCCCGACGCCGGGACGGCGCCAGCGTGTCCGCCGACAGAGCTGCTAACCGGCCGGGAACCTCACTGAGCGTCCGCGGCCGGCGTGCCCGGGCGGCACTCGACATGCCCGAGGTTGACCCGCTCGCTGCCGAAGCCTGCCGAGACGGCGTCGACCGAGATGCCCCCGCCGTCCAGCTGGGTCACCGTATTCTTCTTGACGCTGAACGGCTTCCCGTTGGCTTCGAGGTTCAGGGGCGATTCCAGGTCGATCGGCGCGCGGTCGAGAACCTTCCCGACGCCCGGCAGCGTGACCGTGAGAGTGGCTTTCACCCCCGTCGCGGCCGCGGTCGGCTTGGCGCCGGACGGACCGGCCTGACAGCTCGCATCGAGTGCCGTCAGGGAAAGCGAGACGTCGGCTTTCGTGTTGAACCCCACGAACTCGGCCGCGGTCCGGAGGACGGGGCCAACCACGGGAAGCGCGCTGATGATGCCGCCGAGTTCCGCCTTCGCGTCGAGCGTCGCGGAGCCACCGCTGACTTTCGCCGTCGAGACGCCGGTGGCCGGGTCTGCTGTCGTGGCGACCTTCAGCAACGCGAGGTTGCCGTCGACCTTGAGAAACGTCCCCGAACCGATGTTGAACTCCTTGTTTCCGGCCAGTGCGTTGGTCGGAGCCGTGGCGGCGGGGTCGGAGGCCGGCGGCCGCGGCGACGCCGCCGACACGTACTTCGTCGACAGCACCTGCCCGACGATGTCGCCCTGCCCTCCGAGGACGTACCCGTAGGAGCTGGGAGCGACTGGTTCCTGGGCGGCGGCATTGGCCAGACCGGCCGTGCCGACGGCTCCGGCGAACCCGACCACGCCCACCGTCGCGGAGAGCGCGGCAATCCTTGTGAATCTCATGCGTACAGTCCTTACGTCACTCGGACGGAATTTGACGACCCGCTGTGCGAACCTCCCCAGCTTGGTCGGAAAACATATTGCCGATTTCACGTCGAAAACGGCAAGTAAATTCCAGAAGATCATCCTTTTAGCCAATGAATAAATCAGCGGCGAGCAGTGAAATAATCACGTTCGCCGATGACCGCGAGCATTACGTCAGGGGGCGATACCCATGCGCGCGGACCTGTCCCGGAGCGGCCTGTTGATCAGGTCGTCAGCTTGCCGTCCGACGAGCGAATCCCACAGTTCGTCGACCGCGTCCGAGGGCAGCGGACGGTAGAACGGGGCCCCGATGACCCACATCCCGGCACTTCGCGCCGATGCCGCACCGGTCTGGCTGTCCTCAACGGCGACGCAGTCGGTCGGATCGACGCCGAGCAGGCCGGCCGCGCGCACGTACGCTTCCGGTGCGGGCTTTCCCTCCGCTACCTCGTCGCCGCTCACGACAACCGCGAAGAAGCCGAACCCCACGTCCCGCAGCACCCGGTCGACCACCACGCGGTAGGACATCGTGACGAGACCGACCCGGATTCCAGCCGCGACCAGTGCCGCCAGGAGGTCGCGCGCGCCATCTCGCCACGGCACCGATTCCCGGAGCCTGGCCACGACCCCGGCCACGATGTCCTCGATGACGACCTCCGAGGGCACGTCGAGGCCCGCCGCCCGGACGAGCGCGGCGAGCGTCTCCATCGACGATCCGATGGCCGCGATCCGGGCCTCCTCGCTCAACGTCAAGCCGTGCGCGCCCAGCAGTTCGCCGGCGACCTCGAGATAGAGCTCTTCCGTGTCGATCAGCGTTCCGTCGAGGTCGAGGAGGACCGCTCGGGGCAGGGTCATGCGGGCACCGTCACTTCGTCGTCGAATGCGTTTGCACCGGCATCGCGGTCCGCGCGCCGAAAGGGCACCCGCCTGCCCCATGGCGGGTGCCCGCTCCCGTCGCGACACGTCCCCATTTCGCGAGGGAGTCGACACCCGGCCGGCGCACGGGAGGGGCCTGCATACGCCGACCGGGCTGCTGTGAGAACGGGAAGTGCTGCCGCTGTGAATGCTCAGGCCCCGAACCGGGGACGGGGCATTCTTGCCACAGCTTTACGCGCAGTCTGCACGACGTGAAGCGGCATGTCACCACCCGAAGAAATCCAGTGTATTTTTCCCGCCCGCCCCGAGACATTATTCATGGCCAACGAAGGAGAATTCACGATCCGCGCGAAAGCTGGAAGGTGCTATGGCCGTATCTTCCCGCCCGCTCCGGCGGCGGTCGCGAGGGCGCTGCCGCGCCGTCCTCAGGTCCTGTCGCTGGGCGAGGCCACCGCGCCACTGGGCGTACGCAGCGAACAAGCTCTGCGGCGCCGAGACGGCCCGGCCGGGCACGTGACCGGCAGTCCGAGGAAAACTACACCTGCTGGTCGAAATTTCTCAGGGAGGCAACCGCCGATCGCGCGACCGCGACGTCTTGCCGCCAGGTTCCGCCGGAAACGCCAAGAGCCCCCAGGTGCCGCCCTTTCAGCGAAATCGGTTCTCCCCCGGGCAACGGCACGAATCGCTCCAGGGCCATGAGGTCGCGGGAAACGACGAGATCGTGCGGAAGCATCTCGGACCAGTCCGAGGTGGAGCGCCCGGTCCTCCCCGCGGTGTACGCCTTGTCCTGCGAAAGAAGGCAGGTGTACAGGGGCGCCTCCGGTTGCCGCTCGAAGTAGAGAAGATCGGCGCGCGAGTCGACGACAGCGAAGCTGAACGCCACGCCCAGGTCCCGAGCCTCCGCCTTCGCCACGTCGATCAGGACCGAAAGCCAATCGTAATCGGGGTATTCACCGACTGGTTCCGGCATGATCAGGACCCGTGAACCTGTCCGGCACCCGAAGAAAACACCATGATCCTTCCGATCGTCCGTCATATCCTCGCCGGACGCGCCGGCTTCGGTCGCCTCGTCGCTCCCGAGGGCCGCGAATCACCGCAGGATGTCCCATTCATGGGCGATGTGCACGGCGTGCGAACGATTCCGCGCACCCATTTTGGCCAAGACCTTGCGCACGTGGGCCTTGATCGTGTCGACGGACAAGCCCAGTTCCCGGGCGATCGACTGATTGTCCCCGCCGACGGCGATCAACGCCACGATCTGCCGCTCGCGCACGGAGAGCCCTTGCGCAGCCGCCTTTGCCTGCCGACGGGAGCCGGTGATCGAGTAGCGCGGGATCTGGCTGGGCCCGCCGTGATGCGGCTCGACGGACAGGCCCGCCGAATGGAGCGCGTTCGCCGCGACCGCCGCAGCCTCGCCGGCAACCAGATAAGCGGCGACGAAGCCGCCCGGCGATTCTGTGCCAGGCGCCGTTTCCAGCAGCGCCGGACCAAAATTCTTCGTGTCTTCTCGGAGCCGCACCCTGATCTCTCCTCACCGCTCGGCTTCCGGCCTGCGTCGGTCTCGTGTCCTTCTCAGCGCTTGCCGTGCAGGACGGTGACCAGCTTGGCGACCAGCGCGTCCGTGGATTCCTTGCGGGAGAAGGACGTGAGCGTGAGCGGCGCGGTGAACCGCTGCCGGGCCACCGCTTTCGGGCGGGCGAACTCGCGCAGCCCTTCCGGGCCGTGGATCCGGCCGAACCCGGAGTCGCCGACGCCGCCGAAGGGCAGCGACGCGATGCCGGCGAACGACAGCGGCGCGTTCACCGCGGTCATCCCCGCGCGCAGCCGCGACGCCAGCTCGGCACCGCGCGCCCGGGAGAACACCGTGGAACCGAGGCCGTACTTGGTCGCGTTGGCCTTCTCCACCGCCTCGTCCATGTCGCGGACCCTGGCGATCGTGACGGTTGGGCCGAACGTCTCCTCGCGCACCGCCTCGGAGTCCTCCGGGACGTCCACCAGCACGGTCGGCTGCACGTAGCGGTCGCCGACGCTCTCCACGCCGCCGACCAGCGCCTTCCCGCCCCGCTTCAGCGCGTCCTCGATGTGACCGCGGATCACCGACAGCTGCGAGGGCATAGTGATCGGCCCGTACTGCGCGTCCTCGTCCGAGCCGGCGCGCACGTTCTTCGCCTTCGCCACCACCTTGGCGACGAACTCGTCGGCCACGCGTTCGTGCACGTAGACGCGCTCGACACCGATGCAGGTCTGGCCGGAGTTGGAGAACGCGCCCCACACGGTGGCGTCAGCCGCCGCCTCGAGGTCCGCGTCCGTGTCGACCAGCAGCGCGTCCTTGCCGCCCGCCTCGATCACCACCGGGGTCAGCGTGTTCGCGGCCGCGGCCATGATCTTCTTGCCGGTAGCCGCCGAGCCGGTGAACGCGATCTTGTCCACGCCGGAGCCGACCAGCGCGGCCCCTGTCTCGCCGAAGCCGGTGATCAGCTGCAGCACCGGCTGCTCCGGCACGATCTCAGCGAACGCGTCCACCAGCCACTTCCCCACACCGGGGGTGTACTCGCTCGGCTTGAAGACCACCGCGTTGCCCGCGGCCAGCGCGTACGCGATCGAGCCGAGCGGGGTGAACACCGGGTAGTTCCAAGGCCCGATCACGCCAACAACGCCCAACGGCACATACTCGACCGAGGCCGTGTGGTTCACCGTCAACAAACCAGGCGTGCGACGCTGCTTGCCGAGCACCTTGCGGGCATGCTTCCCCGCCCACGCGATGTGCTCAATCGCCAGCACACTCTCCAGTTGCGCGTCCGCGATCGGCTTGCCGGTCTCCTCGCGCACCACCTGACACAACTGCGGCAACCGCCGCGTCAGCACGCCCTTCCAGCGCCGCAACCGCTCCGCGCGCCCGGCGAAACCGAGACCGTCCCACCAGCGCGCAGCCGCCCTCGCCCGCTCGACAGCGGCGCTGACCTGCTCGGCCGTGTGCACCGGGTAGGTGCCGACGACCTCGCCAGTCGCCGGATCGAGCGAATCGAACGTCTCGCCGACCTGCGCCGCATTCGGCTGAACCGCGGTCATCGGCACCTCCCCATTTCAGTGAACCCCCAGATTACGAGCTTGCCAGCACACTGCCAACATTTCCCCGACTCCCCGAACGCCCCGCCCCGCCCCGACCAGCGATTCAGCTTTCGCGACAAGAAAAGTGAGGCAAAATTTCATCATCGTCGCAGGGGAAAATTCCCGGCTGAATCGCGGTCGAACCTCCTGCGGGGAAAGACCGCGAAAGGCACCCGCCCGGTTCGCTTCTGCCGCCCGTCGAACCGCCGGTCCCGAGCGCTCAGCTCCCCGATCGGAGAAAAGCGCTTTTCCGCCCACAGGCGTAATAACAGGCTGCCCGCATCGGCGCGCCCTGTCACTTCCTCGGGAAAACTCGTGAATATTTCATGCCCGGCACGGCTCCGAGCCGGAATTCAGGACACGCTCCGGATCGGCAGCACACACGCCGCGGCGGCCAATCCGGTGACCGCGGAGGCGAGGAACAGCGAAGGAAAACCGCCTTGGGAGGTGATGAGGACTCCGCCGATAGCCGCGGCGACGATCGCCGGCAGCGCGCTCGCGAGCTGCAGCACGCCGAGATCCTTGCCGCGGTCTTCAGAGCGGGGCAGCACCTGCGTCACGAGGGCCTGGTCGACGGAAAGGTAAGCGCCGTAACCGATTCCGAGCAGCGACGCGCCCGCGATCGCGGCAGGCATGGTCGGCACGAAAGCGAGGACCAGCGCGGCCGCGCCCTGGATGGCCGAAGACCACACGACCACCCGTTTGCGCTTTCCGCTGCGGTCCGAAGAGCGGCCCACCGGGATCGCGACCACGACGATTCCGGCCGTGTAACACACCATCAGGATCAAAGTGCCGAAGTCGGGATCGACGTGCACCGCGTCTTTTAGATACTGGTAAAGGAAGATCTGCGCGAGCGCGTTCGACAGATTGATCAGCGACCGCTGCCCGCACGCCCAAGCGAAATCCGGGCTGCGCAGCGGCGCGAAGATGCCGACGACGATCGCGCCGAGCGCCAGCGGAGGACGTTCCGCTCGCCGCAACGGTGTTCCGCGGACGCGGAGGCCGAACGGGAGCACGCACAGCAACAGCAGCAAGGCCAATCCGACGTAGGCGTCGAGGATTCCGGTGAACAGAAAGGTCACCACGGCGACCCCGAGCAGCGGCCCGACCGCGGTGCCCACCGCGTAATAGCCGGAAACCCTGCCCCGCTGGTTGACCGGCACGTCGTCGGGCACCGCCGCGGAAAGCGCGACCATGACGGCGGAAGAGCCCGCCGTGAAGAGCGCCCATCCGACGACAACCCCCACGATGCCGTGTTGCAAGCCCTGGAACACGAACGCGACAGCGGACAGCACGGCGCCGTAGAGGATCCACACCTGCCTGCGGCCGGTGCGGTGCAGGGTGCGGTCGGACAGCGCCCCGACCAGAATCGAAGCGACCACGGTCACCACCGCGGCGCAGCCGTTGGCCCAGCTCTGCGCGACCACCGCGGCGTTCCCCTCGCCCGCGATCGCGTTGGTCTGCCGCGGCAGCAAGATCTGCTGCGTGCCGTAGTTGGCGAGGAACAGCCCCAGGTTCGCGATCGACCAGCAGAGCGTCCAAGCTCGAGTGACCGGACGTACCGGTTCGTCCAAAGCGGACCGGCCGCCTGGCGCCGCCACGCCCGCGGTCACGCCGGCCCCAAGGTCACGTTCGCCAGCACCGGAAAGTGGTCGCTCGCGGGCCGGCGAGGCCGGAACGGGACGGTACAGGTGGTGATGCTCGGGACCGGCCGCAGGCCGTTCTCGTTGATCGACCCCACGTAGTCCAGCACATTGCGGTAGCCCGGCTGGGATCGCGCCACGAAGCGGTTGCTTGCGCTGTCGAACGTGTGCTCGTGCATGTCGCCGTCCGGTTCGAGACGGCCGCCGACCGCCGCGGCCGCGTCGGCCAGGTCCTGGCCGCGATCGCCGGGAACGCCGCGCGCGTCCGCCGCGTAGTACTCGACGTTCAGATCCCCGGCCAGCAGAACGGGCGCCTCCGGCGGTGCCGTCCTGGCGACGAACTCGCGCAGCTCTTTCAGCTGTTCCAACCGCACCGCACGGGTCGCGGACACCGGCGTGGGCGGCTCGTCGGCCTGCAGATGGGTCGCGGCCAGCCACACCCGGCCGTCCGGGGTGTCCAGCTCCACCAGCGCGACTCCCTTCGCGCACAACGCGTCCTGGGTTTTCCGCTGGACCGCGCTGTACAGATGCTGGCCGCACCATCGGAACGGGTACCGGCTCAGCACCCGGACTCCGCCGCCCACCAGCGTTCGCACCGGCGAGACCCGGGGCACCGTCCCGACCCAGCCACGACGGCCCCGCAGCGCGCCGATTTGGGGCGACGCGTGATAACCGCGCCGTTTCAGCCGCGAGACCAGCCGTCCGGCGGCCGACAGCGCGAATGCCTCGTTCAGCACGATGATGTCCGGATCGACGGCACGCACGGCGTCGACGGCCCAGCCCGCCCGGCGCCAGCCGCGAGGCGAAGCCGAGATGAAAGGGAGCTGCAGCACGTTGAATGTCAGTAGACGAAGCATGGAATGCACGCCTCCTGCCTTGCTCGAAGGGCGGCCCCGCACTGGGCCGCAGAACCACACCGTAGATAGAATGTGAATCTGATTCAAGTTTTTCGGTGCGCGATACCCCTGCGGGTGAGCCCGGCGTGTGCTCGACGTCAAGCGCCAGGCGGAAAGCGCGCCCGGTCCGCGCTCATTCGTGAGCTGTCCCGTTGTCCGGTGCCGGGCCGTTCGCCGGAAGTGTCACGCGAAGCACGAAACGGTCGCCGGCGCTTTCCGCACCGTACGTCCCGCCGATCCGCTCGACCCGCTCGGCGATGCCGCCCAGCCCGTGCCCCGGCGCCGCCGACTCCGAGGAGAGCAGGCCGTCGTTGCCGATCATGAACTCGAACTGGTCCCCTGTCCGGACCAGCTCCAGCGTGCAGTTCACGGGCTGGCTGTGGCGCAGGATGTTCGTCACGGCTTCCCGGAGCACCCAAGCCAGCACTTCGGCGACAGCGCCCTCGGGTTGTTCGCCGATCCTGATCTGGCAGACGGCTCCGCGCGACTCCAGCAGGTCGATCGCCGCGGCGAGTTCGGCGTCCAGGTCGGCGACCAGGGTGCCGTGCGCGATGCTGCGCATCTCCTGCAGGGTTTGCCGGGCCAGCCGATGCGCGGCCCGGCTTTCCCGTTCGGCCTGCCTGCGGTCCCCGGCCGCCAGCCGCTCCGCGAGTTCCGTGCGCAGCATGATCGACACGAGATTGTGGCCGAGCCGGTCGTGCAGATCCCGGGAAATCCGGGTGCGTTCCTGATGCAGGGTCAGCCGCGCGATCTCGGCGTTCGCCGCCGCCAGTTCGACCGTGCGGATCGCGAGCCAGGACGTGGCCCGCACGCCGACCGCACCGACGATCCCGACGACGATCCCCTGCACGACCGCGTAATCGTCCGGCCTCGACGCTTCGGGCATCGACCACCACCAGAGCAGTCCGATCGTGAAAAGACCGATCCCGGCGATGACCGCCCAGACCCACTCGCTGCGGACCAGGACGAGCAAGAGCAGACCGACCATGAAGATGGAACCCGCGGGGCTCTGCACATCGTGAAAAGCGATCGTGACGCCCGCCGCGATCAGCGTGCTCGGCACGGTCAGCGGCCAGGTCTGCCGGAACGGCATCCCGGCGGCGCGAAACACCAGCCCGTGCAGGCAGATCAGCGTTTGCAGCAAGGTCAGCACGGCATACCAGGCGGACAGCGGAAGGTCGGCGGTCTCCGACAGAACCTTCGCCGTGCCCGGCGCGACGACTCCGCCGATGACGACCCCGACGATCCCGGCCCCGGCAAGCAAAAACGCCCGGCCGCCGATGCGAACGGTCCGCCAGTAACGAGTCCTGCCCAGCACCGGCCACGGGAAGCGGTTCACCTGGTGTCCTGTCCCCCTCCGCCTGCCTTCACCGGAGCGCGATGCTAACCGCGCCGCGGGCGTCCCCACGAATCGGATCATCCGTTCGGGTGGCAGGAACCAGCTGAAGACACGCCGCTCGGCACCGCTGATGTCGGGTCCGGCATGACCCTCACGCGGGAGCGACGGCGCTGACCGGCACCACGATTCACCCGTGCCTTCGGCGGCGAGGAAGGGTTCGCCTGCTGCCGGGACACCTCCGGAGGAATCAGCGGCGAGCACGGGGATCCGGGCACGACCGCCTGACCGGCGGCCCGCGTCGCTCCCCAGGGGGCAGGAGAACACACCAGCCGCGCAAGAGCGAATACCCGGACACCGCAGCGGAGCCGCCGGTTGCCGCCAAGCCGCCCCGCGCGGCGGGTCCGCTATTTCGTCAGGAACGAAAAGTTCCAGAGGTTGTCCAGGAACACCTGTGCGTCAGGCTTGTCGTTCTGTGCCTTGGTGCGCATGAAGACGGCGCCGAGCCGATCGGACAGAGGAGTCTTCTGCCACTGCGGGCCGATCCAGTAATTCAGGTAATAGCCCGGCCCGGCCACGGCACCGTTCGCCGACCAGAAGCCGTTGCGCGGGTCGCGCACGTAATCGAGGACGGAGGTCGAAGCCCCGCCGGTCCACGCCGACCCCGCGTCGTCCGAACCGGACAGCATGACCGCGAGCTGCAGGTTCCGGCTCCGCAGCCATTCCGGGCTGAGACTGCCGGCAGACGACTCCCGGCTCGCGAGGCCGCCGAGGTCGATCGTGGACCGGTCGGCCTCGTAGGGCAGCACGCCGGAGTCGCCGATCGCGATCGCACCGCCGGGCAGCTTGGTCTCGCGGATCGTCTCGCCGACTTCCTGATGCGCCATGATCCGGTACCGATAGGCCAGCAGGTTCGTCGTCTCCGCGGAATTCCCGAAACCGAGCACCGCGGCCAGCCCGATCGCGCCCAACAGGGCGGCCCCGGCGATCTTCCGGACACCGCCGGCGTACAGGGCGATCGCCACGATGCCGGCGCCTACCCAGACATCCGTCGTCAGGTTTCCCGGATCCCAGGCCACCGCGGCGCCGGCCGCGACGGCGACCGCGATCAGAGCCAGGAGCGCGGACCGGTCCGGCTCGCGCGGGCCGGAGAGGCGAATCCGCCGGCTCAGCACGACCAGCACCACCGGGAACAGCAGCTGCCAGTAGAAGCGGTGCCCGGGGTCCATCACCAGCATCGACGGCCGGTAGAGACCGAGAACGACGACGGCCGAGGTCGCCGCGAGCAGTACCGGCACCGCGTCCCGCAGCAGATCCGGGCGCGCCAGAATCGACGTCTTGGCGCTCCTCCGGTAAAGCGCGACCCCCATTGCCAGGCCGAGCACGATCGGCAGCAGGATCGGCCCCACCACGGGCATCGCGTCCAGGATCTTCGTCGGCAGCGGAATGTCGCCGGCGACCTTCTTGTAATAGGGATTGGGGAAGAACGACCCGAAGTACCACCATCGGGCACACCAGTAAACCGCCCAGCCGGCCAGCACCGCGATCGCGCCGCGCCGGTTTCCCCGGCTCCGGTCGATCAGCAGCGACCAGCCGATCGCGACCGCGGCCAGCGCGATTCCCTCCGGCCGGCTCAGCGCGACCGCGCCGGCGACCGCGAAACCGGTGCGCCCCAGCCCGCCCCGCCGGTAGACGATCGCGTACAGCCAGCCGATCAGCAGCGCGAAAGAGGCGGTCTCCAGGCCCATGAACAATTGAAGAAAGAAGATCGGGCTGGCCAAAGCGACCGCCAGCAGCACGAATTCCTGGACCCGCGGCAGTCCGGCCCGGCGCACCACCACTATGTAACCCACCGCGAGCGCGACCGAAACGATCTTGAAGAACAGTTCGGCGGACATGCCCAGCAATGCCGGGATGATCGACAGGAACGCGTAAAGCGGATTGCTGTACCCCTCGACCGGCGGACCGTCGGCGTTCCAGCCCCAGACCCCGTGCTCGATCAGGTTTTCCCCGTACCGCCAGGTGATGAACGAATCGTCGATCGTCACCCGGAAGAACAGGAACGCCAGGACCAGCGCCACCAGGCCGAGCATCGCATAGCCCAGCCGCCACAAGCCCATTCCCTGGGAAGCGTCGTCCTCCGCCGGGCTCTCCGGTGCGGATTCTGCTTCGTCGTCCTGTTCGGCCGCGTCGTGCTCCCGCCACGCGCGCAACGCCTCCGGGGCACCGGCCCCCGTCACCGACTCCTGGTCGACGGGTACGAACTCGGTGACTCCGTCCAGCCGGATGACGGCGATCTTCCGGTTCAGCGCGTCGCCGACCGCGAGCAATCTGGCGCCCGGCCCGCATTCGCGGAACGCGGTCCAAGCCGCGATCGGCTGGCCGAACACCTGCGGGGTGTCCTCGTCGTCGCCGTACACCGCGAAAGCGGCCGCCGGATTGTCCGGCGCGAGCGCGAAAAACCCGGCCAGCCGAGCGGAATCGCCGGCACTCGCCCAGCTGTCGGCCAACTCGGCCATCAAATCCCCGCTGACCACCGCCGTGGCGGCGGCCGAGGACGGCGCGGGACCGGAAGACTCCGGCTGTTCGGGGGCGCCGGTCTGGCCGGACGCCGGATTACCCGTTGCGGACATGTTTTCTCCAGGGACTTTCCAAACGGAGGCCGGTCGGAAAGTCCGGCCGGAACGAAGCGATGTGGCCGTAACCACGGCAGACTCCCGACCACGGTTACGGCCACATCGGCGGAACTTCATTTAATGGGAGGAGATTTCCTCGGCGTTACTGCTTTACCTCGGCCGTCAGCGGAGTGGTGTATCCGCCGACCTTGGCTTCGCCGCCAGTCTTGGTGCCCGCCGTCACGTCCTGGTTCGCTTCGGACGTGACAGTGACCTTGAACGTGAGCGCCTTGACGCCCTGCAGCTTGTCGGCGGACGGCATCGGCACCGTCAGCGTCTTGCCGTCGGGGCTGACGACAGACTCCTCACCGAGCCAAACACCCTCGCCGACGGGAGTGTTGTTCGCGCCGAAGAACCGGTAGGAAGCCTCCTTTTTGAAGGTGAAACCTTCCGGAGCCGTCAGGACCATTTTCTGTCCCGCGAGCTTGGCGAAGTCGCCGTCCTTCGGCGTGAAGCTCACGTCAAGGGCGCCCTTCTCGCCCGCCTTGAGGGCAGGCGCCAAAGTCTGGCTGAGTTCCGGCTTCTCGACGCCGACGTTCTTCGGGTCCGAGGCCTTGCCCTCGCCGCTGCCGTCCTTCGGCTTCGCGACGACCTTGATCTGCGTGGCGCCGCCGAGGTCCGCGGGAAGCTTGATCTTGGCCTGCCCGTTGGCGATCGTGACCGGACCGGCGAGCACCTTGCCGTTCTGGTCGACCGCGCTCACCTGATTGCCGTCGGCCCCGGTCACCGTCAGTTCGTCGCCCGCCTTCACGTCGCCGGCCGGCGAGGTGATCACGGGCTTGTCGACTACCGGCTTCGGCTCGTCGGCCGACTTGATGTTGACGAACAGCGACCGCGACTTGGCGGGCTTGCCGCCGTTGTCGGATTCGGAGGTGGCCACGATCTGGTGCCCCGAGCCCGCCTTCAGGTCATCCGGCAACTTGATCTTGAAGTAGCCGTTGGCATCGACCTTTACGTTGGGATTCTCCCTCGGCGCGCCGTCCACTTCCAACCGGATCGTGGTACCCGGGTCGGCCTTCCCGGTCAGCTCGCCGCCCTCGTTGACTTCCACGCTCGCGGCCGAGGTCGACCACTGCGGGGCGTTCGGCGAGTCCGGCGGCTTGACCGGCAAGACCGCGACACCTGTCTCGGTCGTGTTGAAGATGAACATGTTGCTCAGCGCGACGTTGCCGCCGACGTTGATGTCCGTCGCCTGCTTCTTCTTGACGGTGAACTCGCAAGTGGCGCGAACCCTCGACTGGAAGAATTTCGAAATGGCGTTGTCGTTGCCGCCGGTCGGCAGCGCCGCCGCCTTGGACAGCAGGTTCCGGACCTGGGCGACCAGCCCGCCGATGTCGACCGGCTCGTAGTTGGTGCCCCCCTCCGCCTTGCCCAGGGCCGTCTTGCCGTCGCGGTCGCCGTAGTCTTCGCACTTCACGCCGTCCAGAGTCAGGCTGGGCGTCTGAGAAGCGAAGATCTTCAGCACGTCCTGAAGGCCGTTGACATTCCCGTTGGCCTTGTCGGACTGGAACTGGCTCCAGATGTTCCACAGATCCCACTCGACCGCGACGGTAGCTTTTTCGCCCGGCACCCCGTAACCGCCCTTGGCGTTCGTGGTGATGTGCATCCGGGCCGGCACGTTGTTCAGAGGAGTCAGTTCCGTCCAGCCGTCCGGGCCGCGGCCGGCCGCCGAGGCGACATTCGGCACGATCGCGCCGCCGATCGTCGCGGCACTCAGCGCGGTGAGGACGGCCGCGCGAGCGGCAGTTTTCATTCCCCTGCGCTTCCGTTCTTTATTCGTCATAGGTATATCCCACCCGTAATCTCGGAACCCCCACTCCGCGGGGGATTGCAATAATTCTGACCAGGCCCGCCGTTCCCGACAAGCAAAACCGGAAATCGCCACTCACTTGGGGTGTACCAGAATCACCGGGCCGGCCGTGAAGCTTTCACGTCGCCCCTGGTCCGGATCCGGTTTTCGGCGAAACCGCGAAGCGCGTTTCCGGTCGCCTCGCCGCGACCCGCCGGAGCCAGTCAGGCTGCCCGCGGCCAGGAATCCGTCCGACTCTCCTCGGCCGCCAACCCGCTCTGCCACGACTATATCCGCACAGATCTGCCGGCCGCTCCGCGAACCAGCGAACGCCCCGACCGGGCCGTCCACCGCCGCGCAGAAGGAGAAGAGGCCGGGATTCACTCCGCTTCGGACTCCTGGGAGATCGCTCACCGGCCGTTAGTGCAACTATTCACCGGCATTCCGTGAAATTTTTCATCTTTCCCAGGAATTGACACCGCACATACGCGTGTTACCCAACGGTGACAGAATCCGAACGCGCTCGTCGAATGGGAAACGGAGCATTATCGGCATGAGCTTTTCGTCGCAGACGGCCGGCATCCGGGACAACGGTCTCGGCCTCGTCGCGCAGCTGGGCCGGGTCCACCTCGTCGGGTGCGGCGGGGTGGGCATGGCCAGCCTGGCCGAGGCGCTGTGTTTGCGCGGAGTGCGGGTCAGCGGCAGCGAGGTCGAAGACCGGCCTGAGCTGGCGCGGCTGCGCGCGGCCGGATGCACGATCTACGCCGGCCACAGCGAGAGCAATCTCCGCGGCGTCGACACCGTCGTCCATTCCACCGCCGTGCCGCCGGACAACGTCGAGTTGCGTTCGGCCGCGGACCGAGGCATCCGGGTGGTGCATCGGTCGGTCGCGCTCGCGGCGCTGATGGAGGGCCGGTTTTCGGTGGCGGTCGCGGGGACGCACGGCAAGACCTCGACCGCCGCGATGCTGGTCAGCGCACTGTCCGCGGCGGGAGTCGCGCCGGAGTACGTGATCGGCGGCCGGCTCGCCGACCAGTCGGGGGCCGGCGCGGGCGAGACGTCCGCCATTGTCGTCGAGGCCGACGAGAGCGACGGGTCGTTCCTGGCCTACCGGCCCGACGCGGTCGTCATCACCAACATCGACACCGACCACCTCGACCTTTACCGCGACATCGACACGCTGGCCCGCGCGTTCTCCGGATTCGCCGAACGGGTCGGCGAGCGCGGTTTCGTCGTCATGCCGGAAGACGATCCCTATTCGCGGCGGGTGACGAGAGGTCTTCGCGCCAAGGGGATCCGGGTGTACACCTTCAGCGACGGGAGCCCGGCCGACCTGTCCGTTCACGTCGAAGGCGAATTCCCCGATTCGGTGCGCTTCATCGCCCGGTTCCCCGATCAGGACGACGCGGCGGTGGAGGTTCCGGTCCCTGGACGGCACATGGCATTGAACGCCGGCGCCGCGATGCTGACCGCCATGCGGCTGGGGGCGTCCCGGTCGGGAACGATCCTCGGCATCACTCAATACGCTGGGGTCGCCCGGCGATTCGAGGTGAAAGGCGCGCCCCGCGGAATCCGGGTCTACGACGACTACGCCTGCCACCACACTTCCATTCGCGCCTCGCTGACCGCCCTGCGGCGGACCGCGACGGGCGGCAGGCTGATCGCGGTCGCCGAACCGTGCCGGCAGTACCGCATGGACCAATTCCAGGCCGAGATCGCCGATGCGCTGTCCGTCGCCGATCGCGTCGTCGTGCTTCCGGTCTTCGACTCCGACGACTCCTTCGACCACGCTGCGCCGTCGGAGGCCTTGACGTCGTTGGTGAGCCTGCCAGACCACGACAAATTCCTGGCGCGCACTCCGGACGCCGCGGCTCGCGCGGTCGACGCCTTCGCGCGCCCCGGCGACTTGGTGGTCACGTTGGGAGCGCCGGGCGTGGTGCGCGTCGCCGAACAGATCGTCCAGACCCTCGAACGCACCCGCTGACCGAGAAAGGCCGCGAGATGAAACTTCCCAGCTACATCCGCGAATCGACCATCGCGAGGACGGACGCCCGCCGTCGCGTATGCAGCGCCGCGAGCATCCGCACGCTGGCGCGGGAAAGCCAGCCCAGCCGGAACTTCCGGCGCGTCTGCCAGTCCCGCCGGCTCTCGGCGGTCTGCGAAGTCAGGTCCGCGGGCCAGGCACGGACCGCGGTGGCGCGCGGCTGTCCCGCGCTCAGCGTGCGCACCTGGCAGGACCGCGACCTCGACCTGTTCGCGGAGCTGGCGGACGTCTGCCTGGCGACGAGCGTTCCGACGCTTCAGCGCGATCTGATCGCGTCCGAGTACCAGGTATGGGAAGCCCGTGCTTTCGGCGCGGACGCGGTCACTTTGCTGCCGGCGCTGGTCGAGCCCGCCGAGCTGGCGCGGTTCGCGGCACTCGCCGAGGAGCTGGGAATGACGGCGGTCTTCGAGGTCTACGACGGGGAAGACGCGGAAGTCGCTCTCGATCTCGGCGCGCAGGTGACCGTGGTGGCGGGTTCCGACCTCGCCACGTTGCGAAGCATCCGTGACAGCCTTCCGCCCACGCTGCTCGTACTCGCCGAAGCGGGTGGCACCATGGCGCTGATCGGCGGGGAACTCCTGCGAGTGGCCGGCGAGGCGGCATGACCTACCTCGAACCGGCTCGTTCCGCGGCGCAAGCGCCCCCGGCGACCGGAACCACGGTCTATGACTGCGAACCGGCCGGGGCCGAGCTGGTCCGTCGACTGGCCCGTCGCCGCGGCGTGGCACCGGCCGTGACGGCAGCCGCGGTGTCCGAAGCGAGCGCCGAGCTGGCGGCCGGAACCCGGTCCGTCAGCGTCGGCCACAAGACGCCGATCGGGGACGGATGCGCACGACTACCGGCTGAACGAAGCACCAGGGAAAGAACTGCGCGACCTGACCGTGGGTGTGATCGGCGCCGGGCGAATCGGCGCGGCGGTCATCGAGCGGCTGCGCGGCTTCGCTGCCGGATACTCGCCTGCGACGTCCGCCCCGCGTTCGTGATCAACACCGGACGCGGGCCGCTGCTGGACACCGATGCCCTGCTTTTCGCGCTGGAGAGCGGGCGCCTCGGCGGTGCCGCGCTGGACGTCCTCGAAGGCGAGGAAGGCACGTTCTACGCCGGCTGCCGGAACTTCGAAAACGGGACGCACCATGAATAGAATCCGGCTCGGCATCCTCTTCGGCGGGATGTCCGAGGAGCACCCGGTCTCGGTCAAGTCCGCGCAGGAGATCGCGAAACACCTCGATCCGGCGAAGTACGAACCGCACTGGGTCGGGATCACCAAGAGCGGCGCGTGGAAGCTGTGCGACGGCCCCGGCGACGGATGGGAAGACCGCCCTTGCCCGTCCGCGATGCTCTCGCCGGACCGCGGCGTCGGCGGACTGCTCTTGCTGGACCGGGGACAGTACGAGGTGCTCGGCCTTGACGTGGTGCTGCCCGTGCTGCACGGCAGGTTCGGCGAGGACGGCGCGACGCAGGGCCTGCTGGAGCTGTCCGGCATCCCCTACGCGGGCTGCGACGTGTCCAGTTCCGCGCTGTGCATGGACAAATCCCTCGCCTACCTCGCCGTCTCCGCCGCGGGCATCGCCACGCCGAACTTCTGGACCGTGACGACCGGCGTCGATCCGGGACGGTTCGGCTATCCGGTCTTCGTCAAGCCCGCCCGGTCGGGTTCGTCGTTCGGGGTCAGCAAGGTCTCCCGCGCCGAGGACCTGCCGGACGCGGTGGCGGCCGCGGCGGAGTTCGACGCGAAGGTCATCATCGAGGAACCGGTCGAGGGCAGCGAGATCGGCTGCGCGGTGCTGGGCAACGGATCGGAGCTGATCGTCGGCGAACCGGACCGGATCCGCCTGTCGCACGGTTTCTTCAAAATCCATCAGGAGGACAGCCCGGAAAGCGGCTCCGAAAACTCGGCCGTCATCGTCCCGGCCGTACTGCGCGCGCACGTCCGGCAGACCGCGCGGGAAATCTATCGGGCGCTGGGCTGCAAAGGCTTCGCCCGGGTCGACATGTTCCTCAAGGACGACGGAACAGTGGTGCTGAACGAGGTGAACACGTTTCCCGGCATGACCTCATACAGCCGGTATCCCAGGATGATGGCGGCTTCCGGGCTGCCGTTCCCGGCCATGCTGGACCGGATCGTCGCGCTCGCGTTGTCCGGGGAGGCCCGGTGAAGAACGGACCAGTCGACGGGTACCCGGCGAACCGGATCGCCGGAGTTGTGCACGGCGCTGCGAAACGCACGGGACCGGGCCTCGTCGCTCGGGTACGGCCTGCTGCTGTGGGACGGATACCGGCCCCAGCGCGCGGTGGAACGCTTCGCCCGATGGACCGGGCAGCCCGAGGACGGGCGGAAAAAAGCCCAGCACTACCCCAATATCGAGCGAGCGGAAATGTTCGAGCGCGGCTACGTGGCCCGCAAATCCGGGCACAGCAGGGGAAGCACCGTCGATCTGACTCTATTGCCTCGGCACCAGCGAGCTGGCTGCCATGATGGACGCCGTCTCGCACCACGGCGCACCGGGAATCACCTCCGCCGAGGCGGACAACCGGTGGCTGCTGCGGTCGGTCATGGAATCCTGCGGGTTCGCCGCATACGATGCCGAATGGTGGCACTACCCGCTGAAAGACGAACCGTATCCGGACACCTGCTTTGATTTCGTTGTCGCCTAGAATCGTCGTCGCGGGCGGCCATTCGGCCGGGCGCATCGAACCCGCGATGAACCTCGCGGACGCGGTGCGCCGGCTGAATCCCAGTGCCAAGATCACCGCCCTCGGCACCGTACGAGGCTCCGACACGACCCTGATCCCGGCCCGCGGCTACCCGCTCGAGCTCATCCCGCCGGCGCCGTTGCCGCGCGCGGTGAACCGGGCACTGGCGCGCACGCCCGGACTGCTGCGCGACGCGGTCCGCGCCGCGGGAGAAGTCATGGACCGCACCAGGGCCGAGGTCGTGGTGAGCTTCGGAGGTTACGCAGCCGCACCGGCCGTTCTCGCCGCCCGGCGAAGACGAATACCGATTGTCGTCCACGAATCGAACGTCCGGCCCGGCGTCGCCAACCGGCTCGCCGCCCGGATGACGACCCGCGTGTTCACCGCGCCGGCCGGAGTCCGGCTCGCCAACGCCACCTCGATCGGGATCCCGCTGCGCCGCTCGATCGCCGGGCTCGACCGCGCCGCATTGGCGCCAAGGCCCGCTGGCAATTCGGCTTGCGCGCCAAGGGACCGGTGCTGCTGGTCACCGGCGGTTCGCAAGGAGCGCGCACGATCAACGCGGCGATCTCCGGTTCTGCCGCGACATTGCGGGCCGCCAACGCGCAGGTGCTGCACATCAGCGGGCCGGGCCACGGCGCCCGAAAGCGACCCGCCGTACGTGGTCCTCCCCTACGTAGACGAAATGCGCTGCGCCTACGCGGCAGCCGACTTCGCCGTCTGCCGTTCGGGCGCGATGACGTGCGCCGAATTGGCCGCTGTCGGGCTGCCCGCCGTTTACGTCCCGTTGCCCGAACGCGGCGGCGAGCAACGGCTGAACGCGGAACCAGCGGTAGCGGCGGTCGCGGCGCCGCTGGTCGACGACGCCGAGTTTTCCCCGGCCTGGATCGAAAAGTCACTGCTGCCGGTGCTCGCTGCCCCGGACCGGATCGCGGCGATGTCCAGCGGTTAGGCGGCGTGAGCTATTCCTCATTCCAGGATTTCACCAAGCCGCGGCAATCCTGTTCGATTCCCATTCCCACTCGTCCGATTGCCGGCGACTCGTCATGACATGAGATATTCACGCGCCGATCAGGAATTTCCGCGCATCTCCTGCACTGGGTGTCGCGCCGCCTACCAATCGCTGCGCATTGTCGGTTAAAGTCGGCTCGCACTCGCCCGAATGTCCGGGAAAAACCATGGCTCTGCCCGCTGCCGCGATTCTCGCCCGGCGAATCGGGCACGTTGGAAGGACAACCTGATGGCTTCGGTCCCCCTGCTCGCGCAGAAGACCCAGAACGGCCGGACGCGCCGATCCGAGGAGACGGCGTTCACCGTGTGCTCGGCCGATCAAGACGTCCTGTTCCAGCTCGGGGTCAAAGCGGTGGTCGACCGGTCGCGCCGGCTCAGCTGGATCGGCGCGATCAACGACGGGAACCGCGTGCTGACGCTCGGCAGCCGGCTGCGGCCCGACATCCTGCTTCTCGACGCACGGCTCGACGTCGGCGGCAACCTCATCCGGGCCGTGACTTCGAGTCCCGCCGTGGAGACCGTCATCGTCCTGGTCAGCTCTGCGGAACTCACTCCCGAGCGAGTCGGCGCCTTCGCCGAATACGGCGCCGTCTGCCTGCTCGACCGGGCGGTCGGCCCGGTCAAGCTCGCCGAACGGATCGTTCAGTACCACCTCTGGGGCGGCTCCGCCGAATTCCTTCCGGGAACACCGGAGCCGCGCATCCCGCGGGCGCGCCGCCGGAACAGCGACGAACTCACCCTGCGTGAAACGCAGATCCTCGGCTTCATCAGCATCGGGTTGACGAACGCCGAGATCGCGGAAGCGCAGTCCGTGTCCGCCGAGACCGTGCGCAGCCACGTCAAGAACGTGTACCGGAAGCTGGGCGCCCGCAACCGTGCGCACGCGGTCGCGCTCGGCCACCTGGAGAACTTGATCGGCCCCCAGGCGGCGCAACCGGCGCCCGCGCATTCCGCCGCCCGGTGACCGGCACCGGCCGCGCAATCCATCGTCTGAACGGGAGAACTGAACCATGGCGGAGCAGACCGGACGGCAAGGCCCGGTTTTTGTCGGCGCGGACCCGGAGGCGCTTGCCCGTGCCCGCGACTACCTGGAAGCCAAGGGCATCGCACTGACCTCGATCAGCAGGCCGGTGAGCCCGCTGCAGGTTTTCGTCCGTACCACGGCGATCGACGAAGCGCGGGCGCGGACGGGCGTCATCTCCGACTCCTCCCTGCTTCAGCTGCGCATGATCGCCGGCGGGATGACCAACGCCGAGATCGGCAACCGGCTCGGCAGGTCCGAGAACACCGTCAAGGCAAGCCTGAAAGCACTGTTCAGAGCGATCGGAGCGCGCGATCGCGCCCATGCGGTGCTGATCGGATGCCGAGCAGGACTCATCTGAAGCCGCACCGCCCTGGCTCAGTCACGATCACGGGACCGCGGCGACGTCCAGCGCTCCTTCGGCGACGCCGGAAATCGCCTGTCCTTGCCGGAACCGGTGCGCGATCAGTCCATCACCGGGCTCGTCGTCATGAACCAGTCGTCCAGCAAGGGATACAGGCCGAACCACAGTCCGGCGCAGGCGGCGGCGACCAGCACCGCGAGCAGCACCGCCCGCACCCAGGCCGGGCCGGGCAGGATCCGCCAGAGGCTCGCGATCATCGTGCTCCCTCCGAATCCGCTTTCGCCGCGCTGGCGATCAGGTGCGCGTCGACGATCAGCCGTTCGTAGTTATCCCACTTAGGATTGCAGGTCGTCAGGGTCAGCCGGGCTTCCGTCGCGGTCTGGCCCGGCTGCCCGGGAACGGGCAGGAGCACTCCGACGTCGTCCGGGCGGACGATCCGGTTCGCGTCGACCTCGTAGACGTAGCGGCGGGTCCGGTCCTCCACCGTGATCTGGTCTCCCGCCTCGATCGTGTCCAAGTCCCAGAACATGCCGCGCACCCGATGCCCGGCCACCGCGAAGTTCCCGATCCGGCCGGGCAGCGCCGTCCCCGCGTAGTGCCCCGGCGCGTGCCGCAAGTCCTTCGACCCGGTCCCCTCGACGACCGTCCACTCCAGACCCAGCCGCGGTATCGCGAGGACCGCGACCGGACCGCCGTCGGCTGGAGGCTCCGGGACCGCACGTGGTGCGCCGCTGACACCGGGCTCGCTGTCCCACAACGCTTTCCGCTCCTGGCCGAGCTGACTCTGCGCGGCGTTCAGCTCGCCCACGCTGCCCCACATCTCATAGCCGAGAAAACCCAGCATCACCAGCCCGAGGATGAGGACCGCTTCCCCGACGATCCCGAAAATCCGCCACCGCGCGCTGCCCCGCCGCCGCGCGGCCCGGGTGTCCCCCGGGTGTTGTTCCGCCTCCTCCGCGAGACGCCGCACTGTCATGCCGCGTCCGGACCGGCGCCGGCCGTCAGCATCCGTCCAGGATCGGCGATCCGGCCGCGGATCGCGTCCATGGTCAGCCAGGCGGCGTCGCCGGAGCCGAACGGATTCGCCGTTCCGGGACCGGTTTCCTGCCCGGTCAACACCGCACGCGCGGCGGAGACGACCTGCGCGAAGTCGGTGCCGACCAAGCGCGCCCATCCCGCGTCGACCGCCTCGCGGCGCTCCGTCGTGTCGCGCGCCACCAGCACCGGAACCCCGAAGGTCGGCGCCTCCTCCTGAATCCCGCCGGAGTCGGTGATGACCAGGGTGGACCTCGACAGCGCCCAGATCAGGTCCGGGTAGTCCAGCGGCTCGGTCACCGTCACCGCGTTGCACGTCCCCAGGATCCGATGCACGATCTGGCGCACCTTCGGATTCGGATGCGACGGAAGCAGAAACCGCGCGCCGGGGAACTCGCGGGCGATCTGCATGACCGCGCCCAGCACTTCGCCGATGCCGCTTCGCCACGACTCCCGCCGGTGCATCGTCACCAGGATCCGCGGCCGGTGCCCGGCGAAGGCCGCGGCGACCGCGCCGTTCTTGGGCGGCAGGCCCTGTCCGGCGATGTGCAGTGCCGCGTCGACGACGGTGTTCCCGGTCACGACGATCTTCTCGTCCGGAATTCCCTCCGCCCGCAACGCCGCGGCGGCCGCAGGCGTGGGAGCGAGGTGCAGGGCGGCGATGCGGGAGACCAGCTGGCGATTGGCTTCCTCGGGAAACGGCGATTCGAGATCTCCGGTGCGCAGGCCCGCCTCGACATGCACGACCGGGATGTGCCGCCAGAACGCGGCCAGCGCGCACGCCAGGGTGGTGGCCGTGTCGCCCTGGACGACGACCGCTGCCGGGCGGCGTTCTGCCAGCACTCGGTCCACTTCGGGTACGAGCCGCGTGAACAGCTCGCTCAGCGTGCCGGTCGCCCGCGACAGGACGATCCGGTCGTCGGGCGCCACTCCGAACGGGGCCAGGGCCTGGTCGACCATGGCCGGGTGCTGCCCGGTGGCGACGATCCGGGCCCGGAACCCGAATTCCCCCGCCGCGAGAGCGACGGGCGCCAGTTTGATCGCTTCCGGCCGGGTGCCGGCAAAAAGGACGAGTTCTGGATTCATCGTCATTTCTTCCCCTCCGCGAGTGGCGGACGCCCGTAGTGACGGCAGGCGCCCGCCACCTTCGCTCATTTGTCGGATTCCTCCGCCATCCTGCGTCGCCGCCGGGCGAACAGGACGAACATCGTCCCCAAGGCCACGAGGGCGACGGCGAGTGCGATCCACCAGCTCAGGCTGGCTCCGGTGACCGCGAGGCCGCCCGCCGTGCCCGTGCCGACGCGTCCGTGCTTGTACATCCAGGTCCTTTCGGTGCGAGTGTGTGACTATTGGCTTTCGACGGGCATCCCCGGTTGCTCATGCTTCGACGGCAACCTCCTCCTGATTGAACGATTCGGCGTTCCGCCGCGTTTTGGCCCAGCCGTGCCGGCCTCGCATCATCCGATACACCGCACGCAGCGAAGTCACGTAGAACAACCCGACGTACAACGTGAAGGCCAGTCCGTAGCCGACGCCGGCGAGCAGATTCGGTCTTCCGACGCAGCGGAATTGGTAAATGATTCCCCACACCACGAAAGGCCCGGTGGACATCGCGACGAAAAGAAGGAGGAGGAATGCGGTACGCATCGACGCCGCTCCCGCCAGCATCGCCGGGTCGCGGATCACCGCGCCCAGCAGCAGCGCGACCGGAACCGGGTAGACGACGGCGCCGATCAGCTGGAGCCAGGGCTGGATCAGGTAGTAGCTCGCCTCGATCACGCCGAGTTCGCTGAACTGCGGAGACCGCCAGATCGACGACAGGTACCGGGCGCACTGCATCGTGCCCTGGCCCCATCGGGTGCGTTGCGTGACGAATCGCCGGAGGCTGTACAGCCCTTCCTGGGACACATAAGAATCCGACGTCGCAGCGGTCCGCCACCCGGCCATCAGCAAGTGCAGCCCGAGTTCGTAATCCTCGAGCAGCAGCCCGCGCCACGGCTGCCCGGTTCCCCGGTCGATGCTGCGCAGCGCCGACAACCTGGTGAACTGCCCGTTGCCGCCCATCGCCACCGTGCCCGCGTACGCACGGGAATGCTGCACGGCCGAAATCGCCGTGCGGAATTCCATGTCCTGCAACTGCACCAGCTTCAGCGCCGCCCAGCGTTGCCAGCGACCGCCGGAGGAGGGCGGGGTGCAGCGGTTCAGCATGCGCACTTCCAGCTGGACCGCTCCCACCGACGAGTCCCCGAACAGGTGGCCCGCCGCGCACACGTCCAGGCAGTCCGGAGCGAGCACGCCGTCGGCGTCGACCACCCCGACGATGACCTTCTCCCAGTGCTCGTGCCTGCCCAGCCAGGTCGCGAGCCGCTGGTAGGCGGAGTTGAGCGCGTCGCCCTTCCCGGTGCGCGCGTGCGGCGGGCGCCGGCTGACCAGGTGGACGAACGGATCCGGGTCTTCCCCGGCGGCGAGCGACCGGACGATCCGCGCGGTGGCGTCATGCGAGTCGTCGTCGATGACCCACACGTGCGCTTCGGGAAATGTCCTCCGCAGCCGCCGGACGGTATCGCCGATCACCGCTTCCTCGTCCCGGCACGGAACGAAGAAATGCCAGGAGAAATCGGCTTGGGATCCCGCCGGCGCCCGCTTCCGGCCGAGGAACGGCACGACGATGGCGCACACATAAGCGATGAAGACGCCGCTGCTCACGAAGGTGAACACGCCGATAATTGTCGCTAGCATGCCCGGACCAGCCTCTCCGTGACGCACCGCGTGGAACGGGGCCGGAATTCGGCGAGCCCGGATCCCGGGTTCACGGCGAGCGCACTGCCGACAATGATCCGACTGGTTTCCGGCATGACATTCCCCGCAGCCCCTCGTGATTGCCTCGCACCACTCCGCAGAACGCAATCAATCCATTCGCACTCGACGATTCCGAGAATTTTCTCCCCAGAGTATGGACAGCGCCGTCAACGCAGATCAAGAAGATCGGCGTTTTACCCCCCCGCCGGGCTATAGCAGTTTTAACAGGGGACGCGTGAAACATTCACACTGCCCATGGCCGCGAGACGCGGCTCAACTGCACACCTCGGCTTGAACCGCGTTCCCGATCCATCCGGCCAGTTCCGGCGCCGACCGGCCGGCGAGCGCGGGGACGCCGGCCTCCCAGAAGCGGAGCGTGCGCACGCTCGCCGCGGACGCGACCGCGGCGTCGCACGCCAAGCCGGACCCCAGCCTCCACGACCGGAACATCGCGGCGAAGCCCGGCCCCGGTTCCGCGGGCCACGCCGGCGAACCCGCGGCGCGGATCCAGCTCCATACGCGACGCAGCCTGGCCCTGCTTCCCAGCAACGCGTCGCCGTCGTCGACGGCTTGCCACATGGCAGGCAGCAACGCCGCCAGCACGCTGCCCGGCGGCTCGCCCGTTTCGAACGCCAATTCGGCCGAGACCGCCCGCGAAGCCGTGACGACCGGTTGATGACCGGCCAGCGGAAGACCGAACTGGGCCATGTCCGCACAGCTGGCGAGCAGGCGATCGTGCGCGTCCAGCCCGTCTTTCCCCGCTCGCATGCCGAGGGACACGAGCAGGCTCACGGCGGTCCTGGTTTCCGCCTCGGTCAACGGGTTGGCGTCCTCGTCCGCGACATACCAGTCGGCCGCCCGCATGACCGACGCGGAGATCCCCTCGACAATTGCCTGCGGCGGCAGCGACGTGGTGAAGGCGCTGTCGACGACGGCGATGTCCGGGGTCAGTCCCGTCCCTTCCACCAACCGGGGATGCCCCCGGAGCGCTACCGACGCGAAGGGCCGCACCGCCGCGGCCGCGCCGATCGTCGTCGGGACGAAAGTCCGATGCAGCTGCGCCGGCGATTCGGGCGGCAACCGGACGACCCCCCGCCGGGCGCCACGGGCACGCACCGTCGGCAGGGTCCGCCGGTCGGCGAGATGGCGGCAAGCGAGTTTCGTCGCGTCCAGCACCGAGGAACCGCCGACCGCCACCACTCCGTCCGCCGCCGCCCTCTCCAGCGAGCCGGCCAGCTCTTCGACCTTGGCGAACGTGCAGGGCGACTGCACGAACAGCACCCGGTCGGCCTCGACGCCCAGATGCACCCGCAGCGTCTCCACCAGAAGGAAGTTCGCCGCGGCGAACCCAGCGCCCACCACGAGCACGAGACGCGATCCCAGCGCCGCTCCGGACGGCACGGCACGCCACACGTCATCGCCCGCGTACACCCGGGTCCCGCATTCCCACCGCACCACATCGTTGGCCCGTCCCATAACCCCTTCGCCTGACTCCCGTCGCGGGTGGTGGCGCATTTCCGCGTCCCGATCGCGTGCCGAATCGGGCCGGACGGATTGCCGACCCGGCCACTGTCATCGAATTATGCCCAGATGAGCGCGGCGGACCTACACACAATGGGGCACGGTTTGCGACCGAATGGCAAACCGTCGCCGCACCGGGTCAGGCCCGAACCGATTAATGCCGTGATATTTTCACGCCCCGGCCGGGAATAAATGAATCGATTCGCCGAGGCGCGCCCGCCGCGGCTGAGCGCAAGGCCTTCGGCGCGGATCGGCGGACGCGGTCCCGCGAATCACCCGAACAGGTAGGTTTAGCGCGCCGGTATGAGCTGATCCCGCATCTAGGATGAACTTATCCGCATTCGTCAGGCTGCGGAATCACGACTCGGCAGGCCCGCTGCCGGGGCAGGAGGAATGCGTGACCGTGGCGACCTCATGGTGGACACGGCGACGTCCACCGGTCGCCGAGCGAGCGAATTCGTCCCGCGGCACGGCGGTCCCTCCGGGCTTGCCGCCCACTGCCCGCTCGACCGCGCGGAAATCCATGCCGTCGCGCAGAACGCGAGGATGCCGCGCTCATGCATAGCAGGCTGTTCAAGCCCGTTTCCGGCCTCGCCAAGACCGTATGGGCGAACGGGCCGGGCGTCCGGCTGGCGACATCGGGGATTTGCGCGTTCTTCCTGTGGTCCGCGGTGCTGAGCGAGTACCAGCAAGCGAAGCGCACGCACGGAGAGCTCGGAGCCGCCCTGATCGGGGCGAGCTATCTCCCGTTCCTCGCGGTCTGCATGACCGGCCTCGCCTTCCGGATCCGGTCGACCGTCACCGCCAGGGCCGCCGTCACGCTCGCCCTCGTCCAGTTTTTCCTGGTCTGCGCCAGGGCATTGTGCTTTCCGGGAAGCTGGGCTCCCTCGCTCGTCCTCACGGGCTGGCTGTGCCTCGTCGTTGCCCGCGAGCCCCGCCTCGCGTGGTCGGCCTACGGCCTGCTGCTGACCGTCGGCATCGTCAGCTTCGTGGCTCCGGCCCCGCTCAGCACCGGCGACCAGATCTATCACGGCATCAATTTGCTGGTCCAATTCATCGCGATCGGAATCAGTATTCGCGCCTTGTCCACGATGGCCGTGCTGACGATCGAGCTGCGAAAGGCGCATTCGGAGATCGGCCGCCTCAGCGCGGCGCAGGAACGCGCCCGGATGTCGCAGGAGCTGCACGACCGGCTGGGCCACAGCCTGGTCGTGATCATGCTGCGCAGCGAACTCGCCGGACGGCTGGCCGGAACCGACGCGGCGCGGTCGCGGTCCGAGATCACCGCGGTGAACCGCATCGCGAAAGACTCGCTGGACGACCTGCGCAGCATCGTGCACGGCGGCCTGAACACCAGTTTCGACCGGGAACTCCGCGGCGCCGTTGAGCTTCTCGAGGCGGCCGGAGTCCACTGTGAACTCCGCGTCGCCGCGTCCCCGGACGGGATCACGGCCGAGGCGCTGGGGTGGATCGTCCGGGAAGGAACCACCAACATCCTCAAACACGCTTCGGCCTCCGAATGCACCATCACGCTGGTGGAAGAAGACCACGAGTACGTTTTCCGGCTCGAGAACGACGGCGCGGGCCCAGACGGGGAAACGGCCGGTCCGATACCGCGCAGCATCACCGATCGGGCCGATCGGCTCGGCGGCTCGGCCAAAGCCGAACGCGCGAGCGGAAAGTTCACCCTCGACGTACGATTGCCCGCCTTGCCGTTCAGTGCGGGCAGCACCCAAGAACCCTTGTCGCGACAGGAGGCAACCGCGTGATGATCCGGGTAATGCTGGCCGAGGACCAGCGAGTCCTTCGAGAGGCCTTGGTCGCGTTGCTCCAGCTGGAACGCGACATCAAGGTGATCGGGGTGGCCGAACGAGGAGAGGAGGCCGCCCAGCTCGCCGACAGCCTGAAACCGGACGTGCTGATCCTCGACATCGGGTTGCCCGACATCAGCGGCCTCGCCGTGGCCGCCCGGGTCCGGGCTCAGCTCCCCGCGGTCCGGATTCTGATGCTGACCTCGCTCGACAAGCCCGGCGTCGTCCGGGAAGCGCTCACCCTCGGCGTGAACGGTTTCCTGCCCAAGGGCGTCGCCGCCGCCGAGCTCGTCGAAGCCGTTCGCGACGTTCACGCGGGCAAGCGGGTCGTTTCGCCCGACCTGGTCTCCTCCGCGCTGGCAGCGGGCGAAAACCCCCTCACGCCGCGCGAGCGCAGCATCCTCCAGCTGGCCGCGACGGGCACTCCTCCCCCGCAGATCGCCACGCAACTGCACCTGGCCGAAGGAACGGTGCGGAACTACATCACGCGGATCATCGCGAAACTCCGCGCGCGCAACTCGACGGACGCCATACGGATCGCCCAGCATTACGGCTGGCTTTGATCCGCGCCCGGTGCCGAAGCCGCGGCCTCGCGGGACTGTCAGGCCGCGCAGCACGGCGAACCGGATGGTCACGCTCCTGCCCGTCGATGACTTCAGCAGCGGTACGAGGTCAGCAAGTCCCAGCGTTTCCGAAGCAGTTCGGCTTTCGGCACACCAACTCTCTCTCCAGATGATCGCCGGCAAGAGCCGATGCGGGCTACACCTCCGAGCCGGAGGCCACGACAACCAGCCGGGGCAGCAGCACGACGGCTGGCCGCCGGACGACTGTCGAAATCGACACTCACTCGCCCCTGTTTCCGGGCAGTAAAAAAGCCCAGGTCTCAGACCTGGGCTTTGAGCTCCCCCGCTTGGACTCGAACCAAGAACCCTCCGGTTAACAGCCGAATGCTCTGCCAGTTGAGCTACAGGGGATCGTGCTCCGCCAGTCCGGATCTCTCCGGGCTGACGGGAAGAACTTTAGCCCATGCCGTTCCCGCCTCGCACAGGGGGGTGGGTTTTCTGCGGCCCGCACGGGAGCCGGTTGTGTTGGACAATGGACAGTCGGAAGGCCTGCTGAGGAAGAGGTGTGGCCGCTGATGAAGAAGTTCCTGCTGGGCGTGGGCCTGGGGTACGTGCTGGGCACCAAGGCCGGCCGGGGACGGTACGAGCAGATCGTGCGCACCTACCGCAAACTGGCCGACCATCCGATGGTCCAGGGGGCCGCCGGGGTGGCGCGGGCGAAGCTCGGCGAGAGGTTCGGGCGCGGGAACGGCTGAGCAAGCCCAGCTCAGGACGGTTTTTGCCAGGTGAGCGAGTACCGGCGCAGCACGTGTCTGCGGTACCGCACTCCTGGCAGCAACCGCTGAGCTGTCGTGCGCACCTCGCGGTAGCGGGTACGTTCGCGTCTCGGGCCAGGCCGACGACTACCGGTGCGCCGCCTGGGTGCAGCAGGTCCCGCATCCGGGTGAGGGCGGCTCGGCTTGTCGATGCCGGTGACCCCGGGCATCACGAGAGCCAGCAGGCCGTCTCCGCAGCCGACGGCCAGCGTGGTCGCGGACGGCACATCAGCCGGGAAGCCTGGCCACGAAGAAGATCCGCCGGAACTCGAACCACGTGGTCCCGTCCGCGCGTGGCGGGTAGGCCTCGTCCAGCAGCGGGGCCAGGTCGTCCTGGAAAGCCGCCCAGTCCTCGTCGTCCAGGGCGGCGCGGATGGGGCGGAGTGCGGTTCCGGTGATCCACTCCAGGACGGCACGCGGGCCGGAAAGTGGTTGCACGTACGTGGTTTCCCACGCGTCGACCAGGCATCCGGCGTCGGCGAGGAGGTTCGCGTAGTCGCGGGGTTCGCCGACGGCGTCTTCGGCTCGCAAAGACACCGACGAGAGGCGTGTAGCCCACGCCGGAGAGGCCGCCAGCTGACGGCTGAGGGCGTGCGAGGGGGCCGAGAAGTTGCCGGGGACCTGCACTGCCAGCACCGCGCCGGCGGGGAGTTCCGCGGCCCACCGGCGCAGCAGGTCTTCGTGTCCGGGCACCCACTGCAGGACGGCGTTCGAGACGACCACGTCGGTGTCCGGTTTCGGCGTCCATGTCCGGACGTCGCCGACCTCGGCCGCCACCCCGCGTTCGCGGGCCGCGGCGACCATCTCCGGCGAGCTGTCCATCGCTTCCAGCACCGCGTCTGGCCAGCGCAACGCCAGGTCGAGGGTCAGCGTGCCGGGGCCGCAGCCCAGGTCGACGACCCGGCGGGGCGCGGTCGCCGAGATTCGCCCGATCAGGTCATAGAACGGCCGGCCGCGCAGGTCGGAGTAGTCGAGGTACTTCGCCGGATCCCACATGAGCAGCCTCCCGCCAGTAAACAGTACAGACGTACTGAGTACGAGCGTACTGCTACTCGCCCCGGTTGGCCAGCTTCTCCGCGACCTCAGCCGCGACCGCCTCGACCAGCGCCGGGTCGGTGCCCGGATCGGGGCGGACCTGCAATTCCACGCCGTCGCGGCCGGGGACCTTGCGCTGGACGAACCACGCGCCGCCCTCGGGGAACTCGTGCCGGTGCCGTCCCCGCACCGAGCCGTCGACGCGCACGCGCACCTGCTGCGGCACCTTCCCCGGCTGCGGCAGCCGGAACCGCACCGGCTCGCGGTCGGCCAGCACCGCGACCGCGCCCGCGCGCCCGGTCTCCTCCGATTCGGTCAGCGTGAACACGCCGTCGCCCCACGTCGCCTTGCCCACCAGGTGCCAGCCGACCCGCCGCGTCGTGCCGTCGCCGGACGGGATCCAGAGGCCCAGCGACGTCACCACGAGGTGCCCGCCGCCCTCGACCGCGGCCGCGGCGACCGGATCCTCGCCCTTGTCCAGCGTGCCGGGGAATCCCGGGGGCACGCCGCCGCCGAAGAACCGGTTCAGCAGTCCCACGTCACTCCCACCCGCTCGCCGCCTGCTCGCGCAGCGACTTCCGGTACTGCTCCAGCGCGACCAGGTCGCCGAACAGCGCCCGGTAGTCGTCCGGGGCCTCGACCGGCGACAGCCGCTGCAGCTTCGACTTGATCTCGCCGATCTGCCGGCCGACGAGGTTCTCCTGCACGCCCGCGAGCACGCCGGAGATATAGCGCGAGTCCACTTCTCCCAAAGCGCGCAACGGTTCCACCGCCAGTTCGCTGAGCACGCGGCGGACCGTCCCCTCCGGACAGTGCGCCGACGCGGCGTCCAGCAGCGCGGGCCCGGTGAGCCCGGACGCCGCCCCGCCCGCCTTCAGCACGGCCAGGTGCACCGCGACGTACACCGGGTGCGTGAACGCCTCTTCCGGCAGCGAGTCGTACTCCGGACCGGCGATCGCGGGCTGCTGCAGCGCGGCCTTGAGCGCTTCGCGCTGTCCGACGAACCGGGGGTCGTTCGACGCGGGACGCGGCAGATCCTGCTTGTCCGGCTCGGGCGCCGGGGCCTCCTGCCGGGCCGCGGACCGCCGCTGCTGCGGTTCGGCCGGACCGCGCCGCGCCGCCGCCCCGGCCGCGCCGCGCACCCGGTTGACCACCTGCGCGACGTCCTGCCAGCCGACCCACCAGGCGAGCTTCGACGCGTACCCGTCCCGGCTCGCCCGGTCCTTGATCGCGGCGACCATCGGCACGGTCTTCTGCAACGCGGCGACCTGGCCGTCGACCGAATCCAGGTCGAACTGCTTCAGCATGCTCTTGATCACGAACTCGAACAGCGGCGTGCGCCGGGCCACCAGGTCGCGCACCGCGGCGTCGCCCTTCGCGATGCGCAGCTCGCACGGGTCCATCCCGTCCGGCGCGACCGCGATGTAGGTCTGCCCGGCGAACGTCTGGTCGCCCTCGAACGCCTTGAGCGCCGCTTTCTGGCCCGCCTCGTCGCCGTCGAAGGTGAAGATCACTTCGCCGCGGAAGGCGTCGTCGTCCATCATCAGCCGACGCAGGACCTTCATGTGGTCCTCGCCGAACGCGGTGCCCGAGGACGCGACCGCGGTCGGCACGCCCGCCGCGTGCATCGCCATCACGTCGGTGTAGCCCTCGACCACGACGACCTGGTGCCGTTTCGCGATCTCCCGCTTGGCCTGGTCGAGGCCGAACATGACCTGCGACTTCTTGTAGATCTGCGTTTCGGAGGTGTTGAGGTACTTCGCCGAGATCCGGTCGTCGTCGAAGAGGCGCCGCGCGCCGAAGCCGACCACGTCGTTGCCGACGTCGCGGATCGGCCACACCAGCCGCCGGTGGAACCGGTCCATCGGGCCGCGCTGGCCCTCCTTCGACAGGCCGGACGCGATCAGCTCCTTCACCTCGAACCCGCGGTTGAGCAGGTGCTTGGTGAGCTTGTCCCAGCCGCCGGGCGCGAACCCGCAGCCGAACTGCTTGGCCGCGGCGGCGTCGAAACCGCGCTCGGACAGGAAGTCCCGCGCCGCCCGCGCCTCGTCGGTGACGAGCTGCTCGACGTAGAACTCGGCCGCCGCGCGGTGCGCCTCGATCAGCCGGGACCGCGTGCCGCGGTCGCGCTGCACCGACGCGCCGCCGCCCTCGTAGGTCAGCCGGATCCCGACGCGGTCGGCGAGCCGCTCGACCGCCTCCACGAACGACACGAGGTCGATCTTCTGAATGAACTTGATGACGTCGCCGCCCTCGCCACAGCCGAAGCAGTGGAAGGTCCCGTGAGTGGGGCGCACGTTGAACGACGGGGTCTTCTCGTTGTGGAACGGGCACAGGCCCTTCAGGCTGCCCCCGCCGGCACGGCGCAGCGCGACGTACTCCCCCACGACCTCGTCGATCCGGTTGCGCTCACGCACCTCCGCGATATCGCTCTCCCGAATCAGTCCTGCCACGGCACCACAATAGTTCTCCCCGCCGCCGCGCCGTGCGGCACACTCGGGACATGGGCACCACGACCGCGCTGGAGGACTTCGCCGCCGAGTTCGACGTCCACCGGCCGCACCTGATCAGAGCGGCCTACCGGCTCACCGGCACCCGCGCGGACGCCGAGGACGCGGCGCAGGAGGCCTGGCTGCGGCTGTCCGGGCTCGACGACGCCGGCCGCGCCGGGATCCGCGACCTGCGCGGCTGGCTGACCGCCGTGGTCGGCCGGATCTGCCTCGACCGGCTTCGGTCGGCGGCCGTGCAGCGCGAGAAGTACGTGGGCGAATGGCTGCCCGAGCCGATCGTCACGCCGTTCGGCGCGCCGGCGAGCGAGGATCCGCTCGAGGCCGCGGTGCGCGACGACGGCCTGCGGATGGCCGCGATGGTGGTGCTCGACCGGCTCACCCCCGAGCAGCGCGTGGCGTTCGTGCTGCACGACGCGTTCGCGGTGCCGTTCGCCGAGATCGCCGACGTCCTGGGCTGCAGCGCGGCGGCCGCGCGCCAGCACGCCTCCCGCGGCCGCCGCGCGGTCGAGGACTCCGACCCGCCCGCCCGGCTCGAACTGGCGCAGCAGCAGGCGGTGCTGGAGAAGTTCGTCGTCGCGCTGCTGGCGGGCGACATCCGCGCGGTCACCGAACTGCTGCACCCGGACGTGGTCATGATCGGCGATTCCGACGGCCGCTCGCGCACCAGCCGCCGGATGATCGTCGGACCGGACAAGGTCGCCCGCTTCGTGCTCGGGGTGCTGGCGAAATACGCGCCGGGCACGATGGCGAACGGGCGGCCGGTGCTCGTCAACGGCGACCTCGGCCTGTGGCTGCCGCAGCTGCCCGCGGCCGACGGCTACCTCGCCCTCGACGAGCGCGTCCAGACGTTCAGCCTGCGCGACGGCCGCATCGTCGGCGTCTACGACCAGGTCAACCCGGACAAGCTCACCCGCATCACCCGGCCGGAGCAGTGACGCTCCGGCCGGGCCGCGCGGTCAGGGCATCGGCACCCGGCAGGCGTCGCCCGAGGTGAAGCCCTGGTCGACGATGCCGAGCGCGCTGTTCATCCGCGCCCGCGAGTTCTCCAGGCCGATCTGGTAGGTCAGCTCGACCACGCCCTTCTCGCCGAATTCGGCCGCCAGCTCGGCGATCTGCTCGTCGGTGACCGTGACGGCCGGGCCGGACATCGCGTCGGCGAGCGCGAGCGCCAGCCGCTCCTGGCGGGTGAACAGCGGCGACGTCGCGTACTCGTCGATGTGCTTGAGCCGGTCGATGTCCAGGCCCTCGTGCCGCTGCAGCATGGTGCCGAAGTCGACGCACCACGAGCAGCCGATCTGCGTGGCGACGCGGTAGACCGCGAGCTCCCGCACGTTGGCGGGCAGGTGCTTCGACGCCTTCTCCGCCATCAGTTCGTGCGCGATGCTGGTCCGCAGCAGCCCGCGGTGGTGCGCCACGACGGCCATCGGCTCCGGAACCGCGCCGTACCGCTTGCCGGCGATCCGGTAGAAGAGCTTGAGCACCGGGCCGCCGTCGGTGGCTCGTTTGACCGGGATACGAGGCATGTCGGGTCCTCCTTCTGAGTGGTTCGAAGGAGGAACGGGACAGCCGCGCGAGATGTGACAGCCTCAGCGGCGCCCGGTGATCGGGCGCACATCCCAGATCCACACGCCGTCCACGAACTGCGCGGGTTTGCGCAGCAGGAGGTCGACGGTGGCGCGGTAGGCGTCGCTGTGCTCGCGCGGGATCAGCACGAGCACGCTGGCGTTCCAGTAGCGCAGGTCTTCGATCGCCTGGTCCCGGTCGGCGTCGGTGATCTCCTGCGCTTGCTTGGAGTCGCGGACGCGGTCGAACAGCGTCGAGGTCGGCCGCTGGTAGGAGCCGTAGCGGCCGCGCTTGTCGTCCGGTCCCTGCGGTCCGACGAAGTAGCCCTCGGGCATCGCGTACCGCAGGCCGGCGTCCATCTGCCAGTGCAGCGGCTCGGACTCCCCCGAACTCGGCAGCGGCACCGGCACGACGGTGCCGCCGGGCGCGACGTAGGTCTGCCAGGTGCCGTCGGCGAAGAACGCGGGCGTCGGCGGGCGTTTCTGCACGAGCAATTGGGTCGGCGCGATCGGCAGCAGCACGGCCGCGACCGCTCCCAGCCAGATCAGCCGTACCGGCAGCTTCAGGTCGCCCTTCGCGGCGGCGGAGAACACCCGGTCGGTCGCGATCGCCAGCAGTGCGCCGATGGCGGGCACGCACGCCATCGCCAGCCGCGATTCCAGCAGCGATTCGAACAACGGCAGGTCCGCGAGCAGTTTCCACGGCCCGGGCACGCCGGTGTTCTCGTGCAGCACGGTGATCTCGGAGCCGAGCGAAAGCCACGCCATCAGGAACATCGAGATCGCCAGCGACCGGGCCACGACCTCGCGCCACAGCCACACCGTCACCACGACCATCAGCACGATCAGCGGCCAGCCGAAGAACGCGTTCTCCTCGGTGCGGTTCAGCGACACCGCGGCCGCCGCCTCCGGCTGCCCGGACACCGACTGGGTCGCGAACCGGGTCATCGCGGCGGTGTCGTTGCCGACCTGGCCGTGCTCCAGCCCGGTGTAGCTGTCCGGGCCGAAGAACTGCCACCACAACGGGAACGCGACGACCACCAGCGTCAGCACCACCGCGATGCCGCCGCCGAGCAGCACCGGCCGCACCATCGCCTTGACCTCGCGACGCCGCGAAACGCAGTAGGAAACCGCGAAGATCAGGAAGCCGAGCGCGAAGATCAGCAACGGCTCTTCGCCGAGGAAGATCTGGTACGCGGTGAGCACGCCGAGCCAGATCCCGTTGCGCACCGGGCGCTTGCCCTGCGCCAGCTGGATCACCTTGAGCGCGATGAACGGCAGCAGGAACCACGCGACGAAGTTCGGATGCGCGTTGGCGTGCGAGATCATCGGCGGCGCGAAACCGGCGAACGCGCCGCCGATCGCCGCGGACACCCGGTACCGCACGAGGTGCCGCGAGAACACCCAGTACCAGGCGGCCGCGCTGCCGGCGAGGCTGCCGGTGAGCACGATCGCCCAGGTGACGGTCGGGCCGAAGGCGAGCGTGATCGGGGTGAGCGGGATGCCGACGCCCAGCATGGCCGTGTTGGCCATCATGTTCACGCCGAGCGGGTAGTTCTGCAAGCCGCTGGTGAGCGGGTTTTCCAGGTGCTGCACCGATTTCGCGGTGACGTCGAAGAACCATTCCCACAGGTTCTGGTCCGACGCGCTGTTCCACAGGTAGCCCTGGCCGAGGTCGGCCCACAGGCCGCCGAACAGCAGCACGGAGAATGCCAGGTACGCGCCGATGATCCCGGCGTCGGCCCAGGAACGGCGCATCCGCGGTTCGGCGGCGGCGACCGCGGTCGCGCCGGGTTCGCGAGGCGGTGCTTCGGGTTTCGCGTCGGGGGTTGCTTCGGGTCGGAACACGCTCACGCGGGGCGCACCACCCGGGCGAAGAAGTACACCGCGCCGGTTTCGGCGTGGCGCACCAGCAGCAGGAACGGCCGGTCGACCCGGACCTCGAGCGGCTCGCCGGAGATGAGCGACATCGTGCGCATCTGGACCGCGGTGGCGGCCGCGCCTTCGAGGCCCTGTTCGTCCAGCCGGAGCACGGCCTGGTGCAGGATGCTGTCCACCCACAGCGGACGGTCCGGCGTGAGACCGGTCAGATCCGCAGCGTCGGTGAACAGCTCGCGCACGCCAAGGCCCTGCAACGCCCGTTCGAGGTCGGCGCGCACGTCGAGGGAGATCTTGGGCAGCGACAGCTGGATCTTGCGCTGCTTCGGGCTTTCCACGAGCGCGCGCAACGACTGCCCGTCGAGCGCGGCTTCGGCGCTCTCGAGGTCGCCGTCCGGCAGCAGGACCACCGTCTCGACGCCGCCCTCGGCCGTCAGGCGGACGACCTGCCAGCCGTTTTCGTGCGCGTAGCCGACCGACTCGTCCAGGTGCATCGTCGGCACCGAGCGCACGCCGTCGGGGGTGTGGAAATCCGCGTCCGCGGTGGCGCCGTCGGGGAACGGGTGCCGCCAGGCGGTCTTCAGGTAGAGCGCGTTGACCAGGCTGGCGCGTGTGTGCGGGTGGATCGCGCCCTCGGGCAGCAGCTCCGGGATCAGGCCGTGAGTGGTCTGGTCCACGTCGGCGTTGATCCGCTCGCGCGCACCCTCGGGGTCGGTCTCGAACGGTGCGGTCTCGGCTTTGCCGCCCGGCCAGCGCACGAGCTCGGCCCGGAAGCTGTCCTCGACGGTGATCCGGTCCGCCGCCCAGAGCGTGTTCGCGACCGCCAGCTGAACGTCGTCGCCCAGCTCGGCCGCGGCGCGCAGCAGCTCGCCCTGGTCGTCGCCCAGCACCGCGCGGAGTTCGTCCGCGGTGCGACCGCGGGCGGCCAGATGGGCGAGGCCGAGCGCACTCGCCGCCGAGTACGGCGAGAGACACGCGTCGCTTCCCGGGGGCGCGGTCGCACCGTGCAACGCCAGGGTGAAAGTGAGGTGGCTGTCCAGGGCCATGCGGCGACCGTACCGGAACGGGTGGTCCCACGGCTCACGGTTCGTCAGGCGGTGCCGTTCCGCAGCTCACGGCTCGGCAAACAGCACCGCTCCACGGCTCACGACTCGGCAAACGACACCTGCTCCGCGGCCCACGGCCTGGCAGACAGCACCGCCCCGCGGCTCACAGCCCGGCAAGCGGCACCGCTCCGCGACTCACAGCCCTGCAAACGAGCACCGCTCCCGCAGCTCACGACTCGGCAAACGGCACCGCTCCGCGGCCCACTGCTCGTCCAACAGCACCGTCCCCCGGCCCACGGCCCACGGCCCACGGCGCAGTAGACAGCGCCACTCCACGCAGCTCATGGTTCGGCAGACAGCACCGCCCCGCGACCCACAGTCCGGCAGACGACACCGCTCCCGCAGCTCACAGTTCAGCAGGCGGCGCCGTTCCGTGCCGTCCGGTGTGCCATCGGTGCCATTCGTACGCCTGCGCGTCGGTGAGCGACGCTACCTGGTCCACCACCACCCGCAACCGCGCCGCGTCGTCCGTCGCCGCGTTCCAGGCAGGCACCAGCAGCGGGTCCAGGGCCTCGGGCGCGCGGCGGCAGAGCGCCGCCACCAGCTCGGTGATCACCTCCCGTTGCCCGTCCTGCATCGCCAGCCTGCGGCGATCGCTCATCACATACCGCAGCGCCAGCGCCTTGAGCAGCGCCACCTCCGCTCCGACCTGCTCCGGCACCGCCAGCCGCGCCGCGTACCGGGTGAGCGGGCCCTCGCCGTAGCCCGCGCGAGTGCCGGTGACCGCGGCCGAGGCGAACCGGCCGACCAGTTCGCTGGTGAGCCGCTTCAGCGCGACCTGGGCGCGCAGGGAACCGTCCGGCTCCGCCCGCACCAGTTCGGCCACCACCGGCAGGTCGAGCAGCTCTTTCGCCGCACCCTCCAAAGTGGACACCGACAGCGTGGAGAAATGCCGTGCCGCGGCCTCGGCGACCGCCGCGCGTTCCTCCGGATCGGCCAGCAGCCGCAACCGGATCCGCCCGGCCAGCACCCCGTCCTCGACGTCGTGCACCGAGTACGCGACGTCGTCCGACCAGTCCATGATCTGCGCTTCCAGGCACCGCCGCAGGCCCGGCGCGCCCTCGCGGATCCAGCCGAACACGGGAGTGTCGTCCGGGTACACGCCGTATTTCGGCTCCCCGGACCGGCGCGGCCACGGATATTTCGTGGTGGCGTCGAGACACGCCCGGGTGAGGTTGAGCCCCGCCGTGCCGCCGTCCGGCCCGACCGCCTTCGGTTCGAGCCTCGTGAGGATGCGCAGCGTCTGCGCGTTGCCCTCGAAGCCGCCGCACGCCTGGGCCGCCTGGTCGAGCGCGCGTTCGCCGTTGTGGCCGAACGGCGGGTGCCCGATGTCGTGCGCCAGCCCCGCGGTGTCGACCAGGTCCGGGTCCGCGCCCAGCTCCTCGGCGATGCCGCGGCCGATCTGCGCGACCTCCAGCGAATGCGTAAGCCGGGTCCGCGGCGCGCCGCTGACCTCCGCGCCCTCCCCCGGCCCGACCACCTGCGTTTTGCCCGCCAGCCTGCGCAGCGCGGCGGAATGCAGCACCCGCGCGCGGTCGCGGGCGAACGCGCTGCGCCCGTCCGGCCGCGCACCGGCCAGCGCCGCGCCCTTGGGTTCCTCGGCCAGCACGCGGGCGCGGTCGTGCTCGCGGTAGCCGTCACTCACCCCGTCAGCTTAGGCGCGGGGACCGACAATTCAGCCCATCGTCGTGCCGAACAGGTCGTCCGCGGGCGACTTGGTCAGCTCGTAGAACAGCAGCGCCCCGGTTTCGCGGAAGATGTAGCGGACCTGCGTCGAGCGCTCCTGCACGATCGGCCCGCTGTGCGTCGGCGCGGTCCACGCCTCCAGCCCGAGGTCCTCGGACATCGTCCGCGACCGGTAGGAATGCCACGGATCGCTCACCAGCACCACCGAACGCCACCCGCGCGCTTTCACTTGATCGGCGACCGCGCGCAGGCTGCGCAGGGTGTCATTGCCCTCGCCGATCGGCAGCGTCGCGGCTTCCGGCACGCCGTGTTTGGTCAGCCAGCGCGCTCCCGCGGTCGCCTCCGTGTAGTTGTCGCGGGTCTTCTTGCCCCCGGCGGTGATGACAGTCTTCGAGACGCCGTCGGCGTAAAGCTGCCGCGCCTTCTCCAGCCGCGCGGTGAAGATTTCCGAGGGCTTGCCGTTGTACTGAGCCGCGCCCAGCACGACGATCGCGTCGGCCGGCGTCCGGTCGTTCTCGCGCGCGACCTGCCACACGCGGAACGCGGTGCCCCCGATGACCGCGACGAGGGCCAGCACCGCACCGAAAACGATGCGGCGCACCCAGTTTCCCGCAGTAGGACCTGTCCACGCCTCCATGGCGGCCATCCTCGCAGAGCCGCTGTCCGGCGCTGGAAAGGCACCCCGATGTCACATCGGGTTAAAGCCAGCCGCGTTCCTCCGACAGCCGCACCGCCTCCGCACGCGTGCGCGCACCCGTCTTCCCGATCGCCGACGACAGATGGTTGCGCACAGTTCCGTCCGACAGGAAAAGAGACTTCGCGATATCCGCGACCGTACTGCCGTCCTTGGCCGCGCTGAGCACGTCGCGTTCCCGTGCGGTCAGCGGACTGGTTCCCGTGGCGAGCGACTCCGCGGCCAGCGCCGGATCGACCACGCGCAGTCCACTGTGGACCCGGCGTACCGCCTCGACGAGCTGTTCCGGCGGCGCGTCCTTCACCACGAACCCGGCCGCGCCCGCGGCCATCGCCCTGGCCAGGTAGCCGGGGCGGCCGAAGGTGGTGCAGATGATCACCCGGCACGCCGGAAGCGCGGTTTTCAGCTCGGCCGCGGCGGTGAGGCCGTCCATGCCGGGCATCTGCACGTCAAGCAGCGCGACGTCCGGCGCCGTTTCCTTCGCCGCGGCCACCACCTCGTCGCCGGTGCCGACCTGGGCCACCACCTCGATGTCGGCTTCCAGGCCGAGCACGGTGGCCAGCGCTCCGCGCACCATCGCCTGGTCGTCGGCCAGCAGCACCCGGATCACGCCAGTCCTCCAGCGGGTTCGGCCCGCACCGCGACGGCGGATCCGTCCGGGCTCGGCTCCGGGACCTCGGCCCGGACGACCCATCCTCCCCCGGGCCGCGCCCGCGCCGTCACCGTGCCCCCGATCGCGGCCACCCGTTCGGACAATCCGCGCAACCCGTTGCCCGGCACGACGTCGCCCGTCGCGCGGCCGTTGTCCTCGATCTCCAGCCAGTCGCGCCCCAGCCGCACTTTCACCTGTTTCGCGCCGGAATGCCGCAGCACGTTGGTGATCGCCTCGCGCAGCACGTAACCGAACGTGCTCTGCAATTCAGCCCGGACGTTGTCGACGGCGTGCGGCAGGTCGGCGTCCACCTCCGCCGCGCGCAACGCCGCCCGCGCCCCGGCGATCTCCGCGGGCAGCGACACCTCGCGATACTCCGACACCGTCGCCCGCACGTCCGACAGCGCCGAGCGCGTGAGCCCCTCGACCTCGCGGATCTCCTGCACCGCCCGGTCGATGTCGCCGGAGCTTTCCAGCACCCGCCGCGCCAGACCGGATTTGACGGTGATCGTGGTGAGGCTGTGCCCGAGCAGATCGTGCAGATCTCGGGCGACCCGCTCGCGTTCGTTGGCGACCGCGAGCGTGCCGATCTCCTGGTTCGCCAGCTCCAGCCTGCGGATCACCCGGATCAGGTTGGACATGAAGAACATCGCCGACGTCACCGAGGCGACCGTGATGACGTCGGAGAGATGCTCGGACAGATCCCCGCGCAGCCACAGGACGAGCACCAGCAGTCCCAGCGCCGTCCCGTTGAAGATCACCGACCAGGCGGCCGGGAACAGGAAGGCCAGCGTCGCGGTCGCGTAGAGCACGACGTACGGGCTGGCGTCGGTGACCAGCGCGCACACCAGGCCCAGCGCCAGCATGCCCGCGCCGAACCAGAGCTTCGCCCGCCGGGGCTGGCGGAACATCGCGGGAAACCAGGCGTAACAAGCCGCGTAGGCGTAGAGCAGCACGCCGAGCAGGATCCGGATCCCCAGCGGCCCGGGGTCCACGATCAGGCCCCGGGTGGCCGGGATCAGGAACGGCAGCAGGAACGCCGCGGAGAACAGCGGCCAGCCGACCTTGTGCGGACCGCGCCCCGGGTCCGGCAGCGGGTCTTCCCACCAGGACGACCGGTCGTTGAGCCCGAACCGGTGCGCGGCGGGCTCGCCGGTCGTCACCTCCCGTCCCAGCGGCCACACGTCGTTCTCCCCTCCCCGCCCGGTCAAACCCGGGCACTGTCCTTACGGTATCGCCTGACCACGACAATCCCGAGCACGAGAGTCCAGGCGCCCAGCACGCCGATCGCCGTCGGCAGGCTCACGAGCAGCTGGTTCGCGACGACCGGCCGGACCAGTCCGAGGACCCAGTAGGTCGGCATGAGCTGCGCGACGTCGTGCATCCAGGACGGCATGCCCTCCAGCGGGATCCAGAGCCCGCCGAGGAAGCCGACGCCGAGGGTGACGATCATGCTGATCGGCTGCATCGACTCCGGCGTGCCGGACTGGCCCAGCAGCAGTCCGAGCAGCACCAGCGGAAGGGTGCCCAGGAAAATGCCGAGGAAGACCCGCAGCCAGCCCGCCGGGTCGAGGTGCACGCCCTGGGAGAAGGCGGCGATGGCCGGCACCAGGATCAGCGCGGGCAGTCCGGCGAGCATCCCGGACAGCGCTTTGCCGCCCAGGTAGCCCGCGCCGGACAGCGGGGTCAGCCGCAGCTGCCGCTGCCAGCCGCCGGCCCGCTCGATGGCGAGCCGCGCACCGTTCGTGGTGGCCGCGGCGAAGGTGCCGAAGGTCATCATGTTGACCATGAGCACGCCCGCGACCGCGACGTGGTCCGCCGCGGATTTGTCGGTGAACACCGTGGCCTGCAAGAGAAACATGATGACCGGGAAGGCGACGACGAAGATCAGGAACCGCGGCGAGCGGAACAGCCTGCGGGTTTCGACGACCAGGTAGGCGGGATTCATCGGACTGCTTCTTCCGTTTCGTCGGAGGTCAGGGAAAGGAACGCGCCTTCGAGGCCGACCGCGCCGATCTCGATGTCGCGCACAGCCGGAACCGCGGCGAGAAGCGCGCGCAAAGTGGTGTCGGAGTCCGAACTGGACAGTGCGACGCGCTCGCCGCGCAGTTCGAAGGAGGTGACCGCGGGCAGCGTCGAGACGAGCTGATCGCTGACCCCAGCCGGCAGCACCGCGCGGATCGTGCGCCCGCCGGCGAGCGCGCGGACCTCCGCGACGGACCCGTCGGCGACGATCTCCCCGGCCCGCATCAGCACGACCCGGTCGGCGAATTCCTCGGCCTCTTCCAGGTAATGGGTCGCGAACAGCACGGTGCGGCCGGTGTCGGTGAACGAGTACATCGACTTCCAGAACTCGCGCCTGCTGCCGACGTCCATCGCCGCGGTCGGCTCGTCCAGCACGAGCAGATCCGGATTCGACACCAGCGCGACCGCGAAGCGCACCCGCTGCTTCTGCCCGCCGGAAAGCTTGTTGGCCCGCCGATCGGCGATGTCCTCGACCCCGGCGGCACGCAGCGCGTCCCGCACCGGCATCGGACGGCGGTGCAGTTTCGCGACGAGACCGACGGTTTCCCGCACGGTCAGGTCGTCCAGCAGCGTGCCGCCCTGCAGCATCGCGCCGATCATCCCCGCGCGCACCGCGTCGGCGGGCGTCCGGCCGAACACCGAAACGGTGCCCTCGTCGGGTTTCGTGAGCCCCAGAACCATGTCGACGGTGGTCGATTTGCCCGCCCCGTTGGGCCCGAGCAGCGCCACCACTTCCCCCGGCGCGATGGTCAGGTCGACGTGGCTGACCGCGCGCACGTCCCCGTAGCGCTTGGCGATCCCGCCCAGCCGGATCGCCGCCCCCGCCGCGATTTCCTGTGTGTTGTCCATGGGGTGAAGCCTGCCGCGCACGGGCGGCCGGTACGCAGGCCGAGCGTCACGACCCGACCGTGACAGGTGTCAGGGGTGCCGGGGGGCAAACGCCGGACGGCCCCTCCCCCGCGGGTGCGGGAAGGGGCCGTCCGGGACGGGTCGCGCGGCGGTCAGCAGCCGAGCAGCCGACCGGCCAGGTACGACTCGACCTGGTCGATCGAAATCCGCTCAACGTGCCGAAACCATGCGCAACCGCGCACGCCAAACGGCCCACCCCCGCGGGTGCGGGAAACGGCCGTCCGGAACCAGTTGCGCGGCGGTCAGCAGCCCAGCAGACGACCGGCCAAGTACGACTCAGTCTGGTCAATCGAAATCCGCTCAACGTGCCGAAACCACGCGTGCGCAATCGCGCACGCCAAACGGCCCCTCCCCGCGGGTGCGGGAAGGGGCCGTCCGGGACGGGTCGCGCGGCGGTCAGCAGCCGAGCAGCCGACCGGCCAGGTACGACTCGACCTGGTCGATCGAAATCCGCTCCTGCTTCATGCTGTCGCGCTCGCGAATGGTCACCGCGTTGTCCTCGAGCGTGTCGAAGTCGACCGTGACGCAGTACGGCGTGCCGATCTCGTCCTGGCGGCGGTAGCGGCGGCCGATCGCCTGGGCGTCGTCGAAGTCGACGTTCCAGTGCTTGCGCAGCCGCGCGGCCAGGTCGCGCGCCTTCGGCGACAGGTCGGCGTTGCGCGACAGCGGCAGCACCGCGGCCTTGAACGGCGCGAGCCGCGGGTCGAGGTGCAGCACGGTGCGCTTGTCGGTGCCGCCCTTGGCGTTCGGCACCTCTTCCTCGTCGTACGCGTCGACGAGGAACGCCATCATCGACCGGCCCACGCCCGCGGCCGGCTCGATCACGAACGGCCGGTAGCGCTGGCCCGAGGCCTGGTCGAAGAACGACAGGTCCACGCCCGAGTGGTTCGAGTGCGTGGTCAGGTCGAAGTCGGTGCGGTTGGCGATGCCTTCCAGCTCGCCCCACTCCTGGCCGGCGTTGAACGCGAACCGGTATTCGATGTCGACGGTGCGCTTCGCGTAGTGCGAGAGCTTTTCCTTCGGGTGCTCGAAGTGGCGCAGGTTCTCGGCCTTGATGCCGAGGTCCTTGTACCAGTCGGTGCGCGCGTCGATCCAGTACTGGTGCCACTGCTCGTCGTCGCCCGGCTCGACGAAGAACTCCATCTCCATCTGCTCGAACTCGCGCGTGCGGAAGATGAAGTTGCCCGGCGTGATCTCGTTGCGGAAGGACTTGCCGATCTGGCCGATGCCGAACGGCGGCTTCTTGCGCGAGGCCTTCTGCACGTTGAGGAAGTTGACGAAGATGCCCTGCGCGGTCTCCGGGCGGAGGTACGCGAGGCCTTCTTCAGTCTCGACCGGGCCGAGGTGCGTCTTCAGCATCATGTTGAAGTCGCGCGGCTCGGTGTACTTGCCGCGGGTGCCGCAGTTCGGGCACGGCACCTCGGACAGGTCGTCCTCGGTGGTGGTCTTGCCGGTGCGCGCCTCGAAGTCCTCGGCGAGCTGGTCGGCCCGGAACCGCTTGTGGCACGAAAGGCACTCGATCAGCGGGTCGGTGAACACGTTCACGTGGCCCGAGGCGACCCAGACCTGGCGCGGCAGGATCACCGACGAGTCGATGCCGACCACGTCCTCGCGGCTCTGCACGACGGTCTTCCACCACTGGCGCTTGATGTTGTCCTTCAGCTCAACGCCGAGCGGCCCGTAGTCCCACGCCGACCTGGTGCCGCCGTAGATGTCTCCCGACGGGAAGACGAAGCCACGGTGCTTGCACAGACTGACGACGGTTTCGATTTTGTTGGCGGGCACTCCACGCTCCGGACGCATGCGGGGACAGTTATCGGAAGGTCCAGCGTATCCGGCCGGTCCCGGGAGCCTCCGCGCAGGTCGGAGGTCACGAACGGGTGACCGGCGAGGCTGTCACGACCCGGTTGTCGTCGTAGCCCTCCTGGCCGCCCACGTAGTCGCCGCCGCACGTGACGAGCACCAGCCGGTGCGGGCCGTCGGGGTCGAAGAGCTTCGCGGATTCGGCGGCCAGGTCCGATTTGTGGATCGTGCGCACCTCGTCGATCTTGTACTCCCACTCCTTGCCCGCGGTGTCGGCGACGGTGACGACCTGTCCCGCCTTCATCTTCCAGAGCTCCTGGAACGGCCCGGACTTGCCCGCCCAGTTGACGTGCCCGGACAGCAGCGTGACGCCTTGCGCGGCCCCGAGGCCGGATCCCCACCAGGCCGCTTCGCCGAGGCTCTTCGGGATCGGCAGCGCGCCGTCCGCGCCGACCTCCTCGGCGATCAGCTTCGCCTGCCCGCCGCCGGGCAGCTTGACGGTGCCGGGGGTCTGCCCGGGGTCCGGCTGGGTGTTGCCGGCCTGGCTGTTTCCGGGCTGGCCGGCGCCGACCTGCGCGGTGCCGGTCTGCTGCGGCGGCTGCGCCGAATTGTCGTTGCCGGTGAAGAAGATCAGCACGGCGGCGATGACCGCCGCCACCGCGACGACCGCGCTCACGACGATCACCGCGCCGCGTTTGCGTGCTGGTTGTGCCTGTGTCCCCTGCATCGTGCTCCCCTGGTCTGGAGGTTTCTCTGGGGAGACATGCGGTGGGGCGGGGATGAGGTTGCACGGACTTTCGCCGGGACGGCGGATGCGTTCGCGATCTTGGTGCTCGCGGGTGGTCGCGGATGAGGGGACCCGTCACGCGCGGCGGTCGCGGCGTGCTGGCGGGGCGGTGGCGGCGCGGTCGCGGCGGGCTGGGCGGCGCAGTCGCGGCGCGGCCGCAGCGTGCTGGCGGGGCGGGCGCGGCGTGCTGGGCGGTGGCGGCGCGGTCGCAGCGTGCAGGCGGCGCGGTCGCGGCGGGCTGGCAAGACGGCGGCGCAGCGGTCGTGGCGTGCTGGGCGGGGCGGACCGGGGTCGCTGAAGCTCGGCCAGCCGGTCCCGCAGGTCTGGCGGCGCGGTCCCGCAGGTCTGGCGGCGCGGTCCCGCAGGTCTGGCGGCGCGGTCCCGCAGGTCTGGCGGCGCGGTCCCGCAGGTCTGGCGGCGCGGTCCCGCAGGTCTGGCGGCTCAGTCCGGCCGGGAGACCAGGTCCGCCGTGACGATCCGGTTCTCGTCGTAACCCTCGGTGCCGCCGACGTAGTCGCCGCCGCAGGTGACCAGGACCAGCCGGTGCGGGCCGGTCTGGGCGAACCAGCCGGGGGCCTGCGCGGGCAGCTGTTCCTTCGGGATCGTGGTGGCACCGGTGACGCGGTAGAGCCAGCGGCCGCCGGACGCGTCGACGATGCTGACGTTGTCGCCGGTGCGGACGCGCCACAGGTCGTCGAAGGGACCCTTCGTGCCTGCCCAGTTGACGTGCCCGGACAGCACCGCCGCGCCCTGCTGCGCGCCGAGGCGGGCGCCCCACCACGCGGCGTCGCCGAGGCCGCGCGGGATCGGCAGGATGCCTTTCTGGGTGATCTCGGTGCGCTTCAGCCGGGCCTCGGAGCCGTCGGGCAGCCGGATGCTGCCGGGGCGCTGCAGGCCGATCGCCTGGCCGTCCGCGGGCAGTTCGGCGGGCGCGCCGTCCTCGCCCGGCAGCGAGCCGGGCGGCGGGTCGGCGACGGCGACCGGGCTCGGCGCGGGCACCCAGGTCAGGACGATCACGCCGGCCGCGATCGCCAGGACGGCGATCACCGCCGACGCGACCGTGAGCACGGTGCGCGGCACGGCCCTATTCGCCGCGGGAGCGGACGACCCGCGCCGCACGGCGCCGGCCGAGCATGATCGCGGCGGCTCCGAAGAGCAGCCCGCCGCCGAGCAGGCCGAAGCCGAGCGGCAGGCGCAGGTCGTCGGACGGCGCGGCGGCCTGCGGTCCGAGGTAGCCGGCCGGGACCTCGGTGGGCACGGTCGGCTGCTGCACGGTGCCCCCGCTGCCCGAGCCGTTGCCGGCCGCGGGGACGAAGTTCTTCGGGATCGAGCAGCTGACGCCGCCGAGCACCATGGTGGTCTGCACGTCGCTGAGCTTGGTGTTCTTGGCGTCGCGCGCGTGCGTGGTGATCTCGACGCGCCAGCCCGCCTGCGCGGTGACGTCGCCGGAGCGCCAGCCGTCCTGCTTGATCAGCTGGTCGAACGCGGAAACGCGGGACACGACGAGGTCTGAGGTCGTCTTGCCGGGGTCGCTCTGCGGCACCGTGGTGGGCGAGCCCATCTTGAGGCCGGTGACGCTGAGCGTCCCGGTGGCGGGCATCGCGACCTGCTTCAGCACGTCGTCCTCGCCGCGCACCCAGACGCGGGCGGCCGTGGTGGTGCCGGTGACCTTGCCGGGGCCGGAGCAGTCGACCGAACTGCGCGCGCCCTCGAGGACCAGCATCGTGTTGCCGACCGCCTTGAGCTGCTTGCGGCCGTTGTCGCGCAGCGCGTAGTTGGTCTCCGCGACGGCGGTGGGCACGTGCGTGGTCTGCAGCGCGGCGACGACCTGGTGGTCGCGGCTCGCGATGCCCTGCGGGTACGGGCTGACCGAGCTGTCCGCGTACTTGCCGAGGTCGATCTCGTAGTTCGGGCCGAAGGTATTGCGCTCGCCGTCGTTCTTCGGCACCGCCACGCGGTCCGTGCCGAGCTGCGACTGGCCCGGGGTGAGCGGGGACCGCTGGGTCTCGGTGATCAGCGCGCCGCCGTGCTGCGGGTCGCCGCCCAGGCGCACGGACGCCACGTTGGCGAACGACACCGGACCGGTCTTCTCGTCGACGGCCTGCCCGGCCTGGGTCTGCGCCGCGGCGGCCGGGGCCAGCGCCGGCAGTGCCACCAGGGCCGCCACCGCGGCCTTCGTCACGAAACGAGTCATGTCTCCCCACTGCCCTCCGGCAACCCCGAGCGATGCGCCACTGTACGAGACGCGACGAATCGCCCCCGAGACAACCTTGCACCGTTCGTCACGACTTGCGAAGCCGACAAGCCACATCTTCACGAACTCACCCGATCGGGTCAATCCGGAACGCCGGTCCCCCGGGCCCCGGCGATCACCGCGCCCGGGGAAGGGAACACTACGATGGCGGCGAAGGTTATCGGCAATGACATCCGGCTTCGGAAACGCCGTCCCCTGGTCGGCGCCCGGCCCTGGGACGCGGCGAGACGGAGCGGACGCGGGACGCGAGTGGAGGCAGCGATGACGTCGGCACCTTCGAGCGCCCTGTCCGACGGTATGGGGGCCGGGTCTCCGGGTTCGGCAGGCCCGGGTGCCGCAGGTTCGATTGCCGCAGGCTCGGCGGCGGCGAACTCGGGTGCCGCAAGTCCGGCTGCGGCGACCTCGGCCGTGAACCACTCCGGTGCGGCAGAAGCGTCTGCTGCGGACTCAGCCGCCCCGGTATCGGCATCGACCGGTGGCGGTGAGGCCTCAGCAGCCCACGCAGCCGCAGCCGGTCCGGCAGCCCCGCACTCCGCGACGACCGAGGCATTCGCAGAACACCACAGCCCGGCTGCGGGCGACTCCGACACCCCGGGACCGACGACGACCAGGAACGCCGAGGCCTCAGTGAAGAACGCTGCCGCAGACCACATCGAGGCAGACAGTTCTGCCGCTCCACCTCCGAGCGCAACCGAGAACACCGCGACTGCCGCCGAGCGCACCTCCGCCGCCGCAGACCAGACCGGGGTAGACAGTCCTGCCGCTCCGGCCCTGACCGCAACCGAGAACACCGGGACCTCCGCTGCCGCGGATGAGGCGGCCGCCGACGGTCAGGCAGAACTGCCCGCGGACCCGCCGCATCCCGTCGACGCAGGCGGCTCGGCGGGGCGGCCCGCCAGTTCCGGGCCTGCGGTCATGCCTCCCGGCGTGCTCGCCGACGCCGGCGAACTGCTCCGGGCGCTCGCCGCTCCGGTGCGGATCGCTATCGTGCTGCAGTTGCGGGAGGCGGACCGGTGCGTGCACGAGCTCGTGGACGAACTCGACGTCGCCCAGCCGTTGATCAGCCAGCACCTCCGCGTTCTCAAGACCGCGGGCGTGGTCCAGGGCGAGCGGCGCGGCCGCGAGGTCGTCTACCGGCTGGTGGACGACCACTTGGCGCACATCGTCGTCGACGCGGTCGCCCACGTGCAGGAAGGGAAGTGACGATGTCCTCGGCCCCCAAACCGGTCCCGGTGCCCGGCCGGCGCTCCACGAAGCAGCGTGCGGCGGTGGTCGACCTGCTGAGCACCGTCGACGACTTCCGCTCGGCCCAGGAGCTCCACGACGAACTCCGCAAGCGCGGCGACGGCATCGGCCTGACCACCGTCTACCGGACGCTGCAGTCGCTCTCCGAGGCGGGCGAGATCGACGTGCTGCGCACCGACTCCGGCGAGGCCATCTACCGCCGGTGCTCGTCACACCACCACCATCACCTGGTGTGCCGCGTGTGCGGGCGCACGGTGGAGGTCGAGGGCCCCGCGGTGGAACGCTGGGCGGAGAAGATCGCCGCGGACCACGGGTTCACCGACATCAGCCACACCGTGGAGATCACCGGCACCTGCGCCGAGCACGCGAGCTGACCTTCGTCCGCGTCGCGGCCCTTGTCGGCACCGCGGGCGTCGTCCGTGTCGTGACCTACGCTCGCGTCGCGGCCCCTCGTAGGCGTCGCAGCCCTCGTCGGCACCGCGGGCGTTGTCCGCGTCGTGACCCACGCTCGCGTTGCGGCCCTCGTCAGCGTCACAGCCTTCGTCTGCAGCGTGGCCCACGCTCGCGTCTCGGCCCTTATCGGCGCCGGGCTCGTCCGCGTGGTGACCGCGCTCGCGTCGTGGCCTGCGTCGGCGTCGCGGCTCTCGTCCGCACGTGACCCACGCTCGGCGCCGTAGCTCTCGTCGGCCAGGCCCGTCGGGCAGGCGACCCGACCGGTGTCCGGCGGCGGAAGCGCTCCGGGCTGGGCGAGGACGCGGGCGTCGAGGGTCCGAGCAGCTTCCGGCAAGCGGAGCCGCTGCGAGGCCGTCGGGCCGCGGGGTTTCGCAACTCTGAGGAACTCGGGACCGATCGTGGACGGGGTCCGTTCGGGGGCTGCTCAAGCGGCGGGCTTGAAACAGCGCACGAAGCAGGACGCTCCGGGGATCAGCCGAAGAAACTCAGGCGCACCGGGCGGGTCGAGGCGGTGGCCCGCGTTCCGAGGCGAGTGCGGCGGGCGTGTCGGCAGCGTTGGCCCTCTTAGTATTCATACGGATCCTTCGGCGCGGTGATCCGTTCGACTGTCACCGGGACCAGGTCCGGCGTGTAGCCGTTGGCCTGGGTCGCGGTGCCCGGGACGATCTGGCCCGCGACGCGCAGCCAGGTGTCGCTCGGGAAGCGGTCGGCGCCGCCGCCTTTGAGGTGCACGGTGACGGGGGCCGCGTCGGCTGCGCAGCAGCTGATTACCAAGCGGGCCAACAAGGTTTGGCCTCCGGTGTGCACGACGAAACCGGAGATCTCGACGGTGCGTCCGTTCATGGTGCCGTTGGCGTCCCAGCCCGCGCGCGTGACGACCTCGTTCATCGCCATCGGCACCACTGCTCCGGCGGGGAGCGGCGGGAACGCGGCTGCCGAGGTGGTCGCGGCGCTGGCGGGAAGGCGTGCTTCGGTGCGGGTGACCGAATCCGCGCCGAGTGCGGGCGGGGCGACGAGGAACACCGCCAGTACCGGGACGACGAGCAACCAGGCTGAGCGCGCGGGGTGATGGTGGTGGCCGTGCGCGTCTGGATGTTCGGTGTCTGCTTCGGATTCGTTCGCTGCTTTCGCCGCGGCGCGTGCGGCTGCGATGTCGCGGATGATGGCTGTCGCGCCCAGCACGAGCATCACTGCGCCGCCAGCGATGATCCATGGTTGCTGGGCTGGTTTTACGTAGCGCAGGTAGTCGCCGTTGAGCGCGATCTTCACCAGGGCGCCGCCCAGGAGGATCAGCAGGACGTTCTGCGTTTCGCGCCTCATTGGACGCCTCCGAGGAAGATCACGCCCGCGACGGTCCCGCACGCGATCGCCACCACGAAGGTGACCGGGGCGAACCGTGCGGCGAAGGAACGGCCAAAAGTGCCGGTCTGCAAAGCGAAAAGCTTGACGTCGATGGCCGGGCCGACCACCAGGAACACCAGCTTCGGCAGCAACGGCACGGCGGTGAGCGAGGCGGCGACGAACGCGTCGGCCTCGCTGCACAATGCGAGGACCACGGCCAGGACCGCCATCACCACGACGCCGACGATGATCTGCCCGGACAGCACTTCAAACCACTTCGCGGGCACGAGAACGTTGAGCGAGGCGGAAATCAGCGCGCCGAGGACGAGGAATCCGCCTGCTTCCACGAGGTCGGTGCGGGCGGTTTCGGCGAATACGCGCCATCGCTGTCCCGATTCGACATCGGGCAAGCGGCGCAGCGCCCGTTCGGTGATCCAGGAGAGCTTGCCCCAGCGGGCCCAGATCCAGCCCATCACCATCGCGGTGGCGAGCGAGCCGGCGAACCGCGCGAACACCATTTCCGGACGGCCGGGGAACGCGACCGCGGTGGCCACCAGCACGACGGGGTTCACCGCGGGCGCGGCGAGCAGGAAGGTGAGCGCGGCGGCGGGTGCGACACCTTGGCCGATCAACCGGCGCGCGACGGGAACCGACGCGCATTCGCAGCCGGGCAAGGCGACTCCGGCCAGCCCGGCGACGCCGACCGCGGCCGACGCTTTCTTCGGCAGCACCCGTTCCAGCGCGCGGGCGGGCACGAAGGCGGCGATCGCGCCGCTGATCAGCACGCCGAGCACGAGGAACGGCAGCGCCTGCACGCACACCGCGACGAAGACGGTGGATCCGGTGCGCAGCGCGGGCACGTCGAAGAGGTCTTGGAGCTTGTTTTGCGCCAGGACCGCGACCAGCAGGACGGCGCACAGGATCTCGATGGAGCTGATCCGGAAGCGCCGCGTGCGGGGGCGTTCCTCGGCGGCCTTGTTGGAAAGGGTTTCCACGAAGGCGATGATGCCAGCCGGGTCCGACAGAACCCCAGCCGCCGGTGGTGCGAGGGGACCCCTCGCGCCGGTTTTGCGTGAATGTCACCCAATTGGGAGGGAGGAAGGGGCGGAAACGGGCGGCGGTGCGGGGATGAGATCGGAAGAGCG
>NZ_JARACH010000069.1:0-51080 GCF_029087445.1 Amycolatopsis sp. La24
CCTGCGGTTCGGGGGTGCTTGTCAAGGCATCTTTCCCGCCTTGACAAGCACCCCCGAACCGTCAGCACAATCAACCTTCGGGGTGCCCCACGCAACCAAGGGCCGATGTCGCCGCCAGGCGACGAGCCACACCCCTAAAGACGCTCCAACACGGTCACGTTCGCCTGCCCGCCGCCCTCGCACATGACCTGCAGGCCGTACCGCCCGCCACTCCGCTCCAGCTCATGCAGCAACGTAGTCATCAACCGCGCCCCGGTCGCCCCGATCGGGTGCCCCAGCGCGATCCCGCCGCCGTTCACGTTGACCTTCTCGTGCGGCACGCCGATCTCCTGCATCCAAGCCAACACCACCGGCGCGAACGCTTCGTTGCACTCGAACAGATCGATGTCCCCCACCGACAGCCCGGTCTTCTCCAACGCCCGCTGGGTAGCCGGAATCGGCGCGGTCAACATCCACACCGGATCAGCCCCGTACACGCTGATGTGATGCACCCGAGCCCGCGGCGTCAACCCGTGCTCCTCGACCGCCCGCTCGGAAGCGATCAGCAATGCCCCAGCACCATCACTGATCTGCGAGGCCACCGCAGCCGTAATCGGACTGCCTTCCTCCAACGGCTTGAGACCGGCCATCTTCTCCAGCGTCGTATCCCGCCGCGGACCTTCATCCACCGAAAACTCGCCGACCGGCGCGACCTCCCGCGAAAACCGACCGGAATCAATAGCGGCCGAAGCCCGGCGATGGCTCTCCAAAGCGAACTCCTCGAGCGACCGCCGGGAAAGCCCCCACTTCTCCGCGATCATCCGCGCCGAGCGGAACTGCGACACTTCCTGATCCCCATACCGAGCCACCCACCCAGGCGACTCCGCAAACGGCGTGCTGAACCCGAACTGCTGTCCCACCACCATCGCCGAAGAAATCGGAATCGCAGACATGTTCTGCACTCCCCCGGCAACAATCAGATCCGCAGTCCCCGACATCACCCCCTGCGCCGCGAAATGCACCGCCTGCTGGCTGGACCCGCACTGCCGATCGATAGTCACCCCAGGCACGTGCTCCGGCAGCCCGGCCACCAGCCAAGCAGTCCGAGCCACATCCCCAGCCTGCGACCCGATCGTGTCGCAACAGCCGAACACGACATCGTCCACCGCACCGGGGTCGATCCCGGTCCGCTCCACCAGCGCACGGATCGCGTGCGCCCCCAAATCCGCGGAATGCATCTCCGCGAGCGAACCGCCGCGCCGCCCGACCGGAGTGCGAACCGCGTCCACCACATATGCCTCAGGCACGAATCCTCCAGAATCAGGGATGCTGACTGCTCACCGAGACGACTTCACCGGTGAGATAAGACGAATAAGCACTAGCGAGGAACACCATCACATTGGCGACTTCCCAGGGTTCCGCAGCCCGCCCGAACGCCTCGCGCCCCTTCAGTTCGGTCAGCAATTCGGCAGTGGTGACCTTCTCCAGGAACGGATGCATCGCCAGACTGGGCGACACCGCGTTGACCCGGATCCCCGACGAAGCCAGATCCATCGCCGCCGACCGCGTCAACGCCATCACCCCGGCCTTGGCCGCCGCGTAATGCGCCTGCCCCTCCTGCGCCCGCCAGCCGATCACCGACGCGTTGTTCACGATCACCCCGCGGCAACCGCGAGCGATCATCCGCCGGGAAGCCGCCCGAATACACCGAAAAGTCCCGGTAAGCGTCACGTCGAGCACCAACGACCACTGCTCGTCCGTCATCTCGGTGATCGAAGCCGTACCGCCGAGACCGGCGTTGTTCACCATGACCTCGACCCCGCCGAACGGCTCGGCCGCGTCCAGCAAAGCGGCGACCTGCTCCTCCTTGGTCACGTCGCACACCACCGACGCGACCCGTTCGGCGCCGAACTCCGCCCCCAGCTTGGCCGCCGCCTCGGCGAGCCGGCGCTCATGCGTATCCCCGATCACGACCGCCCGGGCGCCTTCTTCCAGGCACCGCCGGGCAACCGCCGCCCCGATGCCCGCGCCCGCCGCGGCAGTCACGACGACCACGCGCTCGGCAAGCAACCCGTGCCCCGGCACGTAATCAGGCGCGGGCTGTTCCGGTTTAACGCTCACGGTCGCGGCTCCCTAGGCAGGCCGAGCACGCGCTCGGCAATGATATTGCGCTGGATTTCGTCCGAACCGCCGTAAATGGTGTCGGCCCGGCTGAACAAGAAAAGCGTCTGCTGCGCATCAAGATCGTAAGCACCGGCGGCAGTCAACGCAGAACCCCCGCGGACCTCCATCGCCAGTTCGCCCAGTTCACGATGCCACCGAGCCCACAACAGCTTCGACACCGAAGCCTCCGGCCCCTGCGACCCAGCCTCATACGCACTCAGCGTCCGCAACGCGTGCACCCGCAGCACCTCGAGGCCGACCTCGGCCCGCGCCAGCCGATCCCGCACCACCGGATCGTCATAACGCCCGTTCGCCCGCGCGGCAGCGACAACGCCAGCCAATTCCCGGGCGAACCCGACCTGCTGCCCGATCGTCGACACCCCGCGCTCGAACCCGAGCGTCGCCATCGCGACCCGCCACCCGTCCCCGGGCGCGCCGACGACCAGCGACTCTTCGGTCCGGGCCCCGTCGAAGAAGACCTCGTTGAACTCGCTGGTCCCGGTCAGCTGCCGGATCGGCCGCACCTCGACCCCGGGCTGGTCCATCGGCACCAGCAAGTACGACAGCCCAGCGTGCCGCCGAGACCCCGGCTCGGTCCGCACCACCGCGAAACACCACTGCGCGTGCTGAGCGAGCGACGTCCAGATCTTCTGCCCGTCGATCACCCACTCGCCGCCCTCCAGCCGGGCCCGCGTCCGCACCCCGGCCAGATCAGACCCGGCGTCCGGCTCGGAATAGCCCTGGCACCACAGCTCGGTGACCCCGACGATCGCCGGCAAGAACCGCCTCCGCTGCTCGTCCGTGCCGTGCGCGATCAACGTCGGACCGAGCAGTTCCTCGCCGAGGTGGTTGACCCGCGCCGGCGCGTTCGACCGCGCGTACTCCTCGTGGAAGATCACCTGCCGCAGCAGGCTCAGCCCGCGCCCGCCGTACTGGACCGGCCAGCCGAGGCAGGTCCAGCCGTGCGCCGCCAGATGCTGGTTCCACGCCTGCCGTTCCTCCGGCGCTTCGTGCTCGCGCCCGGACCCGCCGAGGCCCTTCAGCGCGGCGAACTCGCCCGCGAGGTGGTCGCCGAGCCACTCGCGCACCTCGGCGCGGAACTGCTCGTCCTCGGGGGTGTAGCGAAGATCCACCCGTCCTCCTGGTCCGCCGGTGCCGGTCCCGCCACGCTACCAAACCAAGCACTTGTTTGGTAGCATCGCCGCCGAACCGAGAAGGAGTGATGCGCGTTGAGCGGAACCGAAGAAAGCACCGACGAGCAGGTCGTGACGTACGAGGTGCGCGGTCCGGTCGCGGTCGTCACGCTGAACCGGCCGCAGTATCGCAACGCCCAGAACTCGAAGATGACCTACGCGCTGGACGCCGCGTTCACCAAGGCGGTGGACGATCCGGACGTCAAGGCGATCGTGCTGGCGGGCAACGGCAAGCACTTCTGCGCCGGGCACGACATCGGCACCCCGGGCCGCGACATCGACCAGAGCTTCGAGCGCAAAGCGGTCATCTGGTGGGACCACGCCGACCGGGCGGGCGTCGATTCGCGGTTCGCCCGCGAGTCGGAGGTCTACCTCGGCATGTGCCGCCGCTGGCGGGAGATCCCGAAGCCGGTGATCGCGATGGTGCAGGGCGCCTGCATCGCGGGCGGCCTGATGCTCGCGTGGTCGTGCGACTTCATCGTGGCCTCCGACGACGCGTTCTTCTCCGACCCGGTGGTGCGGATGGGCATCCCGGGCGTCGAGTACTTCGCGCACCCGTGGGTGATGAACCCGCGCGCGGCGAAGGAGTTCCTCTACACCGGCGACCGGTTCGGGGCCGACCGCGCGCAGGCGCTCGGCATGGTCAACCACGTCGTGCCGCGCGCCGAACTGGAAGAGGCGACGTTCGCCATCGCCGAGCGCATCGCGCAGATGCCGCAGCTGGGCCTCGCGCTCACGAAGAAGGCCGTCAACCAGGCCGAAGACCTGATGGGCATGCGGTCCGGAATGGACTCGGTGTTCGGCCTGCACCACGCCGCGCACGCGCACAACGCCGAGCTGGACACCGATTCGCTCGCCGGGCTCGACGCGCGTTCCATGGCGAAGGCCAACAAGAAGGCCGCGGGAGAGTCATGAGCCCGGAATTCACCGCCGCGGAAGAGGAATTCCGCGCGGAAGCCCGCGCCTGGCTGGCGGAGAACAGCCCGGGCCCGCTGCCGTCGATGGACACCGAGGACGGCGCCCGCGCGCACCGCGAGTGGGAAGCGAAACTCGCCGAGGGCCGGTGGTCCGCGGTCACCTGGCCGGCCGAGTACGGCGGCCGCGACGCGACGTTGACCGAATGGGTGCTGTTCGAGGAGGAGTACTACCTCAGCGGCGCGCCGACCCGGATCGCGCAGAACGGCATCTCGCTGCTGGCCCCGATCATCTTCGAGCACGGCACCGACGACCAGCGCCAGCGGCACCTTCCGCGCACCGCCAACGGCACCCGGATCTGGGCGCAGGCCTGGTCCGAGCCGGAGGCGGGCAGCGACCTCGCCGGGATCCGCAGCACCGCCGTCCGCGACGACGAACGCGGCGGCTGGGTCCTCAACGGACAAAAGATCTGGAGCTCCCGCGCCCCCTTCGCGGACTGGGGTTTCGGCCTGTTCCGCTCCGATCCGGAGGCCGAACGGCACCGCGGGCTCACCTACTTCCTGTTCCCGCTCGATTCGGACGGCGTCACCGTCCGGCCGATCGCCCAGCTCGACGGCGACTGCGGGTTCGCCGAGATCTTCTTCGACGACGTCTTCGTGCCTGATCAGGACGTCCTCGGCGGGGTGGGCGACGGCTGGCGCGTCGCGATGAGCACGGCGGGCAACGAACGCGGCCTGTCGCTGCGGTCGCCGGGCCGGTTCCTCGCGGCGGCGGACCGGCTGCTCGACCTCTGGGCCGAGCGCGGAGCCGAAGCGCCGCACCTGCGCGACCGCGTGGCCGACGCGTGGATCAAGGCCGAGGCCTACCGGCTCTACACCTGGGACACCGTCGACCACGTGCAGCACGGCGGCGACGTCGGCGCGGCGGGCAGCGTCAACAAGCTCTTCTGGACCGGGCTCGACCTCGGCATCCAGGAAACCGCGCTGGACCTGCTCGGCGCAGGACAAGAAGTGCGCGGACGGTGGACGGAGGACTACCTGTTCGCCCTCGGCGGCCCGATCTACGCCGGCACCAACGAAATCCAGCGCAACATCGTCGCGGAACGGCTGCTCGGCCTCCCCCGCGGCGACCGCAGGAAGGCACAAGCATGAAGTTCCGGCTGTCCGCCGAACAGCGCGCGTTCGCCGAAGCGCTGGACGCCCTGCTGGGCGCGGCCGACGTCCCCGGCGTCAACCGGTCCTGGGCCGCCGACCGGCCGGAACCCGGGCTGCTGCTGTGGAAACAGCTCGCTGAACTGGGCGTGACCGCGCTCGGCGTGCCCGAGGAACACGGCGGGGTCGGCGGGACTGCGGTCGATCTCGTCGTCGCTTTCGAACGGCTCGGCTACCACGGCGTGCCGGGCCCGGTGATCGAGTCGATCGCCGCCGCGCCCGCGCTGCTCACCGACGCTTCGCTGCTGTCCGCGCTGGCTTCCGGCGACGCGGTGGTGACCTTCGCGAGCGCGCCGGACACTCCGTACGCGCTGGATGCCAACGTCGCGACGGACGTCTTCGTGGTCGGCGATTCGCTGGCTCGGGCGGAAATCGGCCGCTCGCTGCAGTCGGTCGATCCCTCCCGGCATCTGTTCGAGGTGACCGCCGGTGCCGAGGTTCAGCCGCTTTCCCCGGAAACCCGCGCACAGGCGCTCGATCTCGCCAGCCTCGCCTGCGCCGCGGAGTTGCTGGGCTGTGGCGAGCGAATGCTGGCCGACACCGTCGCCTACCTCGGGCAGCGACGCCAGTTCGGCCGCGTGATCGGCGAGTACCAAGCACTCAAGCACGCCGCCGCGGACGTCCGCGTGGCGCTCGACTTCGCCCGTCCGCTGGTGCTCGGCGCGGCCCGCGAACCCAGTGCTCGGGCGATCTCGGCCGCGAAGGTCGCCACGTCGGACGCGGCGCAGCTCGCCGCGCGCACCGGACTGCAGTTGCACGGCGCGATCGGCTACACGCTCGAGTGCGACCTGAGCCTGTGGCTGTTGCGGGTCCGGGCGCTCGTGGGCTGCTGGGGCACGCCTGCCGTGCACCGCGCGCGGGTGCTGGAGAGCCTGATGAGGGGCCGCTGATGCACTTCGCGCTGACCGACGAACAGCGGGAACTCGCCGCCGCCGTCCGAGGGCTGGTCACCCGGCGGGCCGCGAAGACCGATCTGCGGGCGGCGATTGACTCGCCGTCCGGGTACGACACCGAATTGTGGACCGCGTTGTGCGAGCAGATCGGCGTCGCGGCGCTGGCCATCCCCGAGGAGTACGGCGGGGCCGGGTTCAGCCTCTTCGAGACACATGTCGTACTGGAGGAACTGGGCGCGAGCCTGACTCCGTCGCCGCTACTGGGGTCGGGAGTGCTTGCCGCACAAGCATTGCTGGCCGCGGACGCGCCGGAGCTGCTTCCCGGGATCGCGGCGGGCGAGGTCGTCGCGCTGGCCTGGGCGGATCGCACCGGACGGCATCGGACCGGCGGTTCGGACGTGGTCGCGTCCTCGGGCGTGCTGAACGGCACCGCGACGTTGGTGTTGGACGGTGCGCAGGCATCTCACCTGCTCGTAGTTGCCATGGCAGATGGACGCCCCGCGCTGTTCCAAGCCGCCGCGACGCCTGAAGCGACCCCGGCGGTGGACCAGACGCTCAGGTTCGCCAAGGTGGAGTTCCGCGACACCCCGGCGACCCTGCTCGCCGCCGACTTCGCCGAAGCGCTCCCCCGGCTGCACGCCATCGCCGCGATCGCTTGCACCGCACTGCAAGTCGGCGGTGCACAGTCCTGTTTGGACCGAACCGTCGCGCATCTCAAGGAACGCGAACAGTTCGGCCGCCCGCTCGGTTCGTTCCAGGCGTTGAAGCACCGGGTCGCGGACATGCTGGTGCAGGTCGAAACCGCGCGCTCGATTTCCTGGGCGGCCGGCTTCGCGGCCAGCAACGGCGACGACGTCGTCCAGCAGGCGGCGTACGCGAAATCGTGGTGCAGCGAGGCTTTCACCGCGGTCGCCTCGGAAACCGTCCAGCTGCACGGCGGGATCGCGATCACCTGGGAACACGACGCCCAGCTGTATTTCAAACGGGCGCACGCGCTGGCGCAGCTCTTCGGCGACGCCCGTGAGCACCGCGCCCGGCTCCGGAGCGACGCATGATCCACCACGTCGGAATCACCGTGCACGACCTCGCCGCGTCGACCGAGTTTTACCGCGACCTGCTGCGCGGCAGCGTCGAAGGGCCGTTCGAGCGCAGCGGTCCGCGGATCGACGAGGTCACCGGATACCCGGGAGTGATCGTGCGCCAGAGCTTCGTGTCGACCGGCGACGGCGACACGGTGGTCGAGCTGCTGCAGTACGAAAACGGGTCGCCGAAGCGGATCGACCCGGACCACGGGCAAGCGGGCGCCGCGCACGTCGCGATCACCGTCGCCGACCTGGACGCGACGCTGGAGCGGCTGCGCGGACGCGGGGTCGCCGCGGTGTCGGAGCCGATCGTCACGAGCCATCCGATGGCGGGCTGCCGCGCGGTGTACGTGCTCGATCCGGACCGGGTCCGCGTCGAGCTGGTGCAACTGCCCGCCTGAGCAAGACGAACACACTGGAGGAACGAATGGGCGGCAAGTCCATGACCCTGGACGGCGTCACCGAGTACGTCCGGTCCGGGATGACCGTCGGGATCGGCGGCTGGGGGTCGCGGCGCAAGCCGATGGCGATGGTGCGCGAACTGCTGCGCAGCGACGTCGAAGACCTCACGCTGGTCACTTTCGGCGGGCCCGAGGTCGGGCTGCTGTGCGCGGCGGGCAAGGTGCGCCGGGTGATCTACGGGTTCGTCTCGCTCGACACGATCCCGCTCGACCCGCATTTCCGCGCCGCGCGCGAGGGCGGCCGGGTCAAGACGACAGAGTACGACGAGGGCATGTTCGTCGCCGCGCTCCGGGCGGGTGCCAACCGGCTGTCGTTCCTGCCGACGCGGGCTGGGCTGGAGAGCGACGTGCTGCTGATGAACCCGGAGCTGAAGACGGTCGCATCGCCCTATGACGACGACGTCTACATCGCGGTGCCCGCGGTGCGCCCGGACGTCTCGCTGCTGCACCTCAACCGCAGCGACACCCTCGGCAACGGCCAGTTCCTCGGCCCGGACCCGTACTTCGACGACCTGTTCGCGATGGCGTCGGACAAAACGCTGCTGAGCGTCGAGAAGATCGTGGACACCGAGGACCTCACCGCCACCGAGCGGTCGACGTCGCTGCTGATCAGCCGGATGTTCGTGAACGGCGTGATCGAAGCCCCCAACGGCGCGCACTTCACCTCGTGCGACCCGGATTACGGCCGAGACGAGGCGTTCCAGCGGCATTACGCCCAGTCGGCGCAGGACGAGGTCTCCTGGAAGCAGTTCCGCGAAACCTTCCTGACCAGCGACGAGGCCAGCTACCACGAAGCAGTGCGCGCCTTCCACCGCGCGACCGAGAAGGAGTCCGCATGAGTGCCCCCGCAACCCGCGCCGAGGTCTGCATCGCCGCGTGCTCCGACGCGTGGCGCGGCTCCGGCGAGGTGCTGGCCCACGCGGTCGGCACGGTCCCTGCGGTCAGCGCGCGGCTGGCCCGGCTCACCCACTCCCCCGAGCTGGTGCTGTCCGACGGCGAATGCCACTTCATGGCCGACCCGCCGCCGCTGGGCAAGACCGCGGCGGCGGGCGGGACCGTCGAGGGCTGGGCCCCGTTCGGGCGGATCTTCGACATCCTCAACACCGGGCGGCGGCATTCGATGATGGGCGCGAGCCAGATCGACCGGTTCGGCAACCAGAACATCTCGCTGATCGGCGACTGGCGGAAGCCGAAACGCCAGCTCATCGGCATGCGCGGCGCGCCGGGGAACACGGTCAACCACCGCACCGACTACTGGGTGAGCCGGCATTCGAGCCGGGTGTTCGTGGACCGGGTGGACGTCGTGTCCGGGGTCGGCAACGACCGGGCCCGCGCGCACTCGTCGACGGCGTTGCGGTTCCACGACCTCGGCGTCGTGGTGACCGACCTGGCGGTGCTCGACTACGACGAGGACGGCCGGCTGAAGGTGCGCTCGCTGCACCCGGGCGTCACCGAAGAAGAGGTGCGCGCGAACACCGGTTTCGAGCTGGACTTCAGCGGTGCGGGCGTGTCGCGGGTGCCGGACGAGCACGAGCTGGACCTGATCCGCACCGTGCTCGACCCGAAGAACGCCCGGGACCGGGAGGTCAAGGAGTCCCGGTCCTGAACCGCTCAGCCGGCGAGCAGCCCGCCGTACAGCATCGCGAGGTACTGCTCCGCCACGACGTCGTGGCGGAGCTTTCCGCGCGGGTTGTACCAGCGGACCGACGACCAGACGGTGTCCCGGATGAACCGGTACACGAGGCTCACCTCGAGGTCGTCGCGGAATTCTCCGGTCTCCCGGCCCGCCTGGAGCACGCCGAGCCACAGTTTTTCGATCTTCAGCGACGTCTTCCCGACGAATTCGAAATCGGCGAGGCTGCCGACGACGGCCGATTCGTTCTGGTAGAGCGCCACCGCGAACGGCCGCTCGTGAATCGTCGCGAAGGCGGTGTACACCAGCGCGTCGAACTGCTCGCGCGGCGTGCCGTCCTTCCCGGCGATCTCGGTGAACGCGGCCAGCAGGTCGTCCATGAACTCCTTGAGGATCTCGCGGAGCATGTCCTCCTTGGACGCGAAATGGTGGTACAGGCTCCCGGAAAGGATGCCCGCCTCGTCGGCGATGTCGCGGACGGTGGTCTGGGAATAGCCCCGGGTCGCGAAGAGCTGAGCGGCGATGCCCAGCAGCTCGCCGCGCCGAGTGCCGCCGTTCTTGACCGGGGCCCGGCCGGTTCGCGGAGTCATCGCATGGATCCCTTCCTGCCCGCTGCTTTCCCCTATGCTACCGAACAAGCACTTGTTCAGTGAGGAGACCCGCGTGTCGACACCTCGCACGATGCCCGCCCTGCTCGACGAAGCCGCCCGCCGCCACGGCGGCGCACCGGCTGTGGTCGACGGTACGACACAGCTGTCCTGGACCGCATTGCGGGAGCAAGTGCGGGTGGTTTCCCGCGCGCTGGCCGCGGTCGGCGTCCGGTCCGGCGACCGGGTCGCGGTGTGGTCGCCGAACCGCGTGGAGTTCATCCTGACGTTCCTGGGCGCGCAGTGCCTCGGCGCGGCGCTGGTGCCGATCAACACCCGGTACCGCGGCGAGGAAGCCCGGGTGGTGCTGGAACGGTCCGGTGCTTCGGCGCTGGTGCTGTGCAACGGATTCCTCGGCAACGACTATCTCGGGATGCTGACCGAGGCCGCCTCCCGTTCGGGCGGGTCCGGTGCGGTGCCTGGACTTCCGCAGCTGCACACCGTGATCGACCTCGGATCGGACGGCGTCGCGTTGCCGTGGAACGAATTCCTCGCCGGGGCGGAGTCGGTGCCCGCTGTCGACGAATCCGTGGTGACGCCTTCGACGGTGGCGGACATTCTCTATACCTCGGGCACCACCGGAGTGCCCAAGGGCGTGATGAGCACGCACGCCCAGACGATCGGCGTCGCGGACGTCTGGGCGAAGGGCGCTTCGCTTACCCCGGCTGACAAGTACGCGATCGTGAACCCGTTCTTTCACTCCTTCGGCTACAAGGCCGGGGTGGTCGCGGCGATCACCGCTGGCACGACCATCTACCCGGTGCTGACGTTCGACCCGGTCGCGTTGATGGAGCTAGTCCAGCGAGTTGGCATCTCAGTGCTGCCCGGTGCGCCGACCATCTTCACCACGCTGATCAACCACCCGCGCCGCACCGAATTTGACCTGTCGTCCCTGCGCTTCGCGATCGCCGGCGCGGCCTCGGTGCCGGAGAACCTGTTCTCGGACATGCTGGAAATCCTCGGCTTCGAGCAGGTCGCGCAGGCGTACGGACTCACCGAATGCGTGGTGGCGACCCAGTCGAGGCCGAACGAGGACCCCCGCCACGTCGCCCACACGACCGGCCCGGCGGTGCCCGGCCTGGAGATCCGCGCGGTCGACAGCGAGGGCAAGGACGTGCCGGTCGACTCGGACGGCGAAATCCTCATCCGCGGCGAGTTCGTGATGCTCGGCTACTTCGACGACCCGGACGCGACCGCCGCGGCGATCGACGCCGACGGCTGGCTGCACACCGGCGACGTCGGACAGCTGGACGAACACGGCTGCGTCAAGATCACCGGACGGCTCAAGGACATGTTCACCGTGGGCGGGTTCAACGTGTACCCGGCCGAGGTGGAAAACGTGCTGAGCACCCACCCAGACGTCGTGGAAGCCGCGGTGATCGGCGTGGACGACGACCGGATGGGCTCAGTGGGGCGCGCTTACGTGACGCTGTGGGCGGGGGTCGAGCTGGATGCGGAGGGGCTGCGCGAGTACTGCCGGGAGCGGCTGGCGAATTTCAAGGTGCCACGCGAGTTCGTGGCGATCGCGGAGCTGCCGCGGAACGCGAGCGGGAAGATCGTGAAGCGGGAACTGGCCTGACGGTCGCGGCTCACCGGGAACTCAGCGGAGCGGACTCCGACGTAGTGGCCCGGAAAGTCCGCCCCAGTTCTGGCCCCCGGCCGACGTAGTGGCGAAACACGTAAAACAACGGCTCCCAAGCCGCCACGCGAATGTGCCGGAGATCCGGTTCCGCAAGTGCCGGATGGACGTGCACCCGCAGCACCTCGGCCTCGACGATGCCCAGACCTGGGTCGCCGGGATGCCGCACGGCCGTCACCCGGCATTCGACCTGGAGCGGGCATTCCGCGGCCCGGTCGACCGCGACGAGGTCGGCCGGGACCGGGGTCAGACGGGCGGCGCCGAATTTGTCGCGTTCGGTCCGGAACTGGCCTGTCTTGTGCTCCGGCACCACGGGAGCGCCGGTCAGCCCGGCCAAGCGTTCGACGGCGGGCCACAGTTCGGCGCTCGGGTAGTTCAGCACGCAGTCCGGCCGCTCACGCAGGTTGGCGAAGGTGTGGCCGGTGCTGCCGAAGCCGAGCACGGCGGTGCGGCCGAGCACCCAGGCCGACGACATCGGGGCCAGGTTGGTCGTCCCGTCGGCGTTCGCACTGGACAGCAGCACGACGGGGGTGCCGGGGTAGAGCACCGGCGGGTCGATCACGACGGAATCCATGACCGCATCCTGGCGGCGGGACGGTTCGGCGGGCACCGAACCGTCCGGCGCGATCAGGCGAGCCGCTCCAGCACCATCGCCATGCCCTGGCCGCCCGCCGCGCACATCGTCTCCAGGCCGAAGGTCGCGTCCCTCGCCTGCAGGCCGTGCAGCAGCGTCGTCGCCATTCGCGCGCCCGTTGAGCCGAACGGGTGGCCCAGGGCGATGGCCCCGCCGTGCACGTTGACGCGGTCGAGGTCCAGGCCCAGCTGGTCCACGCACGGCAGCACCTGCGCGGCGAAGGCTTCGTTTATCTCGACCAGGTCAACGTCCTTGACGGACAGTCCGGCCCGGCCCAACGCCTGCTGGCTCGCCTCGACCGGACCCAGCCCCATGATCTCCGGGCTCAACGCCGACACCCCGGTTGCGACGATCCGCGCCAGCGGCTGGATCCCCAGTTCGCGCGCCCGGACGTCGCTCATCACCACGAGCGCGGCCGCCCCGTCGTTGAGCGGGCAGCAGTTCGCCGCGGTAACCGTCCCGTCTGGACGGAACACCGGCTTCAGTTGAGATACCTTCTCCAGCGTCACGCCCGCGCGCGGACCGTCGTCTGTGGACACCACAGTGCCGTCCGGCAAGGTCACCGGCGTGATGTCCTTCTGCCAGAACTCCCCCGCCGCCTCGGCGAGATTCTGGCTGCGCACCGCGAAGGCGTCTTGGTCCTCCCGGGACACTCCACAATGGTCAGCGACGTTCTCCGCCGTCTCGCCCATCGCGATGTAGACGTCCGGCAGCGCACCGTCTTTCCGCGGGTCTGTCCATTGCAGACCGCCGGCGGCCCGCTTCTCCGTCACAGCCATCGCGTCGGCGTACCGCGGGTTCTTCGTGTCCGGCATGCCATCGGCTTTCCCTTGGGAGAAGCGCGAAACGCACTCGACGCCCGCTGAGACGAACACGTCGCCCTCGCCGGCGCGGATCGCGTGCATCGCCATCCGCGTGGTCTGCAGCGAGGACGCGCAATAGCGATGCACAGTCGTGCCGGGCACCGCGTCGAGGCCGAGTCGCAGCGCGACCATCCGGCCGAGGTTGTACGCCTGTTCCCCGGCCGGTTGCGCGCAGCCGAGCATCAGGTCGTCGATCCGGCCGACCTCCGGGACCGCGGCCAGCGCGGCTTCGACCATCTGCGCGGCGAGGTCGTCCGGCCGCAGGTCCTTGAGCGATCCCTTGTACGCCCGCCCGATCGGCGAGCGGGCGGCGGAGACGATCACGGCTTCGGGCACAGCGAGGTCCTCCTCAGGCGTTCGGGGTGTGCTGGAGGAAGGCCGGCCATTCGCCGCCTCCGTCCACATTGAGCACCGCTCCGCTGACATGGCTGGCGAGCGGCGACGCGAGCAGCAAACAGGCTTGGCCGACCTCGGCCGGCGACGCGAACTGTCCGCGCGGGATCGTCCGGGCGACCGCGTCGCGCTGCGCCGGATCGCCGTAGTGGTCCTCGGAACCCGGCGTCTCGACCAACCCGCAGCTGACCGCGTTGACCCGCACCCGCGGAGCCCACTCGACCGCCAAGCTGGTCGTGAGACTTTCCAGTGCCGCCTTCGCCGCGCCGTACACCGCGGTGCCCGGGCTGGGCCGCCGCGCCGAAATCGACGTGATGTTCACCGCCGACGCCCCGGGCGTCTCGCGCAGGATCGGATGCGCCGCCTGGAGGACGTACGCCGCGGACAGGAAGTTGAGCTCGTTGATCTTGCGGTGAAACCGCGGCGACGCCTCGGCGAACTGCGCGAACGGCGCGCCGCCCGCGTTGTTGACCACGACGTCGAGCCGTCCGTGCCGCTCGCCGATCTCCTCCAGCCACTTCTCGACCTGCTCCGGCTCCCGCACATCGACCTGCGTGAACCGCGGCTTGCGGCCGTCCGCCTCGCGCAGCTGCCCGGGTTCCGTGCGCCCGCAGATCTCGACCTTGGCGCCCGCTTCGAGGAACGTCGCCACGATGCCGTCGCCGACTCCGCGCGCTCCGCCGGTGACGAGGACGACGCGATCGGTCAGGTCGAAGCTGACTAGCATGCTGCTCCTTCTCGCCGGGAGCGCTCAGCTTACCAAACAAATGCTAGGTTGAGGACGAGGAGGTTTTCCATGCCACAGGAAGCAATCCGGCGAGTCAGCATCGTCACCGGGGGCGCGCTGGGGATCGGCGGGGCGACCAGCCGCCGCCTCGCCGCGCGCGGGGACCTGGTCGTGCTGAACGACCTCGACGCCCCCGCCGCTGCCGCCGCGCGCGCCGAGATCGAGGCGGCCGGCGGCGTGTGCGAAACGGTCATCGGCGACATCGTGGCGGACGAGGCGGTCGAGGCCGTCACCGCCGCGGCCCTGCGCCTGGGCGACGGACGGATCGACGTCCTGGTCAACAATGTCGGCGATTTCCGCCCCGCTTCCCGGGATTTCCTGCACAGCACGCCGGACCAGTGGGCGCGCTTGCATGAACTGAACCTGCTGCACGTCTTCAAGCTCACGCACCGGGTGCTGCCGCACATGATCTCGCAGGGCTCCGGCGTGATCGTGAACAATTCGACGGTGGAAGCGTTTCGCGGCATCCCCGGGCACGCGGTGTATTCCGCTTACAACGCCGGGGTTTCGGCGTTCACGAAGAGCCTGGCAGTCGAGGTGGGGCGGCATGGCGTGCGGGTGAACGCGATCGCGCCGGATCTCGCGGACAGCCAGCAGACTCCCGCCGCCGCGATGCTGCGCGACAACGACCCGGCGGCGATCGAAACCTGGGTGCCGCTGGGCCGGTTCGGGCACGTGGACGAGTACGCGAAGGTGATCGAGTTCCTGACGACGGACGCGGCTTCCTACGTAACCGGCCACACGATCCCGGTGGACGGCGGGACGCTCGCGGCTTCGGGATGGTATTTGCGGACGAACCGGAAGGGGTTCACGAACTTTCCACGGCAAACGTGAGGCGGCGAGGCGGGTTCGGCTCCCTTCGGCTCACGCCACCACGGCCCCGTCCTCGCCTCACCACTGATTCGTCCCTCGCCCCGCCTCGGCCCCGCCATCTCACCACCGCGACCCCGTCCTGGCCGCACCGCGACTCCGCCCGCCACCACTTGCCCAGCCCGCGCATCACCACGGCCCCTCCCGCAAGCCCCCAACCCCAGCTCGACCCACGCGCAACCGGGCGGCAACCCGAGCGGCGCCTCGTGAGTGTTCACGCCGGTTCGAACACTCACGAACCGCTCAACCCACGTACCCCGCGGGCTGTCCCCAGTCCGCACCCCGGGTCGTAGTCCGGTCCACCAGCACGCATCGCGTCCCGGTGAAGTTCGTCGGCATGCACTTGTTGCAGTGGATGCACAACGACGGCGTCTCCGGCTCCGCCGCGATGCGGTTCACCAGATCCGGCTCGCGCAGCAACGCCCGCCCCATCGCGACGTACTGGAACCCTTCCCGCATCGCCAAATCCATCGCCGCGCGGTCGGTGATCCCGCCGAGCAGCACCATCGGCAGCTTCACCGCGGCTCGGATCTGTCGCGCGTCCTCGAGCAGAAACGCGTCCCGGTAAGGATATTCGCGAATGAAATGCTTCCCCACTGCCTGCACGCCCAGTTTCAGCGGCTGCGGCATCACCGCCGCGAACTCGCGGACTGGCGCGTCGCCTTTGAACAGATACATCGGGTTGAGCAGCGACGATCCGGCGGTCATTTCGAGCGCGTCGCAGGTGCCGTCGGCTTCGAGCCATTGCGTCACCGGGATGGCTTCGTCGAGCCAGAAGCCGCCGGGGGCGCCGTCGTCCATGTTCATTTTCACGATCACCGCGATCCGGTCGCCGACGGCGTCGCGCACCGCACGCATCGTGTCGCGCGCGAGCCGGGCGCGGTTTTCCAGCGAGCCGCCGTATTCGTCGGTGCGATGGTTGAGTTTCGGGCTCAAGAAGGAACTGATCAGGTAGTTGTGTCCTAAGTGGACCTCGATCGCGTCGAAGCCGCACTCGATGGCGCGCAGGGCAGCGTCGGCGTGGGCGCGTTTGACGCGTTCGATGCCGGCGTGGTCGATTTCCTGGGCGAAACTGAGCGTCGTCTTGTGGAAGTACCGGCTCGGCGCGAGCGCGGGCAGCCCGTTCCCTTTCGGATTCGCGACCGGCCCGCCGTGCCCGATCTGCGCCGAGACCGCCGCGCCCTCGGCGTGCACCGCGTCGGTGAGCACGCGCAGTCCAGGGAGGGATTCGTCGGTCCAGTAGATCTGATGCCGGTCGGTGCGGCCTTCCTTGGCGACCGCGCAGTAGGCGACCGTCGTCATCCCGACGCCGCCCTTCGCGTAGCCGACGTGGAAATCGACCAGATCCCGGGTGACCCGGCCGTGATGGCTGAGCCCCTCGTAAGTCGCCGCCTTGACAACGCGATTGCGCAACTGCACCGGCCCGAGCCGGGCAGGAGCCAGCGGATCGGGCGGGGTGGGGGTCGTGGAAGTCACCCTGTCACGGTAGGAAACGGAGGGGCTGGCCCGCTCTGGCGATCTCGGTGACCGGGAGAGCGGCGGGCTCTCGAGCGCGGTAACGCCGCGGCCGGGCCCGGCGACTTCTCTTCATGCCTCACCGGAGGAGAAACCGCCCATGACCGATTTCAAGCCGCGCCCCCGCTATCACCCCGACGCGTTCACCGGACCCGTCGCGATCGCCGAGCGGCTCAAGGAAGCGTCCGAGACGGACGGGCCGACGGACTACGCGAACCGGATCAACCTGGAGATCCTGGGCCAGCTCGCGGCGATCCGACGGCACGCGCTGGTCATCGCCACCATTGTCGTGCTGTGGGCGATCCTGACCTCGATCGGGATCATCGTCATCATGGCGCAGCTGCTGAGCAGTGCGTCGCCCGCATACCGCTACTGAGGGACCGGCCAGGGAGCCGCGTCCTCCAGCTGCGCCGCCAACGACAACAACACCCCCTCCTGCCCCAGATCCGCCGCGAACTGCACTCCCAGCGGCAGCCCGTCGTCATCGTTCCCGAGCGGAAGTGAGATCGCAGGCATCCCGGTCACGTTGAAAACGCTCGTCCACGCCGAGAACCCAGCCGCGTGCTCATAGATCGACGCGGGATCCGACGTGTCCAGCAAGCCCAGCGGCGGAGTCGGGAGCGGCAGGGTCGGCGTGAGCAGGACGTCGTAGGAGGTGAAGACCTGCCCGACCTCCCACCCGATCTCCTGGGCCCGCCGCAATGCGCGATGGAGTTGGTTGGCGGTCAGGCCCCGGTAGTGGTCCAGCAGCAGTTCGGTGAACGGCTCGACATCGCCCGGCTGGAGTTCGCGGCCCAGGGCTGCCAGCCGGTCTTCCACGATCACCACCAGGTCCGCGCCCATCAGCACTCCGCCGGTCGTGCGGACGTCCGGGAAATCGAACGGGGCCACGGTTTCCTCGACGTGATGGCCTAGTTCCTCGCACAGTTTCGCCGTCTGCTGCACCGCGGCCAGGCACGCCGGATGCGGGTCGACGCCGGTTCGGGCTTGGGTGGCCAGGCCGATGCGGAGGCGGCCGGGAGCGCGGCGAGTTGCGTCGAGGAAGGTGCCGGGAGGCGTCGGGGCGGCGAAGGCTTCACCTGGCAGTGGTCCGGCGATCGCGTCCAGCAGGGCGGCGCTGTCACGGACCGTCGTGGTCACTGCGTGGGCGACGGAGACCGGGGCGGCGAGGGTGCCGGAGTCGGGGGCGCCGGTGGTGCGACCGCGGCTCGGTTTCAGGCCGACCAAACCGCACATGGCCGACGGGATCCGGATCGAGCCGCCGCCGTCGGTTGCGTGGGCGGCGGGGACCAAGCCCGCGGCGACGGCGGCCGCGGAACCGCCGCTGGAGCCGCCGGGTGAGCGGGACGGGTCGTGCGGGTTGCGGGTGGGGCCGTGCAGTTGCGGTTCGGTGCTGGCGTTGAGGCCGAACTCCGGGGTGTTGGTGGTGCCGAGGATGACCAGACCGGCGCGTTTGTAGCGGCGGATCAGTTCGCTGTCCACTGTGGACACTGCGGTGGCGAAGAGCGCACTGCCCTGGGTCGCGGGGAGACCGGCGATTTCGGTGCCGAGGTCCTTGACCAGGAACGGGACTCCGGTGAGCGGGCCGTCCGGGAGTCCGGCGTCAATTTCCGCGAGCGCGGCTTCGAAGCGACGGCCGACGACGGCGTTGATCTGCGGATTAGCCTCCTCGATGCGGACGATCGCTTGCTCGGCGGCTTCCCGGGCGGACAGGTCGCCACGGCGGATGGCGGCGGCGGTGTCGAGGGCTGAAAGGGTGGACACAGCGAGGTCTCCTCAGAAAGGGCTCAGCCGAAGAAGGCTTGGCCGCCGTCGAGCGGCACGGTGGCTCCGGTCAGGTAGCGCAGGTCGGAGCCGACCAGCGCGACGACGGCGCGGCCGATGTCCTCCTCGCATTCCCCGATCCGGCCCATCGGAATGGTCGCGACGAATTTTTCGGCCTCTTCGGGATTGTGCTCGGTCCACCATTTCAACCCGGGCGACAACGCGTGCGGCGCGATCGCGTTGACTCGGATCCCGTCGCGCGCCCACTCCACTGCGGCAGTGCGCGACAGCGAGCGCAAGGCTTGTTTCGCTGCGGCGTAAGCACCGTAGGTGGTGGGATCCCAACGTACCATCGCTGATGTGACCAGGTTGACGATCGAACCGTCACCGGTCGCCTTCAAATGCGGGTGTGCAGCTTTCATGAACGCGAAAGCCGCGAACGGGCCGGTCTCGAAACCGCGCGCGAAATCCTCGTCGCTCATTTTTAGCAATGGACTGAAAGCGCCGGAGTACGCATTGTTGACCAGAATGTCCAGCCGGCCGAACCGCGCAACAACCTCGTCGACAACGCCGGGAATAGCCGTAGTATCCGCGACATCGCACTCGAACGGCTCCGCGGAACCTCCCCGCTCACGCACGAGGCGACAGGTCTCGTCGAGTTTGCCGCGCGTACGCCCGAGAACCGCGACCGACGCCCCCTCCCCTGCCAGCGCCAGCGCGATTCCTTGCCCGACGCCTTGTCCGGCACCCGTCACCAGGGCCACCCGGCCCGCGAGCGTGTTCATCGGCCTCCTTCGTCTGGGGCAACCGGTCGCGCGACGTGTTTCGCCACGAAAATGCCGTCGGCGGAAACGCAAACCTGGCCGCCGGCGAGAATTTCGCCGGTGGTGTGGATCCGGCGGCCCTCGCTGGATTGCTGCCGCGCGCGAATCGTCAGTTCCTCGAACAGCGGGGTCGTCCGGTGGTAGCGGACGCTGAGCGTGCCGGTCATCCCGTCCGGCCCGGGCCCCCAGCTGTTGGCGACGCCGAGCGCGTGATCCAGCAGCAGCGCGGAAATCCCGCCGTGCACGCAGCCCGGCGGACCCTGATAAGGCAGGCCGAGCGTCACGGTTCCGGTGACCGAGCCGTCCGGCAAACCGTGCAGGCGCAGCGGCGGCGCGAGCGCGTTTTCCGGGCCGGTAACGGGATCGTGGCGCGGTCGTCCGGCCCACATTCCGACGAACCGGTCTTGCCGCTCCGGCGCGTGTTCTTCGAGCTGGTCGGCGATCCGGTCGAGTTCGCGGGCGATCTCGGTCATCGGCGCGGTGCTGTCCGCACCCGCGTGCAGGAGCGCGCTGACCACCCGGCGGGCCGCCGCGACGGCAGCGTCGATGCCGTCGTCGTTCGGAACGGGCGACAACGGGACGTTCTCGGCGTAAGTCGTCATCAGTAGTGCGCCGCCGGGCGGAGGGTCGCCTCAGCGCCGCCGTCGACGTAGACGACCTGGCCGGTGATGTGCGTGGTCGCGGCGTCGGCGAAGTACGCGAGGACGCGCGCGACGTCTTCCGCAGCTGCATAACCGTGCAGCGGCATCGGGACTGCTTTGTCCATCACGGCTTTCATCTGCGGGTCGGCGAAAAGCCCGTCGGTCATCGGCGTCCGGACCACGCCGGGCGCGACCACGTTGACCGCGATTCCCGCGTCGGCCCAGCCGGGCGAAACCGACGTCCGGCGCGCCCATTGCGCGATCGCGGACTTCGAGGACGGGTACAGCTGGAGCGCGCGATTGTCCGCGATCGCCGCGCGGGCGGCGGTCAGCGCGGCTTGCTCGTCGCCGCGCAGGCAGGCGTCGACCACGGCGGGGTCGTTCGGCTGGGTCCCGGAGATCGAGCCGACCAGCACGACCCGCGGCGCCTCGGATTTCGCGAGCAGCGGCTGCAGGGCTTCGATGAACTCGGTGCTGCCGAAGTAGTTCACCGTGACCATGGCTTCGCCGGGATTCGACGTGCCGGCGCAGGTCACCACGGCGTCCACCGGCCCGGTGCGCTTGCCGACCTCCTCGGCGGCAGCGGCGCGACCGTGCGGGGTCGAAAGGTCCGCGTCCACGTCGCTGCCCGCGAGGTCGACGCCGAGGACCCGGTCGCCGCGTTCGGCGAGGAGACCGCTGAGCGCCGCCCCGATCCCCGAACTCGCTCCGGTGACGACGACGGTGCGCGGCATGAGGGCCTCCTGAGGTGGGGTTCCGGGAACGGCCCCGACGCTACGAGGACTCAGCCCGGCGCGGCGGTCCCATCCCGGTCACCGGGAGAACCCGGCCCGCCCAGCCCCGCCAGCAGCAACCGGCAAGCCAGCACCGTGTCCGCCTCCGCCTCCTCGGCGGTGATGTGCCCGTTCAGCTGGGAGGTCAGCACGCCGTACCAGGTCTGCTCGATCAGCCGGACCAGACGGCGGTCGTGCTCGCTCGCCTCGGCCACCCCGGCGACGCGCAGGATCAGGTCGGCGAACTCGACCGTCGCGGCCATGTTCGGCGACTCCCCCGCGACGGTCGCGTTGTTCGACTGCAGCATCGCCTGCGCGAGCCGCGGCCGTTCCAGCAGGCGGCGGGCGGCGTCGACCAGCACGCGCGCGACCGCCTCAGCCGGTTCCTGGCCGGGCTCGACCGGGACGCTGTTGCGGTCCAGCTGCTCGACCTGGCTGTGCAGCAGCGCGGTGAACAGGACCGTCTTGGACGGGAAGTACCGGTAGAGCGTGGCGATGGCGACGCCGGCGTCGCGGGCGACGTCGAGCATCTGGATCCGGTCGAGGCCGTGCTCGGCGCCGTGGTCCGCGGCCGCTCGCAGGATGCGGCGGTAGCGCTCCTGCTGCGCGGGCGAACTCGGCGTGGCCGGCGCCCGGTTTTCGGCGACTCTCGGCACCGCGACTCCTCCGCTCGTGATCAGGCCATTCTCGCGCACGATCCTCCCACCGGGCGCCGCCGCTACCGGTGAGTGGGATGACCGCGCCCCGGCGCGCCGCGGATGCGGTTGGCTCGCCGGGTCGCGACGACTTGGAGGACTCATGGCTTTCGACGACCAGTTCGACGTGGTGGTGGTCGGGTCCGGCGCGGGCGCGCTGACCGGCGCGTACCTCGCTGCCCGGGCCGGGTTGCGCACCGCGGTGGTCGAGGCCGCGGACCGGCTCGGCGGGACTTCCGCGTACTCCGGCGCGGCCTGCTGGCTGCCCGGCACGCAGGTCCAGGAGCGGTTCGGGGTCGCGGATTCCACCGCCGCCGCGCGCGAGTACCTGCGCGCGCTGCTCGGCGAGGACCGGACCGGGCGGCAGGAGGCGTTCCTGGCGAAGGCGCCGGAGCTGGTCGCGGCGCTGGAGGCGGATCCGGCGCTCGAGTTCGAATGGCGGGCGTTCCCGGACTATTTCGACCGGCCCGGCCGCGTCCCTGGCGGACGCTCGTTCGTCCCGGTCGACCTGCCGCTGTCCGAGCTGGGCGAACGGGCCGAGCTGGTGCGTCCGCCGGTAGACCGCGACCGCGCCGGCCGCGGGCACCGCGACGCCCCGTTGGACGGCGGCCGCGCGCTGATCGGCCGGCTGCTGCTGGCCTTCGACGCGACCGGCAACGGCACCGTCTTCACCAGTACGCCGGTCGACGAGCTGGTGGTCGAGAACGGGCGGGTCGTCGGCGTCGGACCGCGGCGGATCGGGGCGACCTACGGCGTGCTCATCGGCGCCGGCGGGTTCGAGCGGAACGCGGACCTGCGGGAACAGTCCGGCGTGCCCGGCTCGGCGGCGTGGTCGATGGCACCCGCGGAAACGAACCGCGGCCAGGTCCTGGCGGCGGCGATCGCACTGGGCGCGGCCGTCGACCTGATGGACGAGGGCTGGTGGTGCCCGGGAATCGCGATGCCGGACGGCGGCGCGTCGTTCACGCTCGGCTTCCGCGGCGGACTCGTCGTCGACCGCGACGGGCGGCGGTATGCGAACGAATCGCTGCCATACGACCAGATGGGTCGTGAGATGGCAGCGGACCCGGCGCGGCGGATCCCGTCGCACATCGTGTTCGACAGCCGCGAGGGCGGACGGCTGCCCGCGATCGCGTTGCCGGGCGGACGGCCGGACGACCATCTGGCGGCCGGCACCTGGGTAGAAGCGGACACGCTCGCGGAGCTGGCGAAGCTGATCGATGCTCCGGAGCTGCCGGAGACGGTCGCCCGCTTCAATTCTTTCGCCGAGGCTGGGCACGACGCGGATTTCGGCCGGGGTGAGGACGAATACGCGCGGCACTTCGCGAATCCGGTACTGGTGCCGGTAGATCGCCCGCCGTTCCGCGCTGCCCGGCTGGTGCTGTCGGACCTGGGCACGAAGGGCGGCCTGGTGACCGATCCGGACGCCCGGGTGCTGCGCGAGGACGGTTCGGCGGTGGAAGGCCTTTACGCGGTCGGGAATTCAGCGGCTTCCATGACCGGCGGTTACTACCCGGGGCCGGGTATTCCGTTGGGCACCGCGATGGCTTTCGCTGCCCGGGCGGTCGACGATCTGGTGGCGCGGGCCGGAAGCTGATCCGGAGCCGCAATTTTTAAGGAACGATCGTTCTTGACTGATCGTTCCTCAAAAGGCTACCGTCAGGACATGGGCAGGCGAAGGGCATTCGACGAGGACGAGGTGGTGCGCGCCGCCGTGGGGTTGTTCGGCGGCCGCGCGTACGACGGAGTGTCCGTCGACGACCTCGTCACGCACCTCGGCGTGCACCGCAACAGCTTGTACAAGACGTTCGGCAGCAAGCGCGGCCTCTATCTGGCCGCGCTGCGCCGCCATCTCGCCGACGACGTCCGTCCCCTGGCCGAAGCGCTCGCCGCGGCGCCGGACGCCGCGACGGCGCTCCGGCTCGTCGCGTCGGCTGACCTCGGCATGCTGCTGCTCGCGGCGGTCGAACGGGCGCCGGCCGACGAGGAGGCGGCTGCCGAGGTCGCCGAGGCGCTGGCCACGCTCGATCAGGCGATTGCCGACGCGCTCGGCATTTCCACCGCACTGGCCGCCGCCCTCACGTCCGCCGCACTGGGCCTCCGCTTGCGCGGCGACCCCGGCGACCCGGGCACCGCGCTGGCCCAACTGCTCGATCCCCTTAACTGACAAGGAAAAGACATGGCATTGGTCACCATCGACGGCGGCAACCTCGTCGTCGTGATCGAAGGTCTCGACAAGCTGTGGGCCTTCAAGAGCAGCCTGACCATCCCGCTGGCCAACGTCCGCGGCGCGACCGCGGACCCCGGCATCGCCGCCGACCCCAAGGGGATCCGCGCGCCCGGAGCCCACGTGCCCGGCGTGATCACGGCGGGCACGTTCCACCTCGACGGCGAAAAGGTCTTCTGGGACGTCAAGGATCCGGCGAAGGCCGTCGTGCTCGAACTCGCCGACGAGCGCTACGCCCGCCTCGTCCTCCAAGTCGACGACCCGCGCACGACCGTCGCACTGGTCGAGAAGGCGCTGCGCTGATGCTCTCCCACCTCGCAGCAGTCGCACTGACCATGGCCGCCCCCGTCGCGGCGGTGCCCGATCTCGTGCCCGCTGCCGACCGCGAAATCGTCTTCACCGTCGAGGGGACGCCGACGTACGGCACCCTGCACGTTCCCGCGCACCGAGCCGGCCAACGTTTGCGCGCCGCGCTCCTGCTGCCCGGCAGCGGCCCCACCGACCGCGACGGCAACCAGCCGCGCATGTCCCCGAACACCCTGGCGCAGGTAGCTGATGCGCTCGACCGCGACCGGGTCGTCACGCTGCGGTTCGACAAGTACGGCACCGGCGCCACCGGGCTCGGCGCCTACCGCGACCATCCCGAAACGCTCGACTATCCGGCGTTCGTCCGTCAGGCGAAAGCCGCCTACGAGACGTTGCGCGAACAGCCGGAGACAGCACCGCACGCGCTGACTGTCGTCGGGCACAGCGAAGGCGCGATGACCGCGCTGCTGCTCGGTGGCTCAGTCCGTCCCCGCCCGGCCGGCCTGGTGCTGCTGCAACCCCAAGCCCTCCGCTTGCTGGACCTGGTCGCGCTCCAGCTGCACGCCCAGATCGCCGAGGCGGCCCGCCACGGCCAGCTCGACCCCGAGCAGCAGCGGACTGTCGACGCGGCGATCGACGCCGCCGTCACCGCCCTGCGCGAACACCGGCCGGTCGACGCCACCGGCCTGCCGCCCGCCGTCGCGCAGCTGTTCCAGGGCTTCCAAGGGCAGAACGGCCGGTTCGTGGACAGCGACGACGCCGTCTACCCGCCTGCCACCGCCGCGGCGCTGCGGCCGGGGACCAGGGTGCTGCTTACCTGTGGCACGAATGACGCGCAAGTTCCTTGCGCTACAACGGATGCGCTGACCGTCGCCCTGCGCCGCGCGCACGTCGGCGGACCGGGCCGGGTGCGGCTGCCCGGAGTGGACCACCTGCTGCACGACGCCGGCCATCCGGATACGCCCGCGCCTGCTGTGCTCGACGCCCTGCATCGGTTTACGGGGCGCTGAGGGGTCGTGAGTGGCGATCGCGGTGCTAACCGGGATCGCCACTACACCTACCCTCACTTCGGCGGGGTGAACGCCGCCAATTGCTCCGACCCAGACCAGTCGTGCCCCCAATAACTGTCCCGGGTGATCTCCTCCGCCGTATAGAACCGCTCGTCCACCAGCATTCCCTCGGTCCCGTACTCCAGGTCCCATCCACCAGGCGCCCGGACGTAGAACGACACCATCTTGTCGTTCGTGTGCCTCCCCAGCGTCGAGGACACCGAGAACCCGCGTTTGCCGACCTCGTCCAGGGCTCGGCCGACCGCGTCGAGGGAGTCGACCTCGACCATCAGGTGGACCAGGCCCGGTGGTTCGCCGTGCGGGGCCGGGCAGATCGCCAGGCTGTGGTGGCGCTGGTTGACGCCCATGAACCGCACCCGGCGGGGTTTCTGGTCCGGGGCCGCGCCGCCCATCGCGACCGCGCCGCGCGGGAGGAAGCCGAGCACCTCGGTGTAGAACGTCTCGACCTCGGCGAAGTTCGTCGTCGGCAGCACGACGTGGCCCATGCCCTGCGCGCCGGTCACGAACTGCTGCGTCCACTTCGTCCGCACCGGGTCGTGGTCGAGGACCGGGCCGAAGAACACCTCGACCGGGGTGCCGGACGGGTCGTCGAAGGTGAGCGCCGAATCGACGCGGCGTTCGCGGCATTGCTGTTCCGACAACACTTTCACCGCGGTGCCGGACGCCTCCACCGCGCGCCCGACGGCGGCCAGCGCGAACTGGTCGCGCACCTCCCAGCCGACCGCGAGCACCCGGTCGTCCTCGCCGGGCAGCACGATCAGCCGTGCCTCGCGCTCGTCCATCCGGAGGTACAGGCCGTCGGCGACCGGGCCGGCCGTCTCGGCGAAGCCCAGCGCCTCCACGGTCAGCTCGCGCCAGCGCGGCACGTCCCGGCTCTGGACTCGGAGGTATCCGAGCCCTCGGATCTCGGTCATGGCGAAACTCCTTGCGGGGTGGGAAAAAATCAGATCATGGACAGCATCGGGCCGGGCGGCGGCTCGACGTCGAGGTCGGTCAGCGCGGACGCGTGGAACACCGAACCGGGCACGTGGATCGCGTGCGCCAGGCCCATGTGGCCGTCGCGCCAGAACCGCTGGATCGGGTTGTCCATCCGCAGGCCGTTGCCGCCGCTGCGGGCGACCACCTCGTCCATCGCGCGCACCGCCCGCCACGCCGCAGCGACCTGGGTGCGGCGCGACGCGGCACGGTCGGCGAGCGTCACCGGCTCGCCCGCGGCGGCCTTGTCGTAGAACCGGGAAACGTTGTCCAGCATGGCGATTCGCGACGCTTTGATCTCCTCCGCGGCGGCGCTGATCGCGTACAGCACGTACGGATCGTCCTTCACCCGGGTCCCGGTGATTTGCACGCGCGTGCGTTGATATGCCAGATGCGCCGCCAACGCACCTTCCGCGATGCCGATCACCGCGGACGTGATGCCGAGCGGGAAAATCGTCGTGAACGGGACGCCGTACGTCGGGTTGGTGCGGCCGGATTCCCGCAGCGCGCTTCCGTCGGTCATCCGGCTGAACGGCACCGCACGGTACTCCGGGACGAACGCGTCCTTGACGACGATGTCCTTGCTTCCGGTGCCGCGCAGGCCGACGACGTCCCAGGTATCCTCGACGATTTCGTAGTCCGCGCGCGGCAGGATCACGTGGTAGTTCCGGGGCGGCTGCAGCACATTGCCGTCCGCGTCGCCGAGAAAACCGCCGAGGAAAATCCAGTCGCAATGATCGGTGCCGGACGAGAACTGCCACCGTCCATTGAAGACATACCCGCCGTCGACCGGTTTCAGCACGCCCATCGGCGCGTACGGCGAAGCGATCCAGGTGTCGTTGTCCGCACCCCAGATTTCTTCCTGCACGCGACGGTCGCAGAGCGCCATTTCCCACGGGTGCACGCCGATGATCCCGGCGACCCAGCCCGTCGAACCGTCGAGCGAAGCCAGCCGCATCACCGTTTCCGCGAATTCGCGCGGATGCGCTTCCGCGCCGCCGTAATCGGCGGGCTGGAGCATCTTGATCGCGCCGGTTTCCCGGAGCACCTTCGCCGCTTCGTCGGCGAGCCGGCCGAGCCGCTCGTTTTCCGGTCCGAGCGCGGCGATCTCTTCGGACCGTTCCTCGACGGCGGCAAGAGCGGGATGGGTCATGGCGCTTCCCTTTCTCCGGTCCGGATACGGTGCGGTCCCGGCTGCCCTGAGCCTCCCAGCGGAACCCGCGAGCGCGTGGGTGCGCTCCCGGTCAACGGGATCAGGGCCGCGGCACCTGGTTCCGCACGACCTTGCCGGTCACGTTGCGCGGCAACGGTTCCGTTCCGATCCGCCACCGCGACGGGACCTTGTAATACGCCAGCCGCTCGGCCGCAAACGCCCGCAACTCCGCCGCGTCGACCGGTGCCGAGACCACCACGACCGCAGCCACTTCCTGCCCCAGGTCGACATGCGGCACGCCCAGCACAATGCATTCCCGCACCGCCGGATGTTCCGCGAGCACGTTCTCCACCTCGGCCGGATAAACGTTCTCCCCGCCGTGCAGGATCAAATCCGAACGCCGTGCGGTGAGCCGGAGCTGTCCCTCGGAGAGAACCCCGATGTCGCCGGTGTGCAGCCACCGATCGGCGTCGACAGCGGCCGCGGTGGCCTCGGGGTCTTCCCAATAGCCGAGCATCGTGAACGGACTGCGGACGCAGATCTCCCCCGCGCTGCCGTCCGGCATCACCTCGCCGTACGCGTCCCGGATCTCCAGTTCCACCGTCGCGATGGGACGACCGACAGTACCGGGGAAAGCGGCCAGATCATCCGCATTGGCAACGGAAATCGCCGTGGACGATTCCGTCAGCCCGTAACTGTCGACTAATCCCTGTTCCGCTATCGGGAGTTCCGCGCGCAGCCGTTGTTGAAAGGCTGGTGAAGAAGGAGCAGCACCGAGCGTGAACGCAGTCAGCGAGGAAAGGTCATACCGCTCGAGGTTGCCGTGTTCCAGCAGCCGGTGCGCCATGGTCGGCACGACGCCCCAGTTCGTCACCCGCTCAGCTTCGACCAATCGCAGCACCCGCTCCGCGTCGAAACCGCCCTGGTGCACCACAACCGCGCTGCCGTCGGCGAGCCGGGGCACCACCAGGTTGTGCAGTCCGGCGATGTGGAACAGCGGCACCCCGAGCAGGTACCGCCGCGCGGACGGCTCCGCCGGGTCGCCGAGCGCACGGGCGATTTCGCTGTTCAGGCGGTGGAACTCGATCACTGACGTCAGGTTCCGGTGCGTGTGCACCGCGCCTTTCGGCCGTCCGGTCGTGCCGCTGGTGTAAAGGATGACTGCCGGATCGTCCTCGGCCACAACGCACGAAGGCAGCGGTACCTCCCGGCGCGCCAGCCGGGGAATGTCCTCCTCGACGGTCAGCACCGGCACGCCGTCCAGCAGCGCCGCCCGCTTCGAGTCGGCGACCGCCAGAGACGGTCGGGTATGACCGAGCGCGTACGCCAGCTCCCGCCGTGACCACCACGCGTTGTAGCCGACCGCGATCGCGCCCAGTGACACGGTCGCCCAGAACGCGACCACCCACTCCGGACTGTTCGCGGCCGCGATCGCGACCCGATCGCCCTTGCCGATCCCGTACTCGTCGCGAAGCGCACAGGCCACCGACGCCACCTGCCGGGCGTGTTCGGCGAAGGTGATCCGCCGGTCAGCCGTCACCAGATACTCGCGTTCACCGTGCCGCGCCGAGGCCGCGAGCACCTCCCCCAGCGACCGCGCGCGATGGGCGAACACCGTCATCGGCACGCCCAGCACCTCTTCGGTGCGCAGTTCGCACGGTCCGCCGGGCGCGGTCAGTGCCTGCCGAGGATCAGCGGAGAGGCTCATCCAAGGTCTCCCTCCTCGCACCGGTGCGGGCGTGATTGTGCCTGCTCGCAGCGGGGAGCGCCGGGCCGATTCCAATGACCGGGACCGGCTCAGCGGAACGCTGGCTCGCCGTACGCGCCCTGCCGCAGCAGCCCGGGCGACTCGGCCCGGCCGTCGAGAACCCGGTTGGTGCGCCGGGTGACCTTCCAGCCCTCGCCGGTGCGGGCGAGCGCCCAGTGGTTCGCCGTGGCGCGCCGGATGACAAAGCGGTCGTCCTGATATACCACCATCAGCGAGTGGCAGACCGCGATCGCCGTGTCGCCGTCGACGGTCACGTGCGGCGGGCCGACGAAGTGCGCGCATCCGCCGGAGATCCAGCCCTGGTGGGCGCTCGACCGCACCATCCGGGCCAGCTGCTCCCGGCCTTCGAGGTAGATCTCGTCGACGTCGTACGCGCCGTCCTCGGTCCACAGCGCGGCGACGTCCTCGGCCGCGCCGGCGTCGACCAGCGGACCGTACGCGGCGATCAGCCTGCTGATCTCGCGTTCGTCCTCCAGCCGCGCGAGCCGCGCCTCCAACTGGGCGATCCGGTCCACTTCAGACCTCGCTTCCTAGCTCGGCGAGCGCTTCGAGTTGCTCGCGGTAGTGGTCGGCCGAGTGCGCGGCGATCCGCGCGCTGACCGTCGTCGCCCCGGCCTCGACGACGCGGGTCAGCCGCTCCCGGCAGGAGGCCGCGCCGGGGTCCAGCGGCCGTCCGGGCGACAGCACGACCTGGAAGCCCTCCGGCAGCGCGACCGTGCCGAGCATCCGGCGCAGATCTTCCAGTGACAATCCGAACGGGACCCAGCCGTCGGCCAGCTCCACCGCCCGCCGGAGCGAGCGCTTGGTTCGGCCGCCGATCCACAGCGGGACTTTCGCCTGGACGGCATGCGGTTCGACGATCATCCCGGCGAAGTCGTAGTGCGGTCCGCGGTACTCCGGCAGCCGCTGCGACAACGCGGCCCGCAACGCTCGGAGCGCATCGTCGGCCCGCTCGCCGCGCTGTTCGAACGGCGCGCCCAGCAGGTCGAACTCCTCCCGCAGCGATCCGACTCCCAGGCCGAGCACGAGCCGTCCGCCGCTGACCGTGTCGAGCGTTCCGTAGCGCTTCGCGATCTCCAGTGGGTGGTGATATCCCAGCACGAGCACCTGCGTGGCCAACCGGATGCGGCTGGTACGAGCAGCCAGGTAGCCGAACGTCGCGAGCGGATCCCAGTACGTCGAGCCGCGCTGCTCCGCCACCCCGACCGGCACCGCGACGTGCTCGCTGCACGTCAGGTGATGGAAGCCGAGGCGGTCCGCGGTCTCCGCGATCCGCGCCAGGTCTTCGATGCCCGCGCTGTCCTCCCAGGCGTTCGGATCCCCCGGCAGCCGGGTCACCACGGGGCTCACGAGGCCGATGTCCATGCCGCCATGCCTACCGGCCGCCGCGCCAGCGCGAGCGCGTTCTCCCGCTGATCGGGAGCCGTGCCGCACTCGTGACCCGCCGCGTGTTGACGCTCCGGGAGGCCGCCGTGTTACCGTCAAAACTAGAAATGATTTCAATTCGTCCGCGAGGAGCACAGCATGACGGTGGTCGCGATCGAAACGGACTCCCTCGGCACGGATGTCGCGCGGGACCGCGCCCTGCCGCCGTCGATGGTCGAGCGGATGACGCTGATCCTCGACGCCTTCGACGCGCCGAGCACCCGGCTCACCCTCGAGCAGGTCGCGCGCACGACCCATCTCCCCCGTTCGACCGCGCACCGCATCCTCGACCAGCTCGTGCGGCTGCAGTGGCTGTCGCATTCGTCGTTCGGCTACGCGCTCGGCGCACGGGCGCTGAACCTCGGCGGCACCGGCGGCAACCACCTCGAACTGCGCGAGGCGACCGCGGCCGTGCTGCACGAACTGCAGTTGCGCACCGGGATGGTCGCGCACCTGGCGATCCTCGACGGCGCCGACGTCCGGTATCTCGACAAGGTCGGCGGCCGGTTCGCCGCGGTCGTCCCGTCGCGCGTCGGCGGCCGGGCGCCCGCGCAGTGCACCGCGCTCGGCAAGGCGATGCTCGCGTGGCTGCCCGCCGAACAGGTCGAGGACCGGGTCATGCCGACGCTCGGCCGCCAGACCAGCCGCACGATCTGCGACATGGTGACGCTGCACCGCGAACTCGGCCGGATCCGCGACCGCAACGGCCTCGCCTTCGAACGCGGCGAATGCTTCTCTGACATCTCTTGCGTCGCCGCTGCCATCCGAGGACCGGAAGGACCCGAGGCGGCGATCTCTCTCGTCGGCGACGCCCAGACCGCACTGGAGCGCGTCGCACCGCTCGTCGTGGTCGCCGCGCGGCAGGTCACCCAGGAGCTGTACCCGATGGTCCGGCTGCGCACCGCCGAACCTGCCTGGAACTGACCGTCCACAGAGGACTCTCAGTCACCGAGACGCCACCTGCCTCGGGACTGCCCGCCGTTCTACGTTCAGCCTCGCAGAAGCGGGGCACTGGAAGGAGATCCGACGATGACCACAGTGGAGCCGGCACCGGACGAGGTCCGCGTGATCGAGGCCGGCGCGGCGCCCACGCGGTTCGCCCGCGGGTGGCACTGTCTCGGGCTGGCCGAGAGCTTCGCCGACGGCAAGCCGCATCCGATCACCGCGTTCGGGCAGAAGCTCGTGGTGTTCGCCGGCGAGGACGGCAAGCTCAACGTGCTCGACGCGTACTGCAGGCACATGGGCGGCGATCTGTCGCAGGGCACGGTGAAGGGCAACGAGGTCGCCTGCCCGTTCCACGACTGGCGCTGGGGCGGCGACGGCCGGTGCAAGCAGATCCCCTACAGCCGCCGGGTTCCGCTGCGGGCGCGCACCGCCGCGTGGACGACGATGGTGCAGGACAAGATGTTGTTCGTCTGGAACGACCCGGAGGGCAATCCGCCGCCCGCCGACGTCGTCATCCCGCGCATCGAGGGCGCCACGCGCGCCGACTGGACCGACTGGACCTGGTACGAAACGCACGTCGACACGAACTGCCGCGAGGTCGTCGACAACGTCGTGGACATGGCGCACTTCTTCTACGTCCACTTCGCTTTCCCGACCTACTTCAAGAACATCTTCGAAGGACACGTCGCCACCCAGCTGCAGCGCGGGACTTCGCGGGAGGACGTGCGCCCGCCCGCGAAGGACGGGCAGCCGAAGGCGCTTGGCAACACCTCCGTCGCCTCGTACTACGGGCCGTCTTTCATGATCGACGAGCTGACATATCACTACGAGGGCATGGACATCGACGCCGTCCTCATCAACTGCCACTACCCCGTCACGGCGAATTCGTTCAAGCTGCAGTATGGGATAATCGTGAAGCGCACCGACAAGCTTTCCGGCGCCGAAGCGGAGGAAACCGCGCGCAAGATGGGCGATTTCATCCGAATCGGCTTCGAACAGGACGTGCAGATCTGGAAGAACAAGACCCGGATCGAGAACCCGTTGCTGTGCGAGGAGGACGGTCCGGTCTACCAGCTGCGGCGCTGGTACGAACAGTTCTATGTGGACGTCGCGGACGTCACGCCGGAGATGACCGAGCGGTTCGAGTTCGAATTGGACACCGCGAAGCCGAATGCCGCGTGGCGCAAGGAGGTCGAGGAGAACCTCGGCCGCCGGACCGGCGAGCGCGTCTGATGGCCGTCCGCGCCGACAACCGGCTGCTGGACGAGCCGATGCGGCCGGTCCGATGCGGAACGTGCGAGGCTTGGCTGAAGGTGCGCAAGAGCAGCTGGTATCAGACGAGCATCCAGTGGGATACCACGGCTTCCGAGCGCTGTGTCGAACGATCCGCCTGTGCTGAGGACCTGTTCCGCGGCTGTCACGCGCTCCAGGATTCAATTGACCGGGCAGTTGCGGACGGGGGAATTCCGGTGGCTGGCGAATGAACACGCACGAGAAGTACGGGCCGTGGGCGGTCGTCGCGGGCGGTTCGGAGGGTGTTGGCGCGGCGTTCGCGCACCAGCTCGCCGAGGCCGGGATCAATCTGGTGCTCATCGCACGCAAGCCTGAACCGTTGGCGGAAACTGCGGCGGCGGTCGAAGCGCGGGGTGTGGAAGTCCGCACTGTGCAAGCGGATCTGCTCGATCCGGAGGCGTTTTCGGCGATCCGGGAAGTGACAGACGGGCTTGAAGTCGGTCTGCTGATCTTCAACGCTGGCGCGAACAGTTACGGGCACGAGTTCGTGACCGGGGATTTGTCGAAGGTGCGCGGAGTAATCGATCTGAACATCACCGCGCAGCTCGCGTTGACACATCACTTCGGCGCGCTGATGGCAGCACGCGGGCGAGGTGGGATCTTGCTGGTCGGCTCGCTGGCGGGGTATCTCGGACAGGCGGAGATCAGCGTGTACTCCGCGGTGAAGGCGTTCGGCCGGGTGTTCGCCGAGGGGTTGTGGCTGGAGATGCGGGACCGCGGCGTCGACGTCCTCGAGCTGGTGCTGGGGGTCACCCGGACTCCGGCGATGGAGCGGGCCGGGCTGGCGTTCGACCTGCCCGGGCTGAACGTGGCCGAACCGGAGGACGTCGCGCGGGAGGGTCTGGCGCACCTCGCGGACGGGCCGGTGTGGGTCGCGGGCGGGAACCTCGCCACCGCGGAGAAGCGCAGCGGATTCCCGCGTGCCGAACTGGCGCTCGCCGCGCACGAGGCAACGCGAAAGCTGCTCCCGGCGCGGTAATTCACGCGGAGGAAGGGGCGGACTCAGGCCGAGTCCGCCCCTGCTTTCGTTAGAAATCCGCTGACCGCGGCGTGGAACCCAGCCGGGTCCTCCACCCACGGCAGATGACCGGCTGGCAACTGGACGCGCGACACCACCGGCAAGGCGCGTTCCAGCGAGTCCACCGCCGAGCGCGGCCGGATGTCCGCTGTTCCGTCCACGATCAGGGTCGGCACCTTCAACCCTTCGCACTGACCACGCAGATCCGGCCAACGCTCGCGGTTCAGCGCCGCGTTGCACTCGAAATTGACGCCGAACCACGGGTCAGCCATGGCTTCGGCGTGCTCCAGGGCGCGTTCCCGGCCGGCGAAGTCCGCTGACCATTGCAGGACGCAGTACTCCCGGTCTTCCTCCGCGGTGCGGTCCTTGGCTGCCAACGATTCCCAGCGCATCAGGCGGCTTTCCAGGGCGTTGCGGAGGTTGCGTTCGTAGTCCGCGTGCCAGGTCGAGTCGTCGTCGATTCCGGTGCCGGAGACGTAAACCAGCTTCGTCACCCGATCCGGATGCGCCAGCGTGTAGCGCAACGCCAGCTGCGCACCCCACGAGTGGCCGAGCAGCGCGACGCGGTCCCAGCCGAAATGGGCTCGGACCGCGTCGAGATCGGCCACTGTCGTCTCCACCGAGTACGGTCCCCGCCGCTCCGACCGGCCGCATCCGCGCTGGTCCCAGCGACAGACGGTCGCGGCTGCCGAAAGGTCAGCCGCGACGTCCGCCATCATGTCCCACAACCCCGGGCCGCCGTGACAGAAGACGACCGGTTCGCCGTCGCCCGTCTTCGCCGCCCAAAGCCGGATACCGTCTTCCGTCCGCACCGCGTGCTCCACGCGACGCAGTATGCCGCTGTCAGGCCCGCGCGACCGCCACCCGGGCAGCCGTGTCGCTTTCCTCGACCAGCCCGCCCTGCGCGGGTTTGCGCCCGTGCTTCATCACCAGGATGATCGCCACCCCGACGACGCCGACGACACCCGCCCACAGGTACGACTGGGTGAACGCGGCGTCGCCGTAGATCACCGCGTGCGACTGGGGCAGCGTCATCCGGACGTGCCCGGACATGATCGCCCCGGTCACCGTCACCGCGGCCGACGCCGCCAGCATCGCGATCACGCCGGCGATGCAGTTGCCCGCGCCGCCGAGCCGCGCGGGCAGGGCGTCCTGCAACAGGTTCGCGTTGGAGGAATGCAGGAACCCGACCGCGAACCCGGCGACGAAGCTGGTGATCGCGACCTGCCACTGCACGGTGAACATCCGCGAGCCGAGGAACATCACCACGAGGAAGCACAGGCTGGACGCGAGCAGCACCTGCCGCGCGCCGATCCGCTTCGACAGGTAGCCGCCGAGCGGGCCGACGACCATGCCAACGACGCCGAGCGGGAACGTCCACAGTGCCAGTTGCAGCGCGGAAAGTCCGACGCCGTAAGTGTTTCCGGGGATGTGCGGGGTCTCGAACATGGTCGGGCTGAGGATGCTGTGCGCGTTCATCATGTACGACACCAGCCCGACCGCGACCACCGTCGGCAGGAATTTGCGGCCGACGAGCACCCGCAGGTCGATCAGCGGTTCCTTGGCCTTCAGTTCGCGCAGCACGAACGCGGCCAGCAGCAGCACCCCGAGACCGAACGCGCCGACAGTGGTCGTCGAGCCCCAGCCCCACGTCCCGCCTTTGCCGACCGCCACGAGCAGAATGCCGAGACCCGCACCGAGCAGAATGGCACCGAGGATGTCGAACGACGATTTCACCCGCACCGTGCTTTCCGGCACCAGCCACGCGTGCAGCGGAAGCAGTACGCCGACGTAGATGACCATGAACCAGAACACGCTGCGGAAACCGAAATTGTCGATCAGCGCACCGGCGAGAAACGGCCCGGCTACCGCACCCATGCCGATTCCGGTGACCACCGAACCGAGCGCGATCGGCACGTACGACCGCGGGATGACGTCGCGGACGAGTGCGTAGGAAATGTTCACGATGCCGACCAGGCTGCCCTGCAGCAGACGGCCGATCAACAGCACGGCGAACACGTCGGTCGTCGCGCAGAGGATGCTGCCGAGCAGGAAGATCGCGCCCATCACGAGAATGATCCGCTTCTTGCCGTAGCGGTCGGCAGCCTTGCCCGCGAGCGGCAGCACGACCGCGCCGGCGAGGGTCACCACCGAGGCCGCCTGCGCCACGTCGAGGGTCCGGAAATGCGCGGCCATCCCGGGCAGCGCCGGGTACACCATGAGGATTTCGAACGTGGCGATTTCGGAGAGCAGAATGATCAGCGCGCAGACCGCGATGATCCGCCCGCGGGAAACAGGTCCGTTCGCCGGATTCAGGTCGAGTGCCATGCCGGTCCCTTTCCAGAAGTGATCAGGGGAATCCCCGCCGGAATACGAGGTCCCGCACTGATGAGGCCGGAATCGACGTGAGCGTAATCACGGCCGCCGCACCGCCCTCGCACGATCCCGCTCACCGGGAGTCCGCGTCAGATGGGCGACATTGAGGACCACGTCGATGCCGCGAGTTCAGCCGCCGAGGCCGAGATCGCGGACCGGTCCATGCCCACCTCACTGAACTTCGTACGTAACCTTGACCTCGTCCGTCCTAGGCCGGGCCTGACAGGCCAGGATCAACCCGTCCGCAAGATCCCGGCCATCCAGGACTTCGTTGTGCGCCAGATCCACTTCACCGCTCACAAGCACGCAAGCGCAGGCACTGCACGCACCCTCCCGGCACGAGAACGGCACGTCCAAACCGGCCGCCAGGAGGACGTCGAGCAACGCATTCTCCCGGGGCCAGCGCAAGGTCAAAGTTTCCCCGTCAAGCTCGACTTCCACCGAGCTCGCGGGACCGGACTCGTCCACCGTCACCGCCGCGAACGGATCTCCGGTGAGCGACGTGAACCGTTCTACGGTAATGCTTTCCACTCCGAGTCCATTAAGGACCGTCGAAGCCAAGTCCATGAACGGTCCAGGTCCACAAAGGAACGCTTCCCGATCTCGGTACGGCGCGGTCAACGCCCGAAGCCCGGCCTCGGTCGGCAAGCCCTGCACTGACTCCAACCAGTGCAGCACAGTCAACCGATCCGGATGCTCCTTCGCCAGCCGCAGCAATTCGTCCCGGAAGATCACCGACTGCTCGTCCCGATTCGCGTACACCAGGGTCACGTGTCCTGACCCGGCCCGCAGGCAGGACTTCAGGATCGACAGCACCGGCGTGATCCCGCTTCCGGCGGCGAGCAGCAACACGTCGGCGTCGAGCGAACGCGGCGTGAACGTGCCCGACGGCCGCAGCACCTCCAGCACAGTCCCCTCGACCGCGTTGTCCACCAACCAATTCGACCCGTACCCGCCGGCGGTGCGCTGCACCGTGATTCTCGCTGGTTCGTCGCAATGCGGGGAACTGCACAGCGAATAGCACCGCGTGACACTGTCCTTAGTGGACGGGATCCGCACGGTGAGGAATTGCCCGGGCAAATAGTTGAAACTGCCCTCGATCGGTTCCAGGACCAGCGAATGCGCGTCAGCGGTCTCGCGGACCACCTCGGTCACCCGCACGCGCATCGCGTTCATGCCGAGCGCGCGGCCGCGTGCTGCGCCGCGAGATAGCCGAAGACGATCGACGGGCCGATCGTCGCGCCCGGGCCGGCGTATTCGTTGCCCATCACCGCGGCGGTCGTGTTGCCGGTGGCGTACAGGCCGTCGATCGCCGAGCCGTCGTCGCGCAGGACGCGGCTGTTCTCGTCGCACACCAGGCCGCCCTTGGTGCCGAGGTCGCCGACCTCGATGCGGAACGCGTAATACGGTCCTCGATCGATCACGTCGAGACACGGGTTCGGCAGCGTCGGATCGCCGTAATACCGGTCGTAGGCGGAATTCCCGCGACCGAAGTCCGCGTCCACTCCGGTGCGGGCAAAGCCGTTGAACCGCTTTACCGTTTCCGCCAACGCGTTGTCCGGAACGCCGATCTTCTCGGCCAGCCCGGCGAGAGTGTCCGCGCGATGCACGATGCCCGCCGCGTAGTACGGCTCCGGAATCGGCGCGCCGGGCAGGATCTGCGCGAACGGGTACCGCGCCCGCGCTTTGGCGTCCATGACGAACCAGGCGGGCACGTGTCCGCCCTCGAGCTGGGCGTGCACGAAGGTGACGTACGGTGCGGACTCGTTGGTGAACCGCGTGCCCTCGGCCGACACGATGACCGAACGCGGGATCGACCGCTCGGACACCAGCGGCACGACTGCACCCGACGGATGCCGCACCGACGGCATCCACCACGCGTCGTCCATCAGGTCGGTGGCCGCCCCGACGCCCAGCCCGGCCTCGATGCCGTCGCCGACATTCTCGCGCGCACCGCCGCTGTAGTCGTCCCACGCGGCTTCCGGTAGATAACGTTTCCGCAGATCAGCGCTGTGCTCGAAGCCGCCGGTCGCCAGCAGCACGCCGCAGCGGGCACGGATCCGCCGCGGCGCGCCGTCGTGCTCGGCGACGATGCCGGTCACCCTGCCGTCCTCGACGACCAGTTCGGTCATTGGCGACCGCAGCCACAGCGGGACCCCGGCGTCCTTCAACGCCATCCGCAACCGCGCGACGAGCGCACGACCGCCGGTCGCCATATGCCGACGCCGCACCACGTTGGACGACACCCGCCAAGCAGCGATCACCGAGGCCCACCGACCGCGCCAAGTCCGCTTGACCATCGCCAGATCGTGGTAATCCTTCGCGGTGACCCACAGGCCGAGCGGCCCCTTCATCGTGTTCGGCCGCTGGTACCGCTCGTCCTCGCCGAGCTGCCGGGTGTCGAACGGCTTCGCCTCGACCGACCGGCCGAGCGGGCGACCGCCCTCCAGCTCCGGGTGGTAATCGGCGTAACCCTTCACCCAGAAGAACCGCAGCCACTTGCTTCGCTCCAGCAGCTCCATCGCCGCCGGACCGTGGTCCACATACGCGTCGAGCCGCTCAGCGGGCACCCGCCCCTCGGTGAGCAGATCGAGGTAGCGACGGATCGACGCCCGGCTGTCGTCGTGCCCGGCCGCGCGCAGCGTCGGGTTGTTCGGGATCCAGATGCCGCCGCCGGAAATCCCGGTGGAACCGCCGTACATCGCGCCTTTCTCGACGACCAGCACTTCCAGCCCGGCCGCCGCGGCGGTCAGCGCCGCGGTCATCCCGCCGCCGCCCGAGCCGACGACGACGAAGTCGTATTCGGCGTCCCAGGCCATCACTCGCCGTCCTTCCGGAGCAGGAACGCGAGGACGGCACTCTCCCACGCGTCCTTCTGCTCGATCATCGTCCAGTGGCCGCAGTTCGGGAGAATGTGCAGCTCCGCGTGAGGAATGGTGCGCATCGGAAGCAGCGCCATGTCGAGCGGGCTGACCCGGTCGTCGCGGCCCCACGTGATGAGCGTGCGGGCGCGGATCTTGCGCAGCGTCGCCCACAGCGGGGTGACGTCGAAAGCCGCGGCCGCCTGCGCCTGCAACACCCCTTTGCCGTACATCTTCTTGGCGCTGGCCAAGGAATCCGGCGCGGTAGCCAGCTTCCACCGCTCCTCGATCAGCTCTTCGGTGATCAGGCCGCGGTCGAACACCATCGAGTTCAGCCACTGCACGAGCCGTTCGCGGGTCGGGTCCTCGACGAACTCGGTGAGCAGGTTGATGCCCTCGCCCGGGGCCGGGCTGAAGATGTTCGTGCCCATCCCGCCGACAGTCACCAGCCGGCGAACCCGGTCCGGATACTCGATCGCGATGCGAGTGGCGACGAATCCGCCCATGGAGTTGCCGACCAGGTCAGCGGCGGCGATGCCGAGCCCGTCGAGCAGGTCGAGCACCGCGCGTTCGGCGGCGGGCATCGGCGGCGCGTCGACCGGGTCGCTCACGCCGAAGCCGGGGAATTCCAGGATCAGGCACCGGAAACGCGCGGCGAACGACGGCAGGTTCGCGCGGAAGTTCTGCCATCCGGTGACGCCGGGACCGGATCCGTGCAGCAGCACGACCGGCGGGCCGTCGCCTGCTTCGTGGTAGCGCAGCACGCCCCGGTCGGTGCGAAGTTCGCGCAGCGTCGCGTCGTGGCTCAGTTCCGGCATGGCTGACCTCTTGCTCGTGGGTGCGGGATGCCGCCGAAGCTAGCCAGCCGCCGAACCCGCGCGCGGCGGCAGTCCCGGTCACCGAGAGAGCCGGGATCAGGGTTCGCCCGCGGCTTTTACCGTCGAGTCATGCAAGCCACCGAAGCACCGAGCCCGCTGGAGATGCGCCGCGCACTGAGCCGGTTCGCCAGCGGGGTCACCGTGGTGACCGGCGTCGACCACGACGAGGCGGTGGGGTTCACCTGCCAGTCCTTCACGTCGGTGTCGCTGGAACCGCCGCTGGTGCTGTTCTGCGCCGACCGCGGCGGCCGGGCCTGGCCGCGCATCCGCTCCGCCGGACGGTTCTGCGTCAACGTGCTCGCCGAACCGCAAACAGATCTCTGCGCCCGCTTCGGATCCCGCCGCGGGCTTCGCTTCGAAGGACTGGATTGGGAGCTTTCCCGCTGGGGCACGCCGGAATTGCCCGGCGTTCTGCTGCGCGTGCACGCCGAGATCGAGACCGTGCACCGCGCGGGCGACCACGACGTCGTCCTCGGCCGGGTGCTCGCCCTCGACCCCGGAGCTGACGAACGGCCGATGATTTTCTACCGCGGCGATTTCGGCGTCGAAGGAAGTCCGGACGAGGTGCCGGGTTATCTCTGGGGGTGGAGCGACCGCTGAGCCGCGCCGACGGCGAGCCCTCGTCAGCGCGGCCTCGGTCGCCGCTCAGGCGCGCGGGTTGAACGGATCGGCGATGCGGTTGCCGGTGTCGATCCACGCGGTTTTGACCTCGGTGTACTCCTCGATCGCGTGGAACCCGTTCTCCCGCCCGATGCCGCTTTCCTTGAACCCGCCGAACGGGGCCACGTAGTTCGTCTTGCGGTAGTTGTTCACCCAGACGCTGCCCGCGCGCAGGCGGCGGACCATCCGGTGCGCGCGGGCGACATCGCGGGTCCAGACGCCGGCCGCCAGCCCGAACGCGGTGTCGTTGGCGATGCGGACGGCGTCGTCCTCGTCCCGGAACTTGATGACGACGGCGACCGGCCCGAACACCTCCTCGCGGGCGATCCGCATGTCGTTGGCGACCCCGGTGAACACGGTCGGGCGGACGAACAATCCCTTGCTCAGGGCGGGATCTTCGGGCCGGCCGCCGCCTGCCGCCAGATGCGCGCCGTCGGCCTTGGCGACCTCGATGTAGTGCAGCACCTTGTCGTACTGCGCCTGGCAGGCGACCGTCCCCATCTCGGTGTCCGGGTCGAGCGGGTCGCCGAGTTTGATCCGCTCGGTGCGCTCGATCAGCGCGGCGGCGAACTCGTCGTGAACGTCCTCGTGGACGAGGACCCGGGACCCGGCCATGCACGTCTGCCCGGTGGCGGCGAAGATCCCCGCGACGACGCCGTTGACCGCGTTGTCCAGATCGGCGTCCGGGAACACGATGTTCGGGGATTTCCCGCCCAGCTCCAGCGAAACGCGGGCGAGCCGTTCCGCCGCGGTCACCGCGATCTTCTTGCCCACCGCGGTCGATCCGGTGAAGGCGATCTTGTCGACGCCGCGGTGCCCGGCGAGCGCGGCGCCTGCCTCGCCCGCGCCAGTGACGACATTGACGACCCCGTCTGGGAACCCGGCCTCCTGGATCAGCCTGGCCAGCACCAGCGTGGACACTGGCGTGATCTCGGACGGCTTGACCACCACCGTGTTCCCGGCGGCGAGAGCGGGACAGAGCTTCCACAGCAGGAGCGCCAGCGGACTGTTCCACGGCGTGATGGCCGCGACCACGCCGATCGGCTCGCGCACCGTGAACACCTGCATGTTGGGCACGCTGCTCGCGAGCGTCTCCCCCACCGGAGCTTCGGCCACACCCGCGAAGAAGTAGCAGTGGTTGGCCAGCGCGGCGGTCTGACCGGCGACCTCGCGGATGAGCTTGCCGTTTTCGAGCACCTGGATGCGGGCGAGTTCGTCGGCGTTTTCCTTGATGAGGTCGCCGAATTTCCGCAGCAGAGCGGCGCGTCGCAACGGGGTCGACTGCGCCCACGGTCCCTCGTCGAACGCGCGCCGGGCCGCGGTGACCGCGTCGTCGACGTCCTGGACCGTGGCGGCGGGCACGTGCGCCCACTCCTGGCCGTCGAACGGGTTGACCGACGGGAAGGTGGCGCCGTCGGACGCGACGCGCCATTTTCCGTCGATCAGCATCTCGTAGTTCTCGGTGGACATGAAAGCAGTTCTCCCAACAGGTGTTCAGGCGGAGGCGGAGGCGGCCGGTTCGGTCGCCGGGGCGGCGGACCGCCGACGGCGCGAAGTACCGGCGACAGCGACAAGCGAGATGGCAGCGGCGACAACGGTCAGCAACGCGAGCGGCCACCACCGGGTGCCGTTGCCGACCACGGCTTCGGCGATGAAAGGCGTGGGAGCGCTGAAGATCAGCGCCCCGAGCGCGTTGCTCAGCGCGGTGCCGCTGTAGCGGACGCGGGTGTCGAACTGGTCGGCGATCACGCTGGAAATCACGGAGTACACGGTGGCGTGCGCGCCCAGCATCATGACGGTGATCACGACCCCGGTGACGACCGGGTGATCGCCGTCCAGCAACCAGAAGAACGGGAACACGGCGACGGCGGTGAAAGCGATTCCGCCGAGCAGCACCGGGCGCGCGCCGATCCGGTCGCTCACCGAGGCCACGAGCGGCAGTGCGAGCAGGTCCACGGCGGCCGCGATCATCACGATGAGCAGTGCGGTGTTGCGGGGCATGCCCAGCGACGCCGTCGCGTAGGTCAGGAAGTACACCGAGATCAGGTAGAAGACGACGTTGACCGACGCCTGCACGCCGGTGCCGGCGGCGAGTCCGCGCAGCGCACCGGTGAAGACTTCGCGCAGCGGCAGCCGCGCTGTCCGTCCGGCCGACTTGAGCTCGCTGAACTGCTCCGGTTCGGCGACTCCGAGCCGGATCACCAATCCGACGCCGACGAGCACGAAACCGGCGAGGAACGGGATCCGCCAGCCCCAGGCGAGCAACTGGTCGTCCGGCAGCGCCGACACCGCGGACATGACGGCCGTGGCGAGCACCAGGCCGAGCGGGCTGCCCATCTGCGGAGCGGACCCGAACAGCCGCCGGCGCGACGGCGGCGCGTGCTCGACCGACATCAGCACCGCGCCGCCCCATTCTCCGCCGACCGCGAGGCCCTGCAGCAGCCGCAACGCGATCAGCAGGATCGGGGCCGCGATGCCGATCGAGCGGTAGGTCGGCAGCACCCCGATCAGCCCGGTCGACGCTCCCATGACGCCCAGGGTCGCGATCAGCGTGGTCCGGCGGCCGAATTTGTCGCCGAGGTGGCCGAAGATCGCGGCTCCGATCGGCCGGGCGACGAACGCGACGCCGAGCGTGGCGAACGACGCCAGCCGTCCGCTGTGCGGGTCGGCCTCGGGGAAGAACAGCTCGCCGAAGACCAGGGCCGCGGCGAGCCCGTAGATGAAGAAGTCGAACCATTCGATGGTGGTGCCGACGAGGCTCGCGACGGCGGCGCGCCGGGACATGCTGCGGGTGGACGGGTTCATGGCTGTCTCCTGTGGCCTCAAGCCGCGGTGCTCGGGGTGGTGGAACGGGACGCCGCCGCTTCCCCGGCGACCCGGCCGAAGCAGAGGGCCCGCAGGACGGAGGTCGCGCCGGGGTATTTGCCGTGGTAGATCCCGGCGGTCTCGCCGACGGCGTACAGGCCGGGAATCGGTGCGCCGAGGCGGTCCACGACGCGGGCGTGTTCGTCGGTTTTGAGGCCGCCGAAGGTGAAGGTGATGGCGCAGGTGACCGGCCACGCGACGTACGGCGGCTCGTCGATCGGGCGGGCCCAGTTGGATTTCGGCGGTTCGAGACCGCTGGTCGCGATCCCGTCGAGCGAGGTGACGTCGAGCGGGCCCGGCCTGGCCGCGGCGTTGTAGGCCTCGACGGTCGCCACGAGCGCGGCAGGGTCGAGATCGAGCCGCTGCGCCAGCGCTTCGAGGGTGTCGGCGGTTTCGGGCTCGCGGTCGGTCAGCACGGCGCGGGTGATGTCCTGGCGCACCAGTTTCTGGTCCGCGACGACGTAGGCGAACTGGTCGGCGTCGCGCCAGATCCGGTAGGCCACCGACTCGAAGGTGTTGTCCGGGGTGTCGGAACCCTCGTCGAGAAACCGCTGCGCGCGGTGGTCGACCAGAATGCCGTACGGGTAGACCATGACCAGCGCTTCCGGCGAACGGGTGCGCGGATCGACCGGCTCGCCGTGGAAGCGCTCGAACTGCCCGTCCGTCGCCGCGCCCGCCCGCACGCCCATTTCGATGCCCTCGCCCTGGTTGGCGCGCCCGCCGGGGGCGATCGGCGAGAGTTCGTGCCCGCGCTCGCCGAGGTGGCGGTCGAGCAGTGCCGTGCTTCCTTCGAAACCGCCGCAGGCGAGCACCACTGTCGGCGCTTCCCAGTGCGTGCCGTCCGCCGTGACGACGCCGGTCACCGCGCCGGTCTCGTCCTGGACGAGGTCGTGGGCGGCGGTGTTGTAGCGGATGGTCCCGCCGAGGGTTTCCACCCGCGCGGCAAGGGTTTCGACGATCGCCGCGCCGCCGCCGACGGGCATCAGCCGCGGACCCTTCGAGGTCAGGAAGTAGGTCAGGTCCGGTTTGGTGGCGACGCCGTTCTCGTTGAGCCACTCCATCGTGGGCCGGGCCAGTGCGGCCAGCCTGCCGATGATCGCCGGATCGGTGCGTCCGCCGCTCAGGTCGCGCATCCGGGCGGAGAAGTCGGCCGCCGGTTCGCCGTCCGGTTCGAGCCGGAAGAACGCGCCGGTCCACGCGGTGTTGCCGCCGCGCTGAGCCTTCGACGTCCGTTCGAGCACGACGACCCGGCCTTCCGGACGGCATTCGAGAAACCGCACCGCGGTCGCGAGCCCGCCCGCGCCGCACCCCACCACGACCAGATCTGCCTGTTGTCGACTCACGAAACTCCCTTTCTCGTCCCGAGCGCGCCATTGAGCGGTTCAAGAATTCCGCTGTCCAGTCCGAGCATCGCGGAAAGTAGGAGAACACGCGCTCAAGGCTCAGTCAACCCACAATGCGGTTTACGCGAACCATCTGACGGTCTATGGTGGTGGACATGGCTGAGACTGGTACCGCTTCCACGCGGGTCGACGGCGGCGTGCGCAGCATCGCGAGAGCTGTCGAGGTGTTGGAACTGTTCGACGCGGCGCATCCGATCCGGCAGCTCCGCGAGCTGGTCGCACTCACCGGCCTGCCGAAGACCACCGTCGTGCGGCTGCTCGCGACGCTCGAATCCCTGGGGCTGATCGTGGACCGCGGCGACTCCTCCTACGGACCCGGCGCGGGTCTCCTCCGCTGGGTCAAGCTCGCGGAAGCGCTGTGGGAGGTGGGCCCGGAGGCGCGCCAGATCATGGCGCGGCTCGCCGAATCCTGCGGCGAGACCGTGAACGTCTACGTCCGCCGCGGCCTCGACCGGACCGCGATCGCCCAGGCTGAGGGCACCGCGACGGTCCGCAGCGTGGTCGCCGTCGGCGTGCCGTATCCGCTGGCGAGCGGGGCCAGCGCCAAGATCCTGCTCGGCGGCGCGCCGGACGAGGTGCTGCACGAGCTGGCCGGCCGCCGGTCCGGCCTCGAACTGGAGCCGCTGCGGCGGGAGGTCGCCAGCATCCGCGAGGCGGGCTACGCGGTGACGCACGGCGAACGCGAACTGGGCGCGTCGGCGGTGGCCGCCCCGATTTTCGCCAAGGACGGCCGGGTGATCGCGGCACTGTCCGCGAGCGGGCCGACCTCGCGCTTCACAGCCGATCGCGTCGGCCGCTACGTCGACGCGGTGACCGCGGCCGCCCGCGAGATCAGCGAAGCCGGGCTCGGCCCGGTGGAGGTGTTCCTGTGACCGCCGACCTGCTCGAGGGCGTGCGCGTCCTCGACCTCACCAACGTGCTGGCCGGTCCGTTCGCCGGGTACCAGCTCGCGCTGATGGGCGCCGAGGTGATCAAGGTCGAACCGCCCGGCACCGGCGACCTCGCCCGCCAGCTCGGCGCCGATCCGGGGCTGTCCGGCGAAGGGCTCGGCGTCTCGTTTCTCGCCCAGAACTCCGGAAAGCGGTCCGTGACGGTCGACCTCAAGAGCGAGGGGGGCAAGGACGTCTTCGCGAAGCTGGTGGCGCGCGCCGATGTGCTGCTGGAGAACTTCCGTCCCGGAGTGCTGGAGCGTCTCGGGTTCGGCTGGGACCGGCTGCGGGAAATCAACCCGAGACTGGTCTACTGCGCCGTCTCGGGATTCGGCGCGACCGGGCCGATGCGGCGCAGGCCGGCTTACGACCAGGTCGTCCAAGGGCTTTCGGGCATCATGAGCGTGACCGGAACGCCGGAGGTCGCGCCGCTGCGAGTCGGGTTCCCGGTGTGCGACAGCTTCGGCGGGCTCGCCGCGGCGTTCGCGATCTCCTCGGCGCTGCTCCGCCAGCGCCGCACCGGCCAAGGAGCTTTCCTCGACACCTCGATGCTGGACGCCGCGCTCACCGCCATGGGCTGGGTGGTGTCGGATCATCTGATCGGCGGCCGCGAACCGGCTCCGATGGCCAACGAGAACATCACCTCCGCGCCGTCCGGCACCTTCGAGACCGGCGACGGCGCGCTCAACATCGCGGCGAACAAGCAGGAGCAGTACGAGATCCTCTGCCGGGTGCTCGGCCGCGAGGAGCTGATCAGCGATCCGAGGTTCGCCGTCCGCGAGGACCGCAAGCGCAACCGGGACGCCCTGCGAGCGGAGCTGGAGACCTCCCTCAAGGAAAAGAGCGCGGCGGAGTGGGACGAGATCCTGCTGGAGACCGGAGTTCCGGCCGCGCCGGTGGTTTCCGTGCCCGAAGCACTGGCGTCGGAACAGATCGCGCACCGCGAGCTCGTCACGACAGTCGAATCGCCCGCCGCGGCCGGCGGAGCGATGCGGGTGCTCGGCGCCCCCACCCGGGTCGACGGCGCACGGGTCGCCGCCGGCTCGCGACCGCCGCGGCTGGGCGAACACACCGACGCGGTCCTGCGGGAACTGGGGTTCGCGGAACCCGAGATCGCCCGGCTGCGGGAGGAGAAGGCGGTATGACCTCCGCTCGCGAAGAAGCGGTCCGGGCGACGTCGACCCGGGACGTGACCGAATGGTGGTCCACCGCGGTCTCAGACATCGAGCCCGGGAGCATCCGGCTGCGCGGCTATCCGGTGCAGGACTTGATCTCCGGCGCGGGCTTCGCGGAGACGGTCTGGCTGATGGTGCGCGGGGAGCTGCCCGGCAAGGCACAGGCCGCGCTGCTGGAGAAGGCCCTCGTCGCCGCGGTGGACCACGGCCCGCAGGCCCCGTCGATCGCCGCGGCGCGGATGGCGGCCACGTGCGGCGTCGGCCTGCACGGCGCGATGTCCACCGGCGTCGGCCTGCTCGGCGACGTGCACGGCGGCGCAGGACAGCAGTGCATGGAACTCCTCGGCCAGCTCCGCGCGGAGTCCGAAAAGGACGGTCTCGAGACCGCGGTCGCCAAGACGCTGACGGACTTCCGCTCCCGCCGGCAGCACATACCCGGCTTCGGGCACCGGTTCCACCCGCGCGACCCGCGCCGCGACCCCCTGCTGGAGGCGGTGGCCGACCAAGCCGCGGCCGGGGTGGTCGACGGGCGGTTCCTCGCCGTCGCCAGGGAACTCGAACGGCAGCTGGCGGCCGGGCGGGCCAAACCGGTCCCGATGAACATCGACGGGGCGACCGCCGTCGTCTACGCGGAACTCGGGTTCCCGCCGGAACTGGGCCGCGGGCTGTTCATCCTGTCCCGGTCGGTGGGGATCCTGTCCCACGCCTGGGAGGAAAGCCAGTCCGGACGCCGGATCAAGGGGCCGATCCCGCCGCCGCTGCTGCCCGCTTACACCGGGGCCTCCGAACGTCCGGTGCCGCAGCCGTGACCCTCGATTCGTTCCACGCGCTGCGGACGCTGCCCGGCGGCACCCGGTTCTTCAGCCTGCCCGCCGCCGAAGCGAACGGCGCGGGCCCGCTCGGCCGCTTGCCCTACTCCACCCGCGTCCTGGCGGAAAACGTGCTGCGGCACGAGAACGGCCGCACGGCGACGGCCGAGCACGTGCGCGCGCTGGCCCGCCGGGACACCGCCGCGGCGATCCCGTTCCACCCGGAACGGGTGCTGCTGCAGGACGCTTCCGGCATTCCTGTCCTCGCCGACCTGGTCGCGCTCGCCGAGCGGGCCGCCGGACTCGGGCTCGACCCGGCGTCGGTCGCCCCGCGCAAGCGGATGGACCTGGTCGTCGACCACGCGCTGGAGCTCGACACCGCGGGCTCTCCCCTGGCCGCCGCGACGAACCTCGACCGCGAGTACGCCCGCCACGCCGGCCGCTACCGGTTCCTCCGCTGGGCCCAGACCCGGTTTCCCGGCCTGCGGGTGGTCCCGCCCGGCATCGGGATCTGTCACCAGCTGAACCTCGAGGTGCTCGCCGACGTCGTCACGCCCGGCCCGCTCGCCGGGTTCGATTCCGTCGTCGGCACCGACAGCCACACCACGATGATCAATGGGCTGTCCGTGGCGGGCTGGGGAGCCGGCGGCATCGAGGCGACCGCCGCCGCTCTCGGCGAGCCTCTTTATCTGCGGGTGCCCGAGGTGGTCGGTGTCCGGCTGACCGGAGCGGTCCGGCCCGGCGTGCTGGCGACCGACGTGGCGCTGACGCTCGCCGCGCTGCTGCGCACGCACGGGGTCGTGCAGCGGATCGTGGAGTTCCACGGACCCGGCCTCGCCGGTTTGGCCGTGCCCGACCGCGCGACCATCGCGAACATGGCACCCGAGTACGGCGCGACCATGGCCTATTTTCCCGCCGACGCCCGCACGCTCGACTACCTTTCCGCGACTGGCCGCCCCGCCGAACCGGTGCGCGACTACCTTGCCGCGCAAGGGATGCTGTACGGAGCCGAGCCGGACTACGACGACGTGATCGAGCTGGACCTCGCCGCGGTGGACCGGACGCTGGCCGGACCGTCCCGCCCGCACCAGCCGCTCCGGCCCGCCGACCTGTACGACCCCGCGGCGGCCCGGCCCGGCTCTGGCGATCTGCCCGACGGAGCCGTGGTGATCGCCGCGATCACCAGCTGCACCATCACGTCTAATCCTCGGGCGATGGCTGCCGCTGGGCTGCTGGCTCGCAACGCCGTCGCCCGCGGCCTCGCAGTCGCCCCGTGGACGAAGACCTCGCTGACCCCCGGTTCGCAGGCCACTGCGAACCTCCTCGCCGCCGGTGGCCTGCAACCGGCGCTGGACGAACTGGGCTTCCAAGTCGCCGGATTCGGCTGCGGCACCTGCATGGGCAACTCCGGCCCGCTCCGCCCGGACGTCGCGCGGCAGATCGAGGCCCGCGATCTCACCGTTTCCGCCGTGCTGTCGGGCAACCGGAACTTCCCCGGCCGGATCCACCCCGACGTGCGCAACGCCTATCTCGCCTCGCCTCCCCTGGTCGTCGCGTTCGCGCTCGCCGGGCGCACCACGATCGACCTGGACCGCGAACCGCTCGGCACCGGCCGCGACGGGAATCCCGTGCTGCTGGCGGACCTTTGGCCCACCGAAGCGGACATCGACGCGGCCGCCGCACTGGCGTCTCCCGGCGCGTCCTCGCCCATGACGACGGATCGCTGGCAGCGCCTGCCTCATCCGGACGACGAAACCTACCAGTGGGAGGACGAAACGGGGACGATCCGGCGGCCGCCGTTCGCCGACGCCGAGATCTCCAGGCCGGTCCGAGAGGGGGACATCCGAGGCGCGCGGCCGTTGCTCGTGCTCGGCGACGGCATCACGACCGACCACATCTCCCCGGTCTCGCGCATCCTGCCCGATTCGGCGGCGGGCCAGTGGCTCGCCGAACGCGGGGTGGCGCGCGAGGACCTCGGCACCTACAGCTCCCGGCGGCTCAACCACGAGGTGATGCTGCGCGGCGGTTTCGCCAACCCGCGGCTGCGCAACGAACTCGCCGGGGAGCGGCCCGGAGGCTGGACCCGCCTCCTCCCCGACGGCGACCTCGTACCGGTGCACGTCGCGGCCGCCGCCTACGCCGAGCGCGGCACTCCCGCGGTCGTCGTCGCCGGCCATTCCTACGGCGCCGGGTCGGCCCGCGACTGGGCCGCGAAGGCCACCCGGCTGCTCGGCGTGCAGGCGGTCCTCGCCCGGAGTTTCGAGCGCATCCATCGCACGAATCTCGTCGCGTTGGGCGTGCTGCCCGTCGAATGCCCTGAGCTGGGCGCGTTCGACGGCAGCGAGGAGTTCGACGTCCTCGGCCTGGAACACGGACCGCTCGTCAACGCCCCGCTCACCGTCGTCGTCCGCCGCGGCGGGCGAACTGTGTCCGAACACCCCGCCGTCGCCCGCGTCGACACCCGCGCCGAGGACGAATGGATGCGCGCGGGCGGTCTGCTCGCCGGGCTGCTCAAGACCGCGCAACTCTCCCACCGTTGATTCGAAAGGCTTGTCATGCAGTTCATGGTTCTCAGCCGCCGCCGCACCGAGACGTTCGAGGAGGCCGACTTCACCGAGGTCATCCCCGCCGAGACAGACCGGGTGCGCCGCCTCTACCTCGACGGGGTCGTCCGCCAGATCTGGCTGCGCGACGACCTCCCCGGCGCCTGCTTCGTCGTCGAAGCGCCGGACGAATCCACGGCCCGGTCCACAGTGGACGCTTTGCCGATGGCCAGTTCCGGGCTGTCGGAGTTCACGGTGATCCCGCTTCAGCCCTACCGAGGGTTCGGGCCGCGGTAAGGCCGGTTCCGGACGCGGAGACCAGCCCGCCGGACTCGGCCCCGCGCCAAACGGGTAGCCGCGACGTCGGGTTTCGAGGCACTCGTTCCTGCCGCGCCCGACTCCCCGAAGGACACGGTGCCAAGCGCGCAGCCGACAACGCCGCAGCCCGGGCCGCCGAGGCCCGTGGCAGCCCGCTGTCCGGAACGGCTTCCCTCGACCCGGCGACTGTTCCGGGTCGAGAGAGCGTCGTCGCCTCCATCCGCGAAAGCCTCCGAGCAGGAACCGACCAGCTCCGAAATACGGCGGGAACGCATACGGCACACGCGTTTTCGGCTGAACTCCGCGCTGGGCGATCCGCCAAGACTCTTCTCTCCGCTCCCGGGTTCGCGGCTGTCGCGCCGGGAGAAACCTTGTTTTCGACTGTCATCTCGCAGGACATGGGTGACGGTTCTGCATCAGGAGATCGGTGACAGTTCGGGCGGGGTTGGTGGTGACACTTTTGCCGTGAGGCTCGGGCGGTGGCTGTCAGTGAACCCATCGATCCTCG
>NZ_JARACH010000007.1:0-206898 GCF_029087445.1 Amycolatopsis sp. La24
CGACCAGCAGGATCGGCACGGTCGGCAGGATCAGGTTGTTGTGGTGGTCGCGCAGCTGCTGGGTGATCAGCGTCTTGCCGATCGGGTCCCACGACAGCGCGCCCCACCCGTTGCCCTGGATCGTGGTCGACACGGCGGTGAACTGGGCCTTGAACTTGTCGAACGAGCCGAACGCCTCGTCGATCGCCGCGGCCAGCTCGCCGGTCGGCTTGTCCCCGCCCTCGGGCGAGAGGATCTTCCACCACACCACGTGGTTGGCGTGCCCGGCCAGGTTGAACGCCAGCGTCGTCTCCAAGCCCACGATCGAGCCGAAGTCGCCCGCCTCCCGCGCGGCGGCGAGCTTGTCCAGCGTGTCGTTCGCGCCCTTCACGTAGGTCGCGTGGTGCTTGCTGTGGTGCAGCTCGTTGATCTCGCCGGAGATGTGCGGCGCGAGGGCACCGTAGTCGTAATCGAGTTCGGGCAGCTCGTACCGGGCCATGGGGCCCTCCTTCTGTCTTCGACATCAAGTCTTGCCCCCTCGAACCTAGTAGCACACCCGCACCCCGGGCGAGCGGGGGCGGCCTCGGCGTCACAGGCTGGAACCTGGTTGAGTGAATGTTCAACTTCCAGTACAGGGCGGCTACGCCGACCACTGAGCGTGACCGTTTCGTCTGCCCCGCCCCGGTTCCCCCGGCGCCAGGTACGGTTGCTCCCATGGCGACGTCCCGGCTCGGCAGCGTGCAGCGGGTGCTGCTGCTGTTCGCGCTGGCACTGGGCGTCGCCGTGATGCACCACGTGCCTTCCCCCGGTGCCGGGCATGTCATGACCAGCGAGATGTCCGTCGCGGCGCACCCGGCCTTGCCTGCGCCTGCCGCCGAGTCCGGCATGCCCGCCGGCGACCACTCGATGCTGCACCTCTGTCTTGCGGTCCTGTACGCGGCGGGCGCGCTCGTCCTGGGCCTGCTGGCCTTCCGCCGCTACCCCGCCGTGAAGGCCGTTTTCGACGGCACCCGCGGCTCCCCCGCCGCCGGGCGCCCACCCGACAGACGGGGCCGGACTGTCCTGACTTCTCTCTGCGTGTTGCGAACCTGATCGGTATTTCCTTTCCGGTCTTTCCTCGCAATTTTCCTTTTGAGAGAAGGTTTTTTCATGCGCAAAATCTTTTTCAGCGGTGCCGTGCTGACCGCGTCGCTCCTGCTCGGTGCCTGCAGCGGCCCGGAATCGCCCGCTCCGGCGCCCAGCTCGCTGGCGGGGCACAACGCCGCTGACGTCACGTTCGCTCAGCAGATGATCCCGCACCACCAGCAGGCGCTGGAGATGGCGAAAATGGTGCCGTCGCGCAGCAGCGACCCGAAGGTCGTCGACCTGGCGGGCCGGATCGACCGGGCGCAGGACCCGGAAATCCGGCAGATGCAGGGCTGGCTGAAGACCTGGGGCGCCGCCGCGACCAGCCACTCGATGCCGGGCGGCCACGAGATGTCCGGCGACCACGCGATGACCGGCATGATGTCCGACGCCGACATGAAAAGCCTGGACGCCGCCAAGGGCCCGGCCTTCGACCGGTCGTGGCTGGACATGATGATCAAGCACCATCAGGGGGCGGTCGAGATGGCGAAGACGGAGCTCGCGCAGGGCGCGGACGCCGGGGCGAAGGCGCTGGCGCAGCGGATTATCGATGCGCAGCAGGCGGAGATCGCCGAGATGCGAGCCCTGCTGAAGCGGGACTGAACCGGAGCGCGCGCCGAAAGGTCCGTGAGGGGAACCCTGAGGGAATCTGGTTCCCTCAGGGTGGCCCTCACGGACCTCGGTGCCGAGCAGACGTCGGGCAGAAGGCCGTCATCGCCGCAGTTGTTCCGGCGCCTCGTCGAGCAGGCGCAGCAGCCGCACCGCCAACGCCCGGCAGGCGGCGTCGGTCAGGCCGGTGTCTTGTTTGAGCACGTCCCGCACCGCAGCGAGTCGTTGGTCGTACCGGGAAACGTAGTCGAGCTCGCTGGTCATGGTGCCGTCCTCTTCAGTGGTTACCTCGCTTCCCGCGGCGCAAGCGCAGCCGCGGTGGCTCCCGCCCGCCGCTGTCGCGGCGCAGAATCGGCGAGCGATCGCGTCGTGCCCGGTCTTCTCGTGGCGGCACACCGGGCAGGGGCCCGCGGGCGCCGCGGCGCGCACTGCGTTCACCGCCGGTCCCCGTGCTGGCCTGCCCGGAGCCGGCCGCGGTCCGCGATGGGCATCGCGGTCACCGCCTCATCGGAGTTCGGTCGCGCCGTTGCCGGACAGGATTTCGGCGGCGGTGGCGACGGAATCGCCGTCCGCGGCCGACCGCAGCGCGGCGCGGGCCGCCCCGCCGGGCACCTCGCGCGGCACCACCAGCAGGCTCACCCGGCGGGAGTCCGTCCCGAGCACCGTGACAGTGTCCGGATCCGTCGCGCGGAACCCTTCCAGCCGCACGGTCCGGTCGCCGAGGCGGACTTTGCGCGCGGTCGTGCCCCAGGCGTCCAGGTGATACGTCACGCGGGCCACCGGACCCACCCGCGACTCGAGCGCGGCGGCCAACGCGGGCAGTTCCGCGGCCAGGTCCCCCGAGCGCGGCCACCAGCCGCCGTCGACGTGCCCGCGTTCGGCGCCGGCGCGCTTCATCGTCACCCGTGCCTCGGTTTCCCGGTCGCGGGCCGCCGTCATCGGGAACCGCCCCCGCCGGCCGGCGCGGTCCGGAGCGGGGAACCGACCTCGTGCAGATGCCGGAGGACGTCCGCGTAGGTGCGCAGCAGCCCGCCCTGGCTGTAGCTGATCCCCCGGGCGAGGCAGAAGTCCCGCACGAGCGGCTGCGCGCGCCGCAAGGTCGCCATCGGGATGTTCGGGAACAGGTGGTGCTCGATCTGGTAGTTCAGCCCGCCGAGGGTGAACGTCATCCAGCGGCCGCCGCGGACGTTGTGCGACGTCAGCACCTGGCGGCGGAGGAAGTCCAGCCGGTGGCCCTGCTCCAGGTGCGGCATCGCCTTGTGGTTGGGCGCGAACGAGCATCCCATGTAGACGCCCCACGCGGCGTGGTGCACCGCGATGAACACGACCGCGATCCCCGGCGGCAGCAACAGGAACACCGCCGCGAGGTAGGCGGCCAGGTGGCCGGCCAGCAGCGCCCCGTCCAGCCTGCGCGACTTGGTCCCGCCGTGCCACACCGCCTTGATCCCCGACCAGTGCAGGTCGAGGCCTTCCAGCAGCAGCAAGGGGAAGAACAGGAACGCCTGGTATTTCGCCATCCAGCGCAGGAAACCCGCCTTCGCGCCGCCCTGGCGGGTGCTGAACGCCAGCGCGGGAATGTCGATGTCCGGATCCGAGTCCTCGAGATTCGGGTTCGCGTGGTGGCGGGTGTGCTTGCCCACCCACCAGCCGTAGCTCAGGCCGACCAGCCCGGCCAGGCCCGTGCCGACCGCGTCGTTCGCGCGGCGGCCGCTGAAGATCTGCTTGTGCCCGGCGTCGTGGCCGAGGAACGAAAGCTGCGTGTAGGCGACCGCCAGCAGCAGCGCGGTGCCCAGCTGCCACCAGCTGTCGCCGGCGAGCGCGAGCAGCACCCACGCCCCGCCGAAGGCCAGCACCGCCAAGCTGCCGCGGATCAGGTAGTGCACGGGACGGCGGCGGAACAGCCCCGCCGACTTCACCAGTGCCGACAGTTCGGCGTACTCGCTTCCGTGCGGAGGGCCCGGCCCGCGCGGGGCCGCCGGATTCACTTCGTCCATTGTGGAACTCCAAGTCGGGTGCCGGTGGCGTGCGGCCGCCACTCGATGCCGTGAGAAGGACCGTCCGGCCGCGGAAACCGAGCAGAGACCGTTCGGGAACTGCCGGACCGTGCGGACCGGAAAAGGATTCCGGGCGCACGCCGTCGGCGAAACTGCTCGATGTCCCGGATTTCCGCCATCGCCGGAACCTCCTCGGTCGTCGGCAGCCGTGCTGCGGCGCGATCGGCGCGACCGAGGTCCGGGGTCCTTGTCCGAAGCCTACACCGGGCAGGCTCCCGGCGCGGGCTCAGCGCCGGGTGCCGTGGTTCCGCCCGGCTGTGCCCAGCGAAATCCGGTTCACCCGAATGCGGCGTCCCGCCCTGGTGAGAGCGCGGGACGCCGCTCTCTCGGCGGCGCACGTCGCCGGCCAGGGCCCGGGACGGGCGCTCGGCCGGGACGGGGGGTGTACCGTCAGTGGTGTCCGAGAACATCTCGTGCCAGCAGCCCGGCCCCTCGCGGCAGGGACGAAAGTGCGGCATGTAGTCGGGCCTACGGCACACCACCGTCACCCCAAGCGGCCGATAGGCCGCCGAGCCGCCCTCGCCGCAACCGCCTCGCGGCGCCGGCCGGTGGCGCCCACCAGGGAATGGCGGTGGTGCGACGTGGCTCAACCGCCTCCTGATTCCCAGTGTCCGGCGGATTGTGCAGTGCCTGGAAAGGAAAATCCGATCACCACTTCCGTCAGCATCCCGATTTTCAGCCATCCCGTCGTCGAGACGCCCCGGCCCGGGGCGCTGGTGCGGCCGCAGGACGACCGCTACGGCGGCCTGTTCCGCCAGCCCGCCGCCCGCTCTGGAGACCGGGCAGACCCCCAGCCGCACGAAAGCCGGACGCACCGCCGTCGCCGCTGACGCACTGCCTTCTTCTTCGGCGCGCAGCCTGTTTCCGCCGCGCAGCGCCGACGGCGTCCGCCGCCGGGCCCCTCGCACCGCCGGACGGAGCGCCCCGATGAAACCAGTCCTGCAACACCGTGCCGCCGGCCCGGTGATCGACTCGCTCGTGACCGGAAACCGGTTGCGGCTCAAAGAACCCGGTGCCGTGAAAGGCTGTTTCGACGGCTCCTGGTGGCCTCGTTCGCGAGAGCCGGTCGCGGAGTTCAGCGCCCTCGTCGCCGCACTCGCCGACCGCTCCGGACGGGTGGACCGGATCGGCTTCAACCCGGCGGCGTGGGACCTCGCGCCCGCTCGCCTGGCGCACGGCCCGAATCTGGTGCGGCTGGCCGGATTCTTCGGCCTGCAGCAGCACACCGTCGTGGTGATCGGGCCGCGCATCCACCATCTGACGCTCTTGGCGATCCCGCCGGATGCCTCGCCGGAAGCCGCGGAACGCGCGCTGAGCGCGGCCTCCGCCGACGACAGCACCGATGCCGCGCTGGAGATCCTCCGCGACAGCGGCGTTCTCCTCCCGGTCCAGCTCGCTTAGTTCGCGCGTACCACCGGTCCCCGCGGCCGGGATCGGAGCCTCCTATGCCGACGCCGTCCGTCCCGGCCGCACCGCGCCTGCGGCTCAAGCCGTCGCCGCTGCCGCCCACCGGTTTCGTGGACGGCGGGTGGTGGCCCGCTTCCGCGGACCTGGCGGCCGAAGTCCCGGCCCTCGCCGCGGCGCTGGCGGAGCGGATCGGCCCGGTGTGGCGCGTGGCGTTCGCCGTGGCGGCCTGGCTGCCCGCGGAGCCTGCCATCGTCTCGCAGGGCCGGCTCGTGCGGCTGGAGGGGTTCCGCTCGCAGGACCCGCACGTCGTGCACGTGACCGGCGGTTCGATGCGCCGGCTGACGCTGCTCGTCGTCCCCGCCGGGACACCTCTCGCGGTCGCCGCGAGCGCGCTGGCCGCGGCCGCGGACCGGAACGGCACCGCGCGTCCGGAAGCCATCCTGAGGACATCCGGCGCCGCTCCCCGACCGGCCGGAAACGACGTCTCCCGCTGGGAATCCGAAGGCGGCGCCATCGTCGCCGCCGCGGAGCGCATCGGCGGCCCGGCCTAGCCGGCAAGGCGAGCTCCGGCCCGGCGACCGGCGGGCTCCCGGTCGCCGGTTCCGGTTCCACGACGTCCGCCGACGCACTGCTGGCCGCCGCCCCGCGAACCCGTACGGCCGGAACTCCTGTCCGCGAACGCGCCTCGGCCCGGGCGGCCCGCGGGAGAAACCCCTCCGCGCGACCCGTCGGCGGATGCTCCGGCCTGCCCTCCGCGGCCGAGGTCCCGCCCCGTTCACCCCGGCCGGACCGCTTCCGGACCGCGCCGGAGCGGTCTCCCGCGCCACACCGGATTCGCGCCTCGCGGCCGAAACTGGGCTCGCCACAACGGGATCCCGGCCCGGCCGTCCCCGGACCGGACCGCCGTCACCGCCTCGACGAGCGCCGCCGCGAAACCAGCAGCAGCGCGCCGCCGCCGGCGAGCAGTGCCAGCGCCACGATCCCCACCGGGATCAGCACGACACCGGTGGACGCCAGCGGCGGGTTCGGCGGTGGCGGCTGGACCGGCGGCGTCGGCGGGACGGTCGGCGGGGTTGGTGGCGTGGGCGGCGTCTTCGTGAGCGGCGTGGTCGTCTTGCATCGCTCGTCGGTCGAGGGGTCGGGGCAGTTGGTGCCTGGCGTGGTCGACGTAATGACGTTGCGCAGGCTCTGCCCGTCACCGACGGGGGACTTGACCTTCACGCTGTAGGTCACCGTCGCGATCGCACCCAGCGGCAGGTCTCCGGTCCAGGTCAGGCGGGGTGCGGCATAGGTCGTCGAGCCGGTTGAGGCGGTCGCGTCGTTGTTGTACGTCGCGTTGGTGAGGACGCCGGTCAGATCGTCGGTGAAGGTGGCATCTTTCAGGTCGGTCTGGCCGGTGTTCCGCGCGGTGACGGTGTAGGTGACCTGATCTCCCGCCTTCGCCTCGGTGACGCTCGCCTTCTTCTCCAGGATCAGGCCCGCGACCGACGTCGTGGTCCCGCAGCGCGGGTCCTTCGACTCCGGCGGGCAGTTCGTGCCCGGGGTGTCCGACGTGACCACATTCGCCAACCGATGATCGCCCTTGACCGGGTTGTTCACGGTGACGCTGTACGTGACCGTCGCGGTGGCACCGACGGGCAGGTCGCCAGTCCACGTCAACCGTGGTGCCGCGTAGCTCACCGAGCCGATCGAAGCCGCGGCATCATTGCCGTAGGTCGCATCGTCGAGGACCTTCGACAAATCGTCGGTGAACGTCGCACCAGGCAAGGGCGTCTGGCCGGTGTTCTTCACCGTGACCGTGTAGGTGACCTTGTCCCCTGCCTTGACATCCTTCTTGTCCGCGACCTTCGTGAGGTCCAAGCCCGCGACGGGAGTCGTGGTGCCGCAACGCGGATCGGTGGATCCAGGCGGGCAGTTCCCGCCGGGAGTGTCCGACGTGACCACGTTCGCCAGCTTGAAATCACCCTTGACGGGATTGTTCACGGTGACGCTGTAGGTGACCGTCGCCGAACCGCCCACCGGGAGGTCGCCCGTCCACGTCAGCCGCGGTGCTGCATAACTCACCGAGCCGACCGAAGCCGCAGCATCATTGCCATAGGTCGCATCGTCCAGCACCTTCGACAGGTCGTCGGTGAAAGTCGCACCGGGCAAGGGCGTCTGGCCGGTGTTCTTCACCGTGACCGTGTAAGTGACCTTGTCCCCTGGCTTCGCCTCCTTCTTGTCCACGATCTTCGAAATGTCCAACCCAGACACCGGCGTCGTCGTCCCGCAGCGCGGGTCCGTGGAGCCCGGCAGGCAGTTCGACCCCGGTGTGCCGGACGTGACCACGTTCGTCAGCCGGTGGTCGCCCTTGACCGGCTTCACCACAGTCACGCTGTAAGTCACTGTCGCCGAAGCGCCCACCGGAAGATCGCCCGTCCACGTCAATCGAGGAGCAGCATAAGTGACCACACCGACAGAAGCGGCCGCGTCGCCGTCATAGGCAGCGTCGTCGAGCACCTTCGACAGGTCGTCCGTGAAGGTCGCGCCGGACAACGGAGTCTGGCCGGTGTTCGTGACAGTCACCGTGTAGGTGACCTTGTCCCCAGGGTTCGCCGACGGCTTGTCCGCGACCTTGCTGATCGCGATGCCGGACACCGGCGTCTCGGTGCCACAGCGCGGGTCCGTCGACCCTGGCGGGCAGTTCCCGCCCGGAGTGTCCGACGTGACGACGTTCGCCAGCTTGAAATCACCCTTGACGGGATTGTTCACGGTGACGCTGTAGGTGACCGTCGCCGAACCGCCGATCGGCAGATCGCCGGTCCAGGTCAAGCGCGGTGCGGCATACGACACGGAACCAGCGGACGAAGCGGCGTCACCGTTGTAGGCGGCGTCGTCAAGGACCTTCGACAGGTCGTCGGTGAAAGTCGCGCCGGGCAGCGGAGTCTTGCCAGTGTTCGTCACGGTGACCGTGTACGTGACCTTGTCCCCGGGGTTCGCGGACTGCTTGTCGACCTTCTTCTCGATCGTCATCCCCGGCAGCGGCGTCAGGGTCGAGCACTTCGGATCCGTCGAACCGGGCTCGCAGTTGCCGGGCACGGGCGTGCTGACCGTGTTGCGCAGCTGGTGGTCGCCGGTAACCGGATTCTTCACGGTGACGCTGTAGGTCACTGTCGCGGAGGCACCGACCGGCAGGTTGCCCGTCCACGTCAGCCGCGGCGCGGTGTAGGCCGCCGAGCCCACCGAGGAAGACGCGTCGTCGTTGTAGGAGGCGTCGTCCAGCACCTGCGACAGGTCGTCGGTGAAGCTCGCGTCCGGCATCGGGACCTGGCCGGTGTTGGTCACCTTCACGGTGTAGGTGACCTTGTCGCCCGGGTTCGCGGTCTGCTTGTCGACAGTCTTGGCGACCGTCAGCTCCTTGCCCGGCGTCGTCGTCGAGCACGACGGGTCGGTGGAACCCGGCGGACAGTTGGTGCCGGGGGTCGAGGACGTGACGACGTTGTGCAGCTTCTTGTCACCCGGATCCGGGTTCTTGACCGTGACGCTGTACTTCACCGTCGCGGAACCGCCGATAGGCAGGTCGCCGGTCCACGTCAGTTTCGGTGCGGTGTAAGAGACTTGCGCGGCCGGAGTGGCATCGTTGTTGTAGTCGGCGTCGTCCAGCACCTGGGAAAGGTCGTCGGTGAAAGTCGCGCCGGGCAACGGGGTTTGGCCAGTGTTGGTGACGGTGATCGTGTAGGTCACCTTGTCGCCGGGCACGACTTGGTCGCGGTCGGCGGACTTGGCGATCCGCATTCCCGACACCGGTGTCGTGGTGCCGCACCGGGGGTCGGCGGAACCGGCGGCGCAGTTGCTGCCCGGGGTGGCTGAGGTAATCGTGTTGGTCAGTTTGTGGTCACCGGTAACAGGATTCTTCACGATGACGCTGTAGGTCACCGTCGCCGAACCGCCTACCGGGAGGTCGCCGGTCCAGGTCAGCCGGGGCGCGGTGTAGGAGGTTTGCGCGGCGGGAGCGGCGTCGTTGTTGTAGTCGGCGTCGTCCAGCACCTGCGACAGGTCGTCGGTGAAAGTCGCGCCGGCCAACGGAGTTTCGCCAGTGTTCCGGACGGTCACCGTGTAGGTGACCTTGTCGCCGGGGTTCGCGCTGGTCTTGTCGACCGTCTTGGCGAACTCGATCCCGGACACCGGCGTCGTGGTCGAACACGCCGGGTCGGCCGAACCCGCGGCACAGTTGTTGCCTGGTGTTGTGGAGGTGATCGTGTTGATCAGTTTGTGGTCGCCTGCAACGGGATTCTTCACGGTGACGCTGTAGGTGATCGTCGCCGAAGCGCCGACCGCGAGGTCTCCTGTCCAGGTCAGCTTAGGCGCGGCGTAAGACACCGAACCCACCGACGCCGAGGCATCGCCGGCGTAAGAGGCGTCATCGAGCACTTTGGACAGATCGTCGGTGAAAGTCGCGCCTGGCAACGGAGTCTGGCCGGTGTTCGCGACGACGACGGTGTAGGTCACCTGGTCGCCGGGGTTCGCGGACTGCTTGTCGGCCTTCTTTTCGATCCGCATCCCGGACACCGGAGTCGTCGTCGAGCACGCCGGATCGGCCGAACCCGCGACGCAGTTGTTGCCCGGTGTCGTGGACGTGACGGCGTTGACCAGCTTGTGGTCGCCGGTGTCGGGGTTGTTGACCTTCACCGAGTACGTCACCGTCGCGGTCCCGCCGACGGGCAGATCGCCGGTCCACGTCAGCCGCGGTGCCGCATAACTCACCGAACCGGAAGAAGCCGCAGCATCGCCGGCGTACGAAGCATCGTCCAGCACTTTGGACAGATCGTCGGTGAAAGTCGCACCGGACAACGGAGTCTGGCCGGTGTTCGCGACCGTCACGGTGTACTTCACGGTGTCGCCGGGCTTGGCGCTGGCGGGATCGGCGGTCTTGCTGATCCGGATTCCGGAGACTGGCGTCGTGGTTCCGCACCGGGGGTCGGTGGACCCGGCCGCGCAGTTGCTGCCTGGCGTGGTCGACGTGACCGTGTTGACCAGCTTGTGGTCGCCGGTCACGGGATTCTTCACGGTGACGCTGTAGGTGATCGTCGCCGAACCGCCTACCGGGAGGTCGCCGGTCCAGGTCAGTTTCGGTGCGGTGTAAGAGGTTTGAGCGGCGGGAGCGGCGTCGTTGTTGTAGACGGCGTCGTCGAGGACCTTCGACAGGTCGTCGGTGAACGTCGCGCCGCGCGCGGCGACCTGGCCGGTGTTGCGCACGACCACGGTGTAGGTCACGGTGTCGCCGGGATTCGCCGAAGCCTTGTCAGCGGTCTTGGCGATCTCGATTTTCGTGCCGGGCACCACCGTCTCCGCGCAAGAAGCGGTGGCGTCGTCCTTGCACTGCCGTTCCGGCGGGACGGTCGGCGGCGGGCCCTCGGTCACCTTCGCGCGGTTGATCAGCGTGGCGCCGATGGTCGCGTCGTCGATCCGGACGTGCACGGTCAGCGTGGCCTGGCCGCCCGGAGGGATCGCCGCGGCGTGCCATTGCAACGGACCGGTCCCGGTGACGGTGCCGCTCGTGGTGTCCGCGCTGACGAAGGTCGTGCCGGGCGGGAGCGTGTCGGTGACAGTGGTGGGCGGCACCGCGATGGGGCCGGTGTTGGCCAGCGTGACGGTGTAGGTCAGCTGGTCGCCGGGCAGCGCGGTCGCCTTGTCCACGACCTTCGCCAGCGTGTACTCCGGCGCCGCGACCACGTTGCGGACGGTGTTGCTGGTCCGCGTCTGCTCGCGGCCGGTCTGCTTGCCCTGGAAGGCCACCGACGCGGTGTTGTCGAGGCGGGTGCCGGGAGCGACCGTCGGCGAAACGGTGACGCGGAACCCGAGGTGCGTGCTCTGTCCTGGGGCCAGATCGGGCAGCTGGCAGGTGACGACCTGACCGGACGCCGTGCATCGCGGGTCCGAACCGGCCACATAGGACACTCCGGCGGGCAGGGTGTCGGTGACGACCACGCCGGTCGCGGTGTCCAGGTTCGTGGTGCTGCCGTCCGGGTTGCGGTTGGCGACGTCGAGCCCGTAGGAGATCTCGCCGCCCTGCCCGACCCAGCCCGGCGGGCGTTCCTGGACGTTGCCCTCGGGGTCGTTGGACTTGACGATCTGCAGGTTGGGCTCGTTGGCCTCGGTCATCAGCCAGACGGTCTGCGGGTACAGCGCGTCGCCGGTGGTCCCGACCTTCAGCTGGGCCCGGTCCGAGCCGGCGGGCAGTTTGCCGGTGACGTCGACCGTGCGCGCGTCGTAGCCGAAGTTGTTGGCCGGATTCGGCGTGCGGTCGGCGACATTGCTGCCGGCGCCGTTCGCGGCGACGCGGTCGATCCGGCTGCTGAACGCGTTGTTCGTGCTGGTGCCGCCGGGCGCGGGCAGCGTCAGCCGCTGCAGCGACGCGGCGTCGCGGCCGAATTCGAGGTAGTCGCCGGAGATGTTGGCGTCGCCGTCGCCGACGACCACGCCCATGGTGGCCGACGGGGCATGGTCGCCCGGGCTCCGGATCCCGTTCAGGTCGATGGTGGTGGAGGTGGGACTGGCACCTCCGCGGACCACGTCGAAGCCGTCCCAGATCTGCAGGTAGCGCAGCGGATCGGTGTCCAGTTCGTACGCCACGACCAGCGACCAGCCGCCCCAGCAGCCGAGGTTGCTCGCGGAGTTGGCCGAGTTGCCGCGGCAGGCTTGGAGGTCGGCGACGGTATAGGAGCCGCCGCCTGCCTGTTTGACCAGCCCGGTGACGTCCTTGACGCCCGCGTGCGCGGTGATCTGCGGGGATCCGCTGCCGAGCGCGTCGAACCAGTCGTAGGTGTCGGCGGTCAGCCGCTGGTAGGTCGCGGAACCCGGGGCTTTGAACGCGACCTGGTTCGCGCGGGAGGCGTCGCCGGAGTCGGCGTTTGAGGAGATCGGGTTGACCTGCCAATACAGCCGGGCCGAGAGGACGGTGGCGCCGGGCGGGATGGTCAGGTTCGCGCTCGAGGCGGTGTTGCCCGGGGCGGCCGGGTCGCTTTTGACCCAGTAGCCGTAGGTGGAGTTGTTCGCGGTCTCCCCGCAGGACGTGGGCACGGTGCCGCAGCTGACGACCGAGTTCGAGGCCATGGTGATCGCGCCGTGGGCGACCGTCGAGAACGCCGGGTCGGGGCCGATTTTGCGCGGCGTGCCCAGGCCTCTCGGCTCGACCGCCCTCGGCTGCGGTGCGGCGGGCGGCGCCGAGGTGGCCGGGGTGGTGCTGGTCGGCGCGGGGGCAGCCGGGCTGGACGACGCCGGGCTCTCCTGCGCCGAAGCCGGAGCCGCGAACGGGCTTGCGGACGGAGCCGCGGACGGGCTCGCCGGGCTGGTGCTGGGCGGCAGGGTGGCGCCCATCGCGGGCGCGGCGCTCGCGAGGCTCAGGGCGAAGACCACGGCGAGAGCCGAGGCGGCGCGCTTCCCGCGGGAGCGCATGAATCCGGAACGACGGGCCATCACGAAAGCTCCCACGGCAAAGGACGGAATTGTCGAGCTGCTTACCCGCGTTCATCGACACCTGGCAGGAGAATTCGTACCGCGCTCTCCCCCGCGACGGGGAGGCAGCGGGCCCAGAATCACCACATAGGGGGAACCCGGGCAGGTCAGCAGGGGTGCGAACGTGAAAAAGCCCCGGCTAGCCTCCGATTCCGCACGCTATCCGCGACGCCCTGAGGGGGTGTTGCCATTCCGGTCCGGATTCGAGCCGGAACCGCGACGCGAAAATGTGTCGGATCCGGCGGCCGCGCCGGGCAGCCTTCGGGGATTGTTCGCGCGGAAATCCGCCGGAATCTGCCCGGTGTTCGAGACTGTGCTCCTAGCGACCCGATTCCGCCGCGGTTCGCAGCGGGGCCCCGACCTGGTGCAGGTGCGCCAGGACGTCCGCGTAGGTGCGGAACAGCCCGCCCTGGCTGTAGCTGATCCCCCGGGCGGCGCAGAAGTCCCGCACCAGCGGCTGCGCCCGGTGCAGGGTCGCCATCGGGATGCTCGGGAAGAGATGGTGCTCGATCTGGTAGTTCAGCCCGCCCAGCGCGTAGGTCGCCCAGCGGCCGCCGCGGACGTTGTGCGACGTCAGCACCTGGCGGCGGAGGAAATCCAGCCGGTGCCCGGGTTCCAGGTGCGGCATCGCCTTGTGGTTCGGCGCGAACGAGCATCCCATGTAGACACCCCACGCGGCGTGGTGCACGACGACGAAGACCGCGGCGATTCCCGGCGGCAGCAAGAGAAACACGGCCGCGAGGTACGCGGCGAGGTGGACGGCGAGCAGCGTCGCGTCGAGCCGAGGGGACCGCGTTCCGCCGTGGCGCACCGCCTTGATCCCGGACCAGTGCAGGTCGATGCCTTCCAGCAGCAGCAACGGAAAGAAGAGGAAAGCCTGGTATTTCGCCATCCAGCGCAGGAAACCCGCTTTCGCGCGGCCCTGCCGGCGGGTGAACGCCAGGGCGGGAATGTCGATGTCCGGGTCGGCTTCCTCGAGGTTCGGGTTCGCGTGGTGCCGGGTGTGCTTGGCGACCCACCAGCCGTAGCTCAGCCCGACCAGCGCGGCCAGTGCCGTTCCGGCGGCGTCGTTCGCGCGGCGGGTCCGGAAAATCTGCTTGTGCCCGGCGTCGTGGCCGAGGAACGAGAGCTGGGTGTAGGCGACGGCCAGCAGTGCCGCCGTGCCGAGCTGCCACCAGCTCGCCGCGCCGAGCGCGAGCAGCGTCCACGCCCCGCCGAACGCCAGCAACGCCGCTGCGGCGCGGACGAGATAGTGCACCGGGCGGCGGCGGAACAAACCCGCCTCTTTCACCAGCGCCGAAAGCTCCGCGAACTCGCTGCCGTGTCCCGGGCCGTCTGCCGGTCTGTCCATTTTCCGCTCCGCATCGGGTGGCGTGCCGGACAACCGCAGTGGTTCGACAGAAGTGGAGGCCCGCGACCGGGGTCCTGCCGTCGAGCCTACACCCGGAGAAATCCCTTATCCGGATGGCAAGACCATTCCAAGACTCGTAATTCCTTGCCCACCAAGGGATTCTGACGTGCCAGCGAGACTCCGCCGACTGCCGAATCCCCCGTTCCGGGCACGCGGCGGCGCGCACCGGGCCGCCGAGGGTGTACCGTCAGCAGTGTCCGAGAACATCTTGTGCGCCGACAGTCCGGGCCGATCACGGCCAGGGCGAACGCACGTCATGTCGTCGGGCCCACGGCACACCACCGTCACCCTCGCGGCCTGTCAGCCGCCGAGCTGCCCTCGCTTCGGTCGCACCCGCGGCATCGGCCAGTGGCGCCCTTCCCGGACGGCGGTGGTGCGACGTGGCCCATCCGCCCGGTTCCTCTTGGTCCGTCGCGGTCCGTCTTGCCCGGAAAGGTAAACCCATCACCGCACCAGTCAGCTCTCCGCTCTTCAGCCATCCCGTGGCCGAAAGCCCGCGCCCCGGCGCCCTCGTCCGCCCGCAGGAGGACCGGTACGGCGGCCTGTTCCGCCAACCCGCCGTCTCGCCGGACGACCGGACCGAACCGGCCCGCCCGCGGAACCGTCGCCGCTGACCCTCTCGCCGCAAAAATTAGGTTCACTCTAAATCTAGAGAGTGTGTAACATTTGCTCTCGGGTGGACCAGGCGAAGGGGCATCGACCATGAGCGACGGACCGTCGCCGGCGGAACTGGCCGGATACGTGCGGGTGGCGCGCGACCACCGCGAACACGAGCGGTACCACTCGGTGCTCAAGCTCGAGGAGTCGGCGGCGTGGCGGCGCGATTCCAACGCCTTGAAACTGCTGGCCGCCCGGTGGTCGGACAGTCCGGCGCCCGACCGGCTAGACCCCGCGCACGGCGCCGTCGGCTGCGTCGATCTCAACGACCCGGCCGTGGTCGCGACGACCGGAATCCTCTTCATGGAAGGCGAGTCCGAACCGGCGGAAATCACCTCCCTGCGATCCCGCTTCGAGCAGGCCGCCGTGCGCTATCAGCGGCTTTCCGGCTGGCTGGGCGAGCACATGGCGGCGGAATGGCCGCGGCTGCGTTCCCTGCTGGTCCCCGATCTCGTCGAAGCCGCCCGCCCGCGGTTCCGGGCGCTGACTCGCACCACCGAAGCGGCCAACGCGTACAGCCTCGTCGCCCGGCTGCTCGACTCCGCCGTCCACGCGCTCAAGGCGCAGGACCTCACTCCCGAGGGCGTCCGCCGCGATCCCGCCGCTGCGGCGAAGATGGTGCTGACCGCGTCGTGGTTCCTCGATTCCGCAGCTTCCGCCCTCGCCGAAGCCGGTGCGCAGCTCGGGTTGTCCGATCCGGATTGGACGAGCTTCATCGCGCTCGCCGAGGCCTGACTTGGTGCGGTTCAGCTGGTGTTTCCGTCAAGCCTGCCGCTTGACCATCTCCGCGATCCACACCGGCGCGTACGGCGAGGTGCAGTTGGGCGGGGTCGGATAGTCCTTGAGCACTCCCAGCCGCTCCCCGATGCCGATCGCGCGGGCGCGCAGGCCGGGGTTCTCGATGCCGATCTGGGCGAGGCAGTGGTTCATCGCCCACTGCAACTGCGCCGGGGCGGTTTTCATCTCGGCTTCGATGACGTCGAGGAGCCGGCCGAGGTCGAGCCCGTCGGGCTTCTTGGCGACGCGATCCACGGTGAGCGCCCAGCCCGCGCTCGCGACCACCGGGTCGGGATCTTCGAGCCAGGCGGTGCGGAGGTCCTCGGCGTGGCGGCTCTTCTTGACGATGTTCGCGAGAAGCCAGTCGTGGACCTTAGGGGTGCCCGCCTCGCGCAGCATCGCGTCGAGGTCGTCGCGGTCGAACTGCTTCGGCCGCGCGACGAGGAGCGCGAGGAGACGGGCGTTGGTGTCGCCGGTCCGCCAGAGTTCGCGGGCCAGGCCGGGTTGGGCTTTGAGTTCCTTCGCGAGGGCGCGGAGCTTGGTGAGGTTGACGCTGTGGTCGTCGCCGTGGTTCTCGTTGACGGCGCGGATTTTGGGGTCGTGCAGCTCCGCGAGCCGGTCGAGGACCCCGGCGAGGGTTGCTTCGGCCACGGGAACCTCCCTGCTCGGACGTGGACAGGGCCGAGGCTACGCGAAGTGGGGCGGGGGTAACGCGCACGGACCGGGGTACGTCTTTCTGGCATGACCCGGACCCGCCTCGCCGTCACCGCCATCGCGCTGGCCGGGTGTACTACGAACCCGCCTGCCCAGCACGCCGTCGCAGGCCCACCGCTGACGAGCCAGTCCGCTCCCGAACCAGCCCCGTCCACGACAACAGTCCCGGTCCCGTCGCCACCGGCTGCCTCGACTTCGGCCAAGCCGACCGGCACGCCCAAGACCAGCACGTCACAAGCCAAACGACGCGATCCCTCGACCGGCCCAGGTTGCGGCCAGCGGGCGGTCAACGCGGGCAAGTTCAACCCGCGCTGCAAGGAATACCAGGGCTACCTCGACCCCGGCGGCCCCGGCCGTCCGAAGACGTCCGGCGAAATCCAGCGCGAATGGGCCTGTCAGCAGGGTCAGCTGCCCGCATCGGAATGCTGACCCGCGGCCAGGAACTCCTCCGGAGCGGGGATCGGCACCCGCACCCAGTTGTTCACCCGGGTGAACGTCGCGCCGCCCATGCGGCCCACCGGGTGGTACACGTCCTGGTCCAGCCGGCCGTCCGGGCGCAGCAGGCGGTCGTCCACCGCGACTCCGACCACCTCGCCGAAGACCAGGTGCGAGCCCCGGAACTCCTCGATCTTCACCAGCGTGCATTCCAGGCTCGGGCCCGCCCCGGCGGGATGCGGCGCGGCGATCCGCACCCCGGGCGTCCACGACAGACCCACGTGTTCCGCCTCGTCCACTGACGAGTCCACTGTGGACGCGGTGCGCGCGACCAATTCCTCCTGGCCGCTCAGTGCGATCGTGATCGCGAACTCGCGCTGGGCCTCGATATTGACCAAAGTGTCTTTCGGCGCTTCCGAAATCGAGAACAGCACCGTCGGCGGGTCCATGGTCAGCGGCGCGAAGTAGCTGAACGGCGCGAGGTTCCGCACCCCCGCGCCGTCCACTGTGCTCACCCACGCGATCGGCCGCGGGACGACGGCGTTCTTCACCATCCACACGAAAACGCCGCGGTCAGCGTCGGTGTTGCTGCTGTACACGAAACCTCACTCCGTCACTACCCGTCCCCCGAGCATGGTCAGTTCCGACCGTACGCTGAGCAACTCCGGACCCGCAGCGGTGACCGGATCGTGGGCGAACACCGCCAGGTCGGCGAGGGAACCGACACGGAGCGTTCCCTTGACGGACCCCGCGTGTTCCAGCCACGCCGGGCCAGTGGTCCACAGACGCAGCGCCTCCTCCCTGGTCAGCGGGTCGGCCACCATGGAGAAGGCGTTCGGGCCGGGCAGACCGGTGAAGGTCGCGACGCCGCGGCGCCAGTCCGGCACGGTCACCGGGGCGTCCGAGCTGTCGGCGACCGCCACGCCGTGGTCCAGCAGGGCTCGCGCGGGGAAGGCGTCGGCCCACCGCTCCTCGCCCAGCACGCGGACCATGGACGGGCCGCTGTAGGTCCGCATCAGCGAACTGGTGATGACCCCGATTCCGGACCGCGCCAGGCGGGAGAGCACGGCGGTGGACAAGAAGGTGCCGTGGATCAGGGCGTGCCGTGCCTCCGGCCAGGGGTCGACGGCCTGGGCCGCTTCGATCGCGTCGACTACCGCGTCCGCGGCCCGGTCCCCGGTCACGTGGACTTGCACGCGCACCCGCCGGACGTGGGCGGCCAGGATCAGTTCGTGCAGCTCACGCACGCGCGCGTCGTCGTCGGGGCCGAAGGTCACCAGGCTTCCGTGCCCGCCGGACGGGTACGCCGAGTGCATCCACGCGGTGCAGTGCGTCGGCACGCCGTCGGCGAACAGTTTGATGCCGCCGATCCGCAGCAGATCGTCGCCGACCGAGAAATCCGTCTCGTCCAGCAGTTCTGCCAGAGAGGCGGCGGACGTCGTCGGCGACGGCCAGTTCCAGTGCAGCAGCGCGGTGATCCGCATCCGCAGCCGGCCGGCGGCGTGCAGGTCCCGGTAGTCCTGCCACAGGTCCGGCGGGACGATCGGATCGGTCACGCTCGTCATCCCGAGGGCGTTCAACCGTTCCATGCTGCGCACGATCGAATCCAGCCGGACGGACCGGCTCGGCTTCGGCACCAGCGAAGCGACCAGTTCCTGCGCGCTTTCCACGAGCACCCCGGTCGGCTCGCCGGCGGCGTCACGCACGATCTCCCCAGCTTCCGGATCCGGTGTCGCCGCGGTGATCCCGGCCCGCGCGAGCGCCGAGCTGTTCGCCCACACCTCGTGGGACGACGCGTGGTGCAGCACTGTCGGTTGCGAGCCAGTCACGCTGTCGAGCCAGGCTCGGGTCGGCACCGCTCGGCCGTCAGCGAATTCGGCGATCGTCGTTTCCCGCCAACCGCGACCGACGATCCACTCCCCCGGCGGCGCACCCGCGAACGCACGGGCTACCGCGGAAAGATCCGGCGCGGCCGAAAGGTCCACACAGAACTCCGGGCCGGCGGCGGCGTGGAAAGCCAGGTGCAAATGCGCGTCGTTCAGTCCAGGTAGGACAGTCCGGCCCGCCAGTTCGACGACCCGCGCGTCCGGCGCGGCCGCGGCGGAAACCGTCTCGTCGTCGCCGACCGCGGCGATCCGGCCGTCCGACACCAGCACCGCGGAAACGGTCCCGACTGCCGGATCGAACGTCCGGACCACTCCGCCGCGCAGCAGCACATCCTCGGTCATACCGCCGCCAATTCCGGGACGTCGGCGCTCGGCACCACGGCCTGGTGCTCCGGATGCCAGGCCGCGATCACCTCGTCCCCGGGCCGATGATCGTGCGCGACCCCGGCCGACAGCACCGCACACCCGCGCGCACCGTCGGAATACCGCAGCCAAATCCGCGTGTGGTCGCCGACGTACACGATGTCGGTCACCTGCGCGCTCGCCCGCTGGTGTCCACTCGGGACAGGATCTGAGGAAGTGTGCAGGGTCAACCTTTCCGGCCGCACGATCGTCACCTCCCCCGGCGTCAGCGACAACGCATTGGACTCCCCGACGAACTGCGCGACGAACAACGTCTCCGGCCGCTCGTACAATTCCTCCGGGGTGCCGACCTGTTCGATCCGGCCGTCGTTGAACACCGCGATCCGGTCCGACAACGTCAGCGCCTCCTGCTGGTCGTGCGTCACGAAGAGGAACGTCATGCCCAATTCCCGGTGCATGCGCGCGATTTCCCGCTGCAACTGATCGCGCAGCTTCTTGTCCAGCGCACCCAAAGGCTCGTCCATCAGCAACGCGCGCGGTTCGTATACCACCGCTCGCGCCAGAGCGACGCGCTGCTGCTGGCCGCCGGAAAGCTGGCGCGGCAACCGATCCCGCACCGCCGACAATCCGACTAGGTCCAGCACGTCGTCCACCCGCCGTGCGATCTCCGGCTTCGGCACCTTGCGCTGCGTCAGTCCAAACGCGACATTGCGCGCCACCGACATGTGCGGGAAAAGCGCGTATTGCTGGAAAACCACCCCGAGGTTCCGCCGGTGCGGTTTGAGCCGCGAGATCTCCTGACCGTCCACAGTGATCGATCCGGACGTGAGCGGGGTGAATCCGGCGATCATCGACAGCATGGTCGTCTTGCCCGAACCGGACGGGCCGAGGAAGGTCATGAACTCGCCGTCGGCGATGTGCAGCGAAACGTCGTCCACGGCAGGCCGGTCGACGCCGGGGTACGCCTTCGTCACGTGTGCGGTCGCGATTCCGTCAGTCATGATTGCTCTTTTCGGCGCAGAACGGCGGGGACGAACAGCAGGATGGTGGTGAACACGACGATCAGGCTCGACGCGGCGGCGATCGTCGGGTCGATTTCCAGCACGATCGATTCGTACATTTTCACCGGCAGCGTCTTGATCGCGGGCGTCTGCAGGAACAGCGCGACCACGACCTCGTCGAACGACGTGGCGAAGGCGAACACGAAACCGGACAGCACGCCGGGCGCGATGATCGGGAGCACGACCTTGCGCACCGTCGTCCAGCGCGGCGCGCCGAGGCTCGCCGCGGCCTTCTCCATGATCGGGTCGTATCCGGCGAGGCTGGTCTGCACCGAGGTGAGCACGAACGGCAGCCCCAGCACCGCGTGCGCCAGCACGAAACCGAGCATCGTGCCGTTCAGCTGCCAGCGCAGGAAGACGCCGTAAATCGCGACCGCCACGACGATGCCGGGCAGGATCATCGGAGCCATCAGCAGCTGCCGGACGATGCCCCTCCCCCGCCGCATCCGGTCGAGCGCCAGCGCGGCCGCCACGCCGAGCACGGTCGCCAGCGCCGCGGCGAGCACCCCGACCTGGACCGAATTCGCCAGCGCGGCCAGCCATTGCTTGCTGGTGAAGAACTCCGCGTACCAGTGCCACGACCAGTCCTTCGGCGGGAACTCGAACGTCGAGCCCGCGCCGAAGCTCATCGGGATCACCACGAGCGTCGGCGCGACGAGCATGAACGCGACGAGCGCGACCCACACGCGCAGGCCCCAGCCGAGGCTCCGCTGCCGCACCGCGGCGGCCCTGCTGATGGACGGATTGTCAGCCACGGTCGGCACCTCCAGCCGCACTGGTGCCCAGCGGCGCGGCCACGCGGCTGAGCACGGCGAGCACCACGAGCGTGACGACCAGCAGGATCGTCCCGAGCGCGCCGGCGCCCGCGAAGTCCAGCAGGTCGTTGACCTGGGTGCCGATCACCTGGGCGACCAGCGCCTGCTGCGGCGTGCCGAGCAGCGCCGGGGTGATGTAGAAGCCCAGCGACATGATGAACACCACCGACACCCCCGCCAGCACGCCCGGCATCGACAGCGGCACGTAGACCCGCAGGAAGGCGACCGGACGCCGCGCGCCGAGGCTGCCCGCCGCGTGCAGGAGGCTGCGGTCGATGCTGAGCATCGAACTTTGCAGCGGCAGCACCATGAACGGCAGCATCACCTGCACCATCGCGACCGTCACGCCGGCCACCGAACCCAGCAGCACGACCCCGTCGATACCGATCGCCGACAGCATCCGGTCGATGACGCCGCCGCGCTGTTCGAGCACGTACCAGGCGAAGTTGCGCGCCATCAGGCTGGTCCAGAACGGCATCAGCACCAGCAGCGTCAGCACCGACCGGGCGCGACGGCCGACGAGCGTCATCGCATACGCGTAGGGATAGGCGATGACGAGCGTCGCCACCGTGATGATCAGCGCGGTCCGCAAAGTCCGCAGCAGCACCCGGATCTGCACCTCGTCGCCGAGCACCGCCAGGTAATTGCCGACCCCGAACGACGGTTCGGTGAAGCTCCGCCACAGGATCACGGCGAGCGGATAGAAGAAGAACACCAGCACCACCGCCGCGGCGGGGAGCAGCAGCCACGAGGTCCGCCGTTTTTCGCGCCCGGCCCTCGGCACGGCCGGGACGCGGGTCGCCACGGCGGTCATCCGGTCGTCCAATCCGACCACGCCTTCACCAGCTCGGGCCGGTTCGCCGCCCAATAGCGCACGTTGCTGAGCACTCGCAAGTCCTCCTTGCCCTCGCCCCAGATGTCGAGCTGGCGGCCGATCTCCGAACGGGCGGCGGGGGCGGCCGTGTTGGCCGGTCCCACGCCCGCCCGCGCGGCGAAGTCCGCCGCTTGCGCCGGTTGCGAGGCGAAGCGGATGAGCTTCTTCGCCTCCTCGGCGCGTGCCGTCCCCTTCGGCACCACCAGGACATCCCAGGTCACCGGAACTGGGATGTCAGGCACCACTTTCCAGTTCGTCGCACCGGCCTTGAGCAGCGAGAACGCCCGTGCGCTGACGATCAGCGCCATGTCCGCCTGCCCGCCGGCCATGCGCTGCTGCTGGTCGCCGTACGTGCTGCTGATGGCCAACTGCGGCCGGATCCGGTCGTACATCCGCAGCGCGCGGCGCATGTCCAGCGGATACAGCTTGTCCCGCGGCACTCCGTCGGCCAGCAGCGCCGCCTCGATGGTGCCGACGCTCGGGTCGCCGCCGTAGATGATGCGGCGTCCGGGGAACTGCTTCGGGTCGAAGAAATCCGCGAGTTTCGTCGGCGGATGCTTGCCGTAGACCTTCGAGTCGTACATCAGCATCATGCCGAAGAACGCGTCCGGCACCCCGCAGTCGGTGAGCGAGCCCTCCGGGAACCCGGACGCCTGCGCGCCCATGTCGACGGGTTCGAGCAGGCTCCCGCACACCGCGGCGGCAGCGGACGCGTCGGTGTCGACGACGTCCCAGGTCACCTTCCCCGCCTCGACCATCGCCTTGAGCTTGGCGTTGCTCGACGGGCCGTCGAGGGTGACCGTCGTCCCGGTCTGCTTCTCGTACGGGTCGAGCCACGCGGCGCGCTGGCCCGCCTGGTACGCGCCTTGGCCGTAGGAAACGAACACGAGCGAGTTCGGCCCGCCCTCGGAAATCGCGCAGCCGGCGGTGGTGAGCAGAAGCGCGGCGGACAACAGCGTCGGTATCCGGCGTCTCATGGCTCCTCCGTTCAGCTCGCCGCGGCGGCGACGTGCTTGCACAGCACGTCGGCCAAAGTGTCGATCTGGTCCTCGGTGATCACCAGCGGCGGCGACAGCACGATGCTGGTCCCGGACGCGCGGACCACGACGCCGTCCGCGCGGCAGCCCGCCTGCACCGGCGCGGTGGGCCGGTCCGCGAACTCGATGCCGAGCATCAGGCCGACCCCGCGGACCTCGCGCACGTGCGGCAGCTCGGCGAGCGGGTCGAGCCGCTCGCGCAGCCGGGCGCCGAGGACGGTGGCGCGTTCGAGCAGGTTCTCCTTTTCGATCAGGTCAAGGTTCGCCAGCGCGACCGCCGAACCGACCGGGTGGCCGTTGTAGGTGAAGCCGTGCAGGAAGGTCGCGCCTTCGGCGAGCTCCAGCACCCTCCGTCCAATGAGGACCGCACCCATCGGAATGTACCCGCTGGTGAGTCCCTTCGCGGTGACGATCATGTCCGGCTCGATGCCGAAGTGCTCGCTGCCGAACCAGTGCCCGGTGCGGCCGAACGCGGTGACGATCTCGTCCACGATCAGCAGAATCCCGTGTCGCCGCAACACTTCCTGCACGCGCGGCCAGTAACCCTCCGGCGGCGGCACCATCCCGCCGACGCCGAGCACTGGTTCCCCGATGAACGCGGCGATCCGATGTGGACCGATCTCCTCGATCCGCTTCTCCAGCTCGGCCGCGAGGATGTCTGTCGCGTTGGGACCGTGCTCGATGCCGTGCGGTTTGCCGAGCCATTCGACGTCCGGCAGCAGCGGACCGTACCCGGCGCGCAGGCCTTCGATGCCGGTCGCGGCCAGCGAGGCGCCGCCCATGCCGTGGTAACCGCCGTGCCGCGCCAGCACCACCGTGCGCTCGGGCGAACCGGCGTGATGGAAGGCGAGGCGGGCGAGCTTGATCGCGGTTTCGTTGCCTTCCGAACCGCCGTTGGTGAGGAAAACGCGTTCCAGACCCGCCGGGGCGAGCGAAAGGAGACGTTCGGCGAGGCGGATCGACGGGGCGTTGGAGTAGTCGCCGAAGGACGAGTAGAACTCCAGCTTGCGGATCTGCTCGGCGGCGACGTCGGCGAGTTCGGCGCGGCCGTGGCCGACCGGGCACTGCCACAGGCCGCAGGTGCCGTCGATGTACTGGTTGCCTTCGGTGTCCCAGAGCAGCGCGCCTTCGCCGCGGTCGAGGACGAGCGGTTCGGCGGGGTCGCCGATGACGGTGTGCGGGTGGATGAGGGTGCGCTGGTCGGCAGCGGCGAGGTCAGCGGTGGTCAATGCGGATTCCTTTCGGGGAGCGGTTCAGAACCGCAGAGCGACGGCTTTGGTCTCGGTGTAGGCGTCGATGCCTTCGGCCCCGCCTTCGCGTTCCTGGCCGGAGTTCTTCTGGCCGCCGAAGGGAAGTTCCGGACGCACCGGTGCCGGGTCGTTGACGCCGAACACGCCGAAATCGAGCCGGTCGAGCATGCGCCAGATGCGGCGCAGATCAGTGCCGAACACGTAGGCGGCGAGGCCGTAATCGGTGGAGTTGGCGAGTTCGACGGCCTCGTCGTCGGTGCGGAAGGCCGACACCGCGAGCACCGGGCCGAACGTTTCCTCGCGGCTGATGAGCATGTCCGGGGTGACGCCGTCCAGCACGGTGGGCTCGAAGAAATGGCCCGGCAGCGCGGGATCCGTCCACCGGTTGCCGCCGATGAGCACGCGCGCGCCCTTGCCGACCGCGTCCGCGACCTGGTTCTCCACCTTCGCCAGCCCGGCCTCGTCGATCAGCGGACCGACGTGGGTGCCTTCAGCGTCGCCTCGGCCGACCTTCAGCGCGGCGGTTTTCTTTTCGATCAAGGAAAGCAGGTCGTCGCGGACGCTTTCGTGGACGTACAGCCGGTTCACCGCGGTGCAGCTTTGCCCGGCGTTGAAGAACTTCCCGGTGACGACGCCCGCCGCGGCCGCTTCGAGGTCGGCATCCTCGAACACGATCGCCGGCGAGTGCCCGCCCATTTCGAGCGACGTGCGGCGGAGGATGTCGCCGGTCTGGCGCAGCAGGCCCAGTCCGACCTCGGTGGAACCGGTGAAGCTGACCTTGCGCAGCCGCCGGTCGGCCAGCAATTCTCCGACGAGTTCCGCGGGCCGCGTGGTGGTCAGCGACTGCAGCACCCCGGCGGGCAAACCGGTGTCCTGCACGATTTCCAGCAGCGCGGTGGCGATCAGCGGGGTCTGCTCGGCCGGTTTCGCGATCACCGGACAGCCCGCCGCGAGCGCGAGCCCGACCTTGCGGATCAGCATGCTGGCCGGGAAGTTCCACGGCGTGATCGCGAGCACCGGGCCGACCGGCGAGCGCAGGACGAGCCCGGGACCGGCCGCGTTCGCCGGGGTGACCCGCCCGTACGCGCGGCGGCCCTCCTCCGCAGCCCACTCCAGCATCCGGGCGGCCCCGGCCAGTTCGCCGTTCGCCTCGGCGAGCGGTTTCCCGTTCTCGCGGCTCAGCAACGCGGCCAGTTCTCCTTGCCGGGCGCGGATTCCGGCGGCCGCGGCGCGCAGATGGCCGCTGCGGGTCTCCGGATCGGTGTCCGCCCAGCCGCGGGCGGCGCGCGCGGCCGCGGCCAGTGCGTCCCGCGCCTGCTCGGGCCCCGCGTCGGCGGCCTGGCCGAGGACGGCGAGGCTCGCGGGGTCGACGACGTCGAACGTCGCCGGGGCGGAATGCCAGCGGCCGTCGATCAGCAAGGTCGCGGCGGCGGTGTCGGGCATCGGGTACGCCTTTCGGTTCGGCGGCTTCGGGGATGCGCCGAGTCTGACCCCTAGGTGTTGATTAAGTCAACACCTGAGCGACGAGGAAATTCCGGATAGGACAGTGGGAAGTTCTTGCGGCGCAATGGTATCCGGCAACACTTCGACCCCGGCGGCGTCGAGCGCGGCCGGAGCGGGAGTCGGGGTTCGGTTAACGCGCGGCCGCGAGCAGGCCGCGCAGGGCTTCGAGCGCCGGGCCCGGATCGACGTCCGGATCCGCCGCCTGGTGCAGGAACATTCCGTCGAGGGCGTAGAACACGAGCTGGGCCAGCCCGCCGTCGGCCGACAGTTCCTTGCCGACCGCGGCGAGATAGCCGTCGTAGAGCCGCCGCACGACCGGCCGCAGTTCGGGCCGCCGCGCCGCTTCCACGACCAGCTGGTACTGGAACACTTGCAGGTCCGCGCTGTCCCGGAACCGCTGGCGCACCTCGGGACCGTCCGCGTAGACGCCGGTGCGGGCGCCGATCAGGCCGTTCTCCGCGCTCTCCTCCAGCACCAGGTCCAAAGAGGACTGGAGGAGGTCGTCGATCGAGGAGAAGTGGTGCTGGACCGCGCCGGTGGTGCAGCCCGCCGCCCGCGCGACCGCACGGTAGGTGAGGCCGCGCAGCCCGTCGGAAGCGACCACGCCGACCGCCGCCCGCCGCAGGGCGAGCTTCGTCCCGGTCGGGTCGTCCGCGGTTCCGGACCGGCTCATCCGCACCTCCTCGGCTTCGTCCGGGCGAGCGTACATTACATCTGTAATGTGAACCAGAGCGAAGGGTGCCCCGAAGACAACTAGCGAGCTGCAACGGCTTCCGGTCAGGCTTTTACAGCCGCCAACGCGGCGAGCATCCGCTCCCGCGTCGGCACGTCAAGACGGCAGGCGTCCCCTGCCACCGGCCCAGGCGTGCCCATCACGTCGACCCCGTCGACCAGGATCGTCGGCGAACGGTAGCTGCCGACGCGTTCGACGACCGCCGCGTCGAGGCCGCTCTCGGCGAGGCACTCGGCCACCAGCGACCGGGCCGCTTCGGCGTTCGGGCAGTCCGGGGCGGTCAGCAGTTCCACCCGCGTCCCGCGGATCTCCGGCCCCGGTGCGCACATGAGCCCAGCCTAGGCGGAAATCCGTCCTTGACAATCCGCTTCCGGAAAAAGCTAGGGTGACCCAGGACGTCGAAAGCCACGGCCCGGTAGGTAGTCCGGGCGGCGCGCCGCGCTCGTACCCGCACCTTTCCGGTGCGTCCAGCACGTCCCCTCGTTCCGTACTCAGAAGGGGAATTCGCTGTGCCCGGAAAACTTCGTGTCCTGATCATCGGCGGCGGCATCGGCGGGCTCGCGCTCGCGCAGGGATTGCACCGCGCTGGGATCGCTGTGACAGTCCGCGAACGTGACATCTCAGCGGCCGGCCGGTTGCAGGGGTACCGCCTGCGGCTCGACCCGCACGGCCTCGACGCGCTGGACCGGCTGCTTCCTGCCCCTCTCAGCCGGGCGATCTGGGATGCCAGTTCGACGCCGTCGCGTACCAATTACCTCACCGGGACGCCGCCGGAGGAACCGGTCGAACGCAATGTCTCGATCAACCGGCGCACATTGCGCGAGATCCTTCTGCACGGGCTGGACGACGTCGTCGAGTTCGGCCGCGAATGCACCGGCTACCGCCTGGACGACACCGTCACCGCGACGTTCGCCGACGGATCCACCGCTTCAGCGGACGTCTTGGTCGCCGCCGACGGCGTGAATTCGGTTATCCGACGCCAATACCTGCCGCACGCCCGCGTCATGGACACCGGCGTGCGCATCATGTACGGCCGCTTCCCGCTCACCCGCGAGACCGCCGAACTGATCCCCGACGAGTGGTTCGGGATCTACCGCGGGCTCTTCGGCCCGGACCACCAGCACATCGGCATCGCCCCGGTCCACTCCCGGCGTCCGCCGTCGCTGCCAGGGCTCACCGACACCAGCGACTACGTGATGTGCCTGTTCGCCGCGCGCACCGAACTGCTGCCGTGCTCCGACGACGAACTCCGCGCCGCGACCGGGCGCGAGTTGCGGGACATGACGGTTTCGTTGGCCCGCAAGTGGAATCCGAAAGCCAGCGAACTGCTGGCCCTCGCCGATCCCGAGACGCTGTTCCCGATCTTCATGCGCACCAGCGTGCCGGTCGAGCCGTGGCCGATCACGTCGGTGACCCTGCTCGGCGACGCGATCCACGCGATGAGCCCTGCGGTCGGCGTCGGCGCGAACACCGCCCTGCGCGACGCCGAACTGCTCGCCAGGAAGCTCACCGAGACCGACCTCCTCCCCGCGCTGCGGGAGTACGAGACCGAGATGATCAGCTACGGCTTCGACGCGGTCCGGACGTCCGCGAAGTTCGGCGCGCTGCGGATGGGCCAGCCCCCGCTCACGCGGGCTTGAGCAGCGGCACGTCCCGGCACACTTCGCGGAACCCGACGCCGTAATACAGCTCCCGCGCCGACGGATGTCCAGGCGCGCCAAGACAAGCAACCGTCGCGTGGGCAGCTCCGGCTGCCCGCGCGCGGTCCATGCCGTGCAGCAGCATCGCTCGGCCCAGTCCCCGCCGCCGGTAGTCCGGATGGGCGCCGACCGGCTCGAACTCGACGGTCTTGTTCGCCTCGTCCAGCCACATGATCGTGGACGCCGCCATCGTCCCGTCCGGCGCTTCGACCAGGACATGCAGGTCACCGCGATACGCTGGGGTCGCGCGGACGCCCTCGTAGCCTTCCAGCGTGTACGCGGTCACGCCCCACGCGTCCACATGCGCCCGCACAGCCGCCTCCGGCCCGGCTTCGGCGGCGGTGCGGAAGCGGAATCCGTCCGGCAGCACCGGCGTTTCGAGCACCTCGAGGTCGCGTTCGTTCAGCTGCGTCCAGGATCCGGTGTCGCCGAGGCCGTCCGGATCGGGCCCGTAGCCGTGCGCCGTCCAGCGTTCCAGGCCGAACTTGTCGGCCGCGCCCGGGAGCACGGTGCGCTCGAGGCCGTCCGCGGTGGCGTCGAACCAGTCGATCACGTCGTCGACCAGCCCGGCGTGGTCGGGATGGACCTGATATGCCAGGTAAGCACCGGTGACGTCTTTGACCGAGCCGTCGTTCAGCCGCACGCTCCGGGGCAGTTGCGCCCAGCCCCACGCGACGAGGTCGTCGCCGGCGAACCACAGCCGGCGGACCCAGCTCGCGCCTTGTGCGGCATACCCTCTGCCCCAGTTCCAGGCCAGCTCGCCGTAGGAGGCGTCGCTGTTGACGAGTTCCGGGCGCACGGCAGTGACCCGCTGCGCGAGTTCCTGCATGAGCAGCACGTCCGCGGCGGTCAGCAGATCGGTCATGACCGGACTCTGTCAGGCGGACGGCCGGACGTCGACCGGTTTTCCACCGCAGTGGCGGATCACCGCGTCGGCGAGCAGGTCTGTCGGGTCCAGCACCCCGGTCGCGTTTCCCGCCACCAGCGGGAGTTCGGTGCACGCCAGCACCGACAACGGCACGTCGACCTCCGCCAGCGCCCGGTCGAAATGTGCCGCTCCACCGGTTAAGTCGCCGCGTTTCACCGCCGCCACCGCTGCGTCGACTTCCCGCTGCCCTGCCTCGGACGGCACCACCCATTCGACCTCGGGCACTCGCCGTTGGTACAGCCCGGCGGCGATCGTCCCGCGAGTGCCGAGCAGGCCGACCGGACCCGTCCGTCCGGCGAGGAAGTCCGCCGTTTCCGCGACCAAGTCCACGAACGGCACTCCGCTGTCCGCGGCCAGCCGGGGCAGGAAGAAATGCGCGGTGTGACAGGGCATGGCGATCACGGACGCGCCGAGATCGCGCAGTTTTTCCGCCCCGGCAAGCAAAGCCGGATACGGGTCGGTGCTCCCGTCGAGCACCGCGGCGACCCGGTCCGGCACCGTCGGGTCGGCCCAGATCGCCACCCGAAGGTGGTCCTGGTCGCGCTCCGCGACCGTACGCGCGATGAGCTTCGCGTAGAACTCCGCGGTCGCCGCGGGACCCATGCCGCCGAGGACGCCCGCGATCACTGGAACGCGGACCGGTAGCCGAACAGCCCGGCGACGCCGCCGGTGTGCACGAAGACGACGCGGTCGTCCGCGGCGAACCGGCCTTCCGCGATCCCGCCGAGCAGACCGGCGAAGCCCTTTCCGGAGTACACCGGGTCCAGCAGGATCCCTTCGGTCTCGGCGAGCAGCCGCACCGCGTCGACCATGGACGGGGTCGGCACGCCGTAGCCCTCGCCGACCCAGCGGTCGTCCACCAGCACGTCGTCGCGGGAAACCTCGGTCCCGAGCAGCTCCGCCGTCCGGACGGCCAGCCCGTGCACCGCGTCGATCTGCCGGGCTTCCGGCTGCCGCACGCTGACGCCGAGCACCCGCGCCGGGCTGTGCACCGCGCGCAATCCGGCGACGAGCCCGGCCTGCGTGCCGGTGCTGCCGGTCGCGTGCACGACCCAGTCGACCGGGACCGGCGCGGCGTCCAGCTCCAGCGCACACTGGACGTATCCGAGGGCGCCGATCGGATTCGACCCGCCGCCCGGGATCACGTACGGCCGCCGTCCCTCCGCGCGCAGTTTCGCTGCCACGTCTTCCATCGCCGCTGACATATCAGTTCCGGCCGGTACCCGGTCCACGATGTCCGCACCGAGCAGTTCGTCGAGGAACACATTGCCGGAGTTCTCGTACTCCTCGTCGCGCACCTGCCGCTGTTCCAGCAGCAGTTTGCAGGCCAGTCCGGCGCGCGCGGCGGCCGCGGCGGTCTGCCGGGCGTGGTTGGACTGCGTCGCGCCCTGGGTGATCAGCGTGTCGGCGCCCTGCGCGAGCGCGTCGCCGACGAGGAATTCCAGCTTGCGCGTTTTGTTGCCACCGGTCGCCAAACCGGTGCAGTCGTCGCGTTTGATCCAGAGGTCCGGTACGTCCCGGTGGCGTTCGCGCAATCGCGCGGTGAGCCGGTCCAGCGGTTCGAGCGGGGTCGGGAAATGTCCGAGCGGGAAGCGGGCGAAGCGCGTCGTCTGTACCACGGACGCCATCGTGCTTCCCTCGCCCGGCCGCTGTCCACCGCGTCCATTGCGAGTTACGGATGCAGTTCGGCCCGGATCACCCGCGCCGCCCGTGCCAGCCGCTCCCCGATCGCGCCGATGTCCGCCGGACCGGTCAGGTACACCACCGCGAGCGCGGCCGGATGCTGCCCGGGCACCGCGAGCGGCACCGCGATCGACGACAGCCCGGGAATCACCTCGTCATGACTGGTTTCGTACGGCGCTGTCCCGCCGCGCAGCTGCTGCAGGATCGCGCGACCCGGCGCGCCGTCGGTGATCGGGTGCCGGCTGCCCGGGCGCTGCGCCACCGCCGCCGTCGCCTGCCGCGGTTCGACGCTGGCCAGCGTGACCACGGAATCCTCGCCGTCGAGCGTCGCGAGGAACGCCGTCATGCCGAGTTCGTTCGCGAGCACGGTCAGCTCGGGCAGCGCGGTCGACTGAAGATCGCGGGAAACGTTGCGCGCCAACGCCGCCAGCCGCGCCCCCAGCTCCAGTTCGCCGTTCGCGCCGCGCACGACCAGCCCGTGGTCCTCGAGCGTGCGCACGATGCGGTAGGTGATCGACCGGTGCAGCCCGAGCCGCGAGGCCAGCTCGCCGATCGACAGCGGCGCGTCGGCCTCGGCGAGCACTTCGAGCGCGGTGAGCCCGCGCGACAACGTCTGCGACCCGGCCGCTTGCTTGGCTTCCGTCACGACTCGGTCCTTCCCCGCGGGGTCTTGTGCACCGGCGCGGCCCACCTTAGCATCGTTGTACTCAATAATTGAACAACGAGTTCTATTATCGAACACGGTCCCCTCTGGTGCTCACAGTGAGGTGAGGAAATCCATGCAGTTCCACCACCACGGCTACGTTTCCGGCGAACCGCGCGTCCTGCCCGCCGCCGGAACCGGAATCGACCGGCCCGCGGAACTGCCGGACGAGGTCGACGTGCTGATCGTGGGCACCGGCCCCGCGGGCATGATCACCGCCGCGCAGCTGTCCCGGTTCCCGCACGTCACCACGCGCATCGTCGAACGCCGCGGCGGACGGCTCGAGGTCGGGCAGGCGGACGGGATCCAGGCGCGCAGCGTCGAGACGTTCCAGGCCTTCGGTTTCGCGAACCGGATCGTCGAGGAGGCGTACCGGATCACCACGATGTCGTTCTGGAAGCCCGATCCCGCCGATCCGAAGCGCATCGTCCGCTCGTCGCGCGTGCCCGACGACCCCACCGGGATCAGCGAATTCCCGCACCTCATCGTCAACCAGGCCCGGGTGCAGGACTATTTCGCCGAGTACATGGCCCATTCGCCGAGCCGGATGACGCCCGATTTCGGCCTGGAATTCCAGTCGCTCACCATTACCGAGGGCGACGAATACCCGGTTACCGTCACGCTGCGGCACACCGCCGGCCCGCGCACCGGCGAGGATCGCGTGGTCCGGGCCAAATACGTGGTCGGCTGCGACGGCGCCCGCAGCGCGGTGCGCGAATCGATCGGCCGGCAACTCGTCGGCGACCAAGCGCTGCACGCGTGGGGCGTGATGGACGTCCTCGCCGTCACCGATTTCCCGGACATCCGCACGAAATGCGCCATCCAGTCCCACGACGGCGGCAATATCCTGCTGATCCCGCGCGAGGGCGGCACATTGTTCCGGATGTATGTCGATCTGGGCGAGGTGTCCGAGGACGACCACGGCGCCGTGCGGAAGACGACGATCGACCAGATCATCGCGCGCGCCAACGCGATCATGAGTCCGTACACTGTGGACGTCAAGAACGTGGCCTGGCACAGCGTGTACGAGGTCGGCCATCGCCTCACCGACAAATTCGACGACGTTCCCGTCGGCGACACCCGGCTCCCGCGCGTCTTCATCACCGGCGACGCCTGCCACACGCACAGCGCGAAAGCCGGGCAGGGCATGAACGTCTCGATGCAGGACGGGTTCAACATCGGCTGGAAACTGGGCCACGTGCTCGACGGCCGCGGTCCCGCTTCGCTGCTGGCCACCTATTCCGCGGAACGCCAGCTGATCGCGAAAAACCTCATCGACTTCGACAAGGAATGGTCGACCCTCATGGCGGCCCGGCCGGAGGACCTGGCCGATCCGGCGGAGCTGGAAGAGTTCTACGTGAAGACCTTCGAGTTCCCGTCCGGTTTCATGACGCGCTACCAGCCCTCGGTGCTCATCGCCTCGCCGGAGCACCAGGACCTGGCGACCGGGTTCCCGATCGGCAAACGGTTCAAGTCGGCACTCGTCACGCGTGTGTGCGACGCGAACACGGTCCACTTAGGACACCACGCCCAGGCCGACGGCCGGTGGCGCGTCTACGTCTTCGGACCCGCCGCTCCGGTGGCGGATTTCGCCGACTGGCTGGGGAATTCCCCGGACTCCCCGGTCGTGGCCCACACGCCGAAGAACCTGGACGTCGACGCCTGGTTCGACGTGAAGGTGATCTACCCGCGGCCGTACGAGGACGTCGATCTCGGCGAGGCCCCGGAGATCTTCCTGCCCCGCACCGGTCCGTTCTCGCTGATCGACTACGAGAAGGTCTATGCGTCCGAAGACATCTTCACCGACCGCGGCATCTCGCCCGGCGGTGCGGTAGTGGTGGTCCGGCCGGACCAATACGTCGCGAACGTCCTTCCCCTCACCGCTACCGCCGAGCTGGCCGCGTTCTTCGCGCCGATCTTCAGCGCCGAGTAGCCGGGGAAGGCTCAGCGGGACAGAAGCGGTCCCGCGCCGGGAAGTTCCCGCCGACCAGGTACGCCGTCGTCGTGTCGTTGAGGCAGTTGTTCGCGCCCGAACCGTAAGCGACGTGTCCGCCCTGGTCGGCGGTGACCATCCGGGCCCGGGCGCCGAACGCCCAGCGCGTGCGCAACGCCCCGGGCAACGGCGTCGCCGGGTCGCGCAGGTTCTGCACCATCAGCACGTCGGCCGGTCCTTGGCCGGTGATCCGCACCTTCTGCTCCACCGGCGCGGGCCAGTACGCACACGCCCGGATGTTGGCGGCGTAAGCGCCGTACATCGGATACCGCGCTCGGTCGATCTCGACGTTGCGCTGATAGGTCCGCACCGACGTCGGCCATTGCGAATCCCCGCAGATCACCCCGAGGTACCCGACGGGGAAGCTGCCGCGATCGCCGGTCGCCTTCGCGGCGGCTCCGGGGAGCGGCTGATGCGTGTCGAGCAGATGCCAATACGTGGCCAGCTCAGGGAAACCGGCGTCGTTCCGGATTTCCCCGGACGTGAAGCCGCGGAACGCCGTCCCGTCGAACCCGGACTCAGGCTTGCGGTCCAGCCGGTCGGCCAGCTCGTAGTATTTCTTCGTCACCGCCGCCGGAGTGGTGCCCAGGTGATAGTCGTGGTCGTGCTTCGCGGCGAAGTTCGCGAAGTCGGGGAACCGCTGCTGGAAACCCATGCCCTGCGCGCGCAACGCCTCGACGTCGTATCCCTCTGGCGGCAAGCTGCTGTCCAGCACGATCCGGTCGCTGCGATCCGGGAACAGCGTCGTGTACACCGCGCCGAGGTACGTGCCGTACGACTCGCCGTAATAGGAAATCTTCGCCTCCCCCAAGGCTTCCCGGATCCGGTCCATGTCCCGCGCCGTGTTCGCGGTGGTGATGAACGGCAACAGGTCGGCAGTCTCGGAACTCGTGCATTGCTTGGCGATCCGCTCCGCCAGCTCGGCCGACTTCGCCACGTCCGCCGAGTTGTGCGGATAGGGCGGGTTGGCCGCGAGCGTCTTGTCCGCGTCGTTCAGGCCGCAGGTCAACCCCGCACTGGAACCGATCCCGCGCGGATCGAAGCCGACGATGTCATAGCTGTCTCGCACCGCCTGCGGAAACGGCAGCAGCGCAGGAACGCGCGACCCGGCGAGACCCGGCCCGCCCGGGTTGACCAGCAGCACCCCGCGCCGCTTCTCCGGCTTCGCCGCGGACAGCCGGGACACCGCGAGGTCGATCGTCCGCCCGTCCGGATGCCGGTAGTCCAGCGGAACAGTCACGGTCGAACACTGCAGGCCGGGTTGTCCCGGGCAGGCGCTCCACTGCGGCCCGGCCGAAGCGGGGGCAGCCGAAACCACCCCCGCCAGCACCGCGACGGCAAGCGCGATCGGCATGGTCTTTCGCATTCAGCTCTCCTCTTCGCATCGGAATCGCTGATTCACCACACCAGCCGGCGCCGGGCCGGACCCCTGCCATTTGTCACCCCCGCAGCACGGCGGCGAGCCCCTCCCGCAGATCCCGGACGAAGTACTCCGGCACTTCCAGCGACGGGAAATGCCCGCCGCGTTCCGGCACGCGCCACCGGACGATCTGCCGGAACCGCTCCCGCGCCCAAGGACGCGGGGTCTTCTCCGTGTCGCGGGGGTACATGGTGATCGCCGCCGGAACGTCCACGCGAAGCTCTGGGTCCAGCGAATTGTGGCTCTCGTAGTAGATCCGGGCCGCCGACGCCCCGGAGCGCGTCAGCCAATACAGGGTGACGTCGTCCAGAACGCGATCCCGGGAAATCGTCTCGAACGGACTGTCCTCGGTGTCCGACCATTCCGCGAATTTGTCCACAAGCCAGGCGAGCAGCCCGACCGGCGAGTCGACGAGCGAGTACCCGATGGTCTGCGCCCCGGTCGCCTGGAGTTTCGCGTACGCCCCGCGACGCCGCCAGAACTGGCGGGTTTCCTCGGTCCACCGGCGCTCGTCTGCGGTCAGGCCGTCCGTCGGCAGTCCGGGCGGGGCTTCCGCGAACAGCGTGTGGACGCCGAGAACCCGTTCCGGGAACCGGCCGGCGAGAACCGTGGTGATATTGCCGCCCCAGTCGCCGCCGTGGGCCAAAAACTCGCGATATCCGAGCCGGTCCATCAATTCCACCCACGCGGCGGCGATCTTTTCCGTGCCCCATCCGGTCGTGGCCGGTTTGTCGCTGTATCCGTATCCGGGCAAGGACGGGACCACGACGTGAAACGCCGGCGCGCTGGCGTCTTCGGGATCCGCCAGGTCGTCCACGATGTCGACGAACTCCGCGACGCTGCCCGGCCAGCCGTGCGTCAAGATCAGCGGGACGGCGTCCGCGCGCGGGGACCGGCGGTGCAGGAAGTGGATCCCCAGCCCGTCGATGACCGTCCGGAACTGGCCGATCCGTTCGAGGCGCGCCTCGAACGCGCGCCAGTCGTACTCGGTGCGCCAGTAGTGCACGAGGTCGACCAGGTCGGCGAGCGGAACGCCCTGGTCCCAGCGGCGGGAACCGCGCACTGTCTCGGCCTCCGGAAGCCTCGCCGCGGCGAGCCGCGCCCGGAGATCGTCGAGGTCAGCGTCGGTCGCACGGGCTTCGAATGCTGCTACTTCGCTGGTCAGAGCGGTCATGAGTCCTCCTCGGGTCGTTGGAACCAGCTTAGACGGTTCTAGCAGTCGCCCGCGTCCGAGCGCAACCGGCTAAGCTGGTTCCATGCCTGCCGCGTTCCCTGACTTCCGCCTCGGCACCGTGCTCGCGACCAGCTTCACGGCGACCCTGACCGAGCGCCGCGGCGAGTCCGTCGAGCGCATTCCCGTCCCGCAGCGGCTCGCCGATTGGCTGGCAGTGAGCGGCCTCGCCGTGGAGTCCTGCACCGACGAGCAACTCGAGCTCGCCCGGGAACTGCGGGAGTCGATTCACGCCGCCGCGACCGCGGCCGCGCTCCAGGACCCGCTCCCCGCCGACGCGGTCGAAATCATCAATGCCCGAAGCGCGCAGGGCCAGGCGTCGGCGGTCCTGACGCCGGACGGCAAACGGCGCTGGCAGCTCAACCCGGCGACCGCCGTGGAGGACGCTCTTGGAGTGATCGCTGCCGACGCGATCAGCATCATTTCGGGTGAGCGGGACGGCAAACTCGCCTTGTGCGCCTCGCCGACCTGCCAGGCCGCGTTCTTCGACACGAGCCAGAGCCGCACCCGCAGGTGGTGCGACATGAACACGTGCGGGAACCGGCAGAAGAAGGCGCGCTTCAATGCGAACCGCGCCGCGGCGAAGTGAGCAGCTTGTGCGGCCGGTCCCTGTTGGACATCCGAGCTAAAGCTCGCAATGTGGGGGTGACCAGCGAAAACCTGGCTCCCTTTTCTCGCCGGATGACCACTGTCGGGGAACTGTAAGCCGCCCGTCGCCGCAGCGAATTCCCCACGGTTCCGCGCTCGCCCGCGTCACCTGTCCACGTCCTCGGTCCCGCCGATGGCGGACGCCCCGGAATTGTCGGTCCCCGGAATTACCATGGCGGGCACATCCGAGGAGGTGTGCACATGCGGGACGCCGTGCTGGAGGCTGCGAGGTTCCTGGCTGCCGGACGCACCCGGCAGCTCACGCTCGAGGACGTGGCCGACCACGTCCGCTACAGCCCGTTCCACCTGGCGCGCGCGTTCGAGCGGGAGATCGGCCTGCCGCCGGGGAAATTCCTTGCCGCGCAACGGTTCCAGCTCGCCAAGGAGTTGCTGCTGGACACCGGTGAAAAAGTGGTCGACATCTGCCACGAGGTCGGGTTCTCCGCGCCGGGCACGTTCACCACGAGGTTCACCGCGGCGGTCGGGGTGAGCCCGCACCGGTTCCGGCAGCTGCCCGGCCTCCTCGCCGAGCACCCGCCGGAACCGGTGCGGGTCGCGGGCCCGGACTGCGCGGGCGGAGCCGTCACCGGCCGCGCGCTGCTGAGTCCGGCGGCGGTCGCCGCGCTCGACGGAGCCCCGGCGGTCTATGTCGGGCTGTTCGCCGCGTCGTCCGCGCGCGGCGTGCCCGTCAGCGGCTCGCTTCTAGGGCCGGATCTGGAGTTCACGCTCGTCGACGTACCCGCTGGCACGTACCGGCTGCTGGCCTGTGCGCTGCCGTCAGCCGCCGATCCGCGCGCGCAGCTGGCACCGAGCGTGCAGGCGGTCGGCTCGGCCGCCCGGCCGGTGCGGATCCGGGCCGGGCCGGTGCCGCTGCGCCAGGACGTCCGGCTCGACGTCGCGCCCTCGTGGTCGCCTCCGGTGCTGGTCGCGCTGCCCCCGCTGGCGTCGGAGGGAGCGCAAGAATGGAGACGCGGCGCGCGGCTGGCGAGATTAGGTTGAACCAGGTCACAGGGCCGTTGTCAGGGAGAAAGCATGCCTGGAGTTCGAGTATTGGTCGGCACCCGCAAGGGCGCGTTCATCCTCACCTCGGACGAGGGCCGCACGCGCTGGGAGGTCGACGGGCCGCACTTCGGCGGCTGGGAGGTCTACCACGTCGCCGGCTCGCCCGCGGATCCCGACCGGCTGTACGCGTCGCAGTCCACGTCGTGGTTCGGTCAGCTGATCCAGCGTTCCGACGACGGCGGGAAGACCTGGAACCAGGTCGACCACGACTTCGCCTACGAGGGCGGGGCGGGCGACCACCTCTGGTACGACGGAACGCCGAAACCGTGGGAGTTCACGCGGATCTGGCACCTGGAACCGTCGCTGACCGACCCGGACACGGTGTACGCGGGCGCGCAGGACGCAGCGCTGTACCGCAGCGCCGACGGCGGGAAGAGCTGGCGCGAGCTCACCGGGCTGCGCAAGCACACGTCCGGACCGGGCTGGCAGCCGGGCGCGGGCGGGCTGTGCCTGCACACGATCATCCTCGACCCGCAGAACTCCAAGCGGATGTTCGCCGCGATCTCCGCCGCGGGCGCGTTCCGCAGCGACGACAGCGGCGAAACCTGGCAGCCGATCAACCGCGGCCTGCACTCCGACGGCATCCCGGACCCGGACGCCGAGGTCGGGCACTGCGTGCACCGGATCGCCCTGCACCCGTCCCGGCCGGACGTGCTGTTCATGCAGAAACACTGGGACGTCATGCGCTCGGACGACGCGGGCGAACACTGGCGGGAGATCAGCGGCAACCTGCCGAGCGACTTCGGCTTCCCGATCGCAGTGCACCCGCACGAACCGGAAACGGTGTACGTGGTCCCGATCCACAGCGATTCCGAGCACTACCCGCCGGAGGGCAAGCTGCGCGTGTACCGCAGCCGCACCGGCGGCAACGAATGGGAACCGCTCACCGCGGGCCTGCCGCAGGAGAACTGCTACGTGAACATCCTGCGCGACGCGATGGCCGTCGACACCTGCGACGAGGCAGGCATCTACTTCGGCACCACCGGCGGACAGGTCTACGCGTCAAACAACGCGGGCGACAGCTGGACCCCGATCGTGCGCGACCTGCCCGCGGTGTGCTCAGTCGAGGTGCAAACGCTGCGATGACCACCGTCGTGCGCGTCAAGCTGCCCACGCACCTGCGCCGCCTGGCGAAGGTCGAGGGCGAAATCCAGCTGCCGGTGGAAGACCCGCCGACGCGAGACGCCCTGCTGGACGCACTGGAACACGCGTACCCGCAACTGCGCGGCACGGTCCGCGACACGACCACCGGCAAACGCCGGGCGTTCGTGCGGTTCTTCGCCTGCGAGGAAGACCTGTCGAACACCGCCCCGGACACCGCCCTGCCCGCCCCGGTCCTCTCCGGAGCCGAACCGTTCCTCATCATCGGAGCCATGGCAGGCGGCTGACCACGAACCACTGGCCGAGGGGAAGAACCCCAGGCCTCGGTGCGTCCCGGGGGCGCACCGAGGCCAGGGGCTCACGCGTGCTGTGCCGGATTTCCCGATGCCGGAGCGGTTCGCGGGCCGGGGCCGCCGGGCAGGGCAGACACGTGCTCCCTGGCCGAAGCCGCTCGCTTCAAGACCGGGCGCAGTCACACCAAACAGCTCAAGACGCCGCGCAGTCACACCAAGCAGCTCAAGACCCAGCGCAGTCACACCAAGCAGCGACTCAGGGGAACCGCTCCCCGATGCCTATCGCCGCCGACACCCGAGCCGACGAACGCCGGGCGGCCCCCCGAAGCCCGGACGGCGAAACCCAGTACCGCAGACACGGTCACGGCACCGCTAACCCCTCAACGGCGGAGCCAAATCAGCTCCGCACCGGCTTCACCGGGTCGTGCCCCAGCGACATCAACCCCTGCCGCCACCCCGCGTCCCCCGCTACGGGTTCCAGGTCGTCGCGGCGCGAGGTGTGCACTCGGTCCACCACGTCGCGCATCACCTCGACGTCGTTGTCGTTCACGTCCGACTTGCGTTTGCCCAGGATCGACAGCACCTTCCGGCCGGTCGCGGGGCCCGCGCGGTCCGGCAGCGGTTCGGTTTCCGGGCCCGCCTCCCGGGTGCGCAGCCAGTCGGCCAGCTCTCGCGAGGTCATGTTCACCACCCGGTGGAATTCCGTCCACAGTTCTTCGTCCACGTGCGTGGCCATTTCGATCACCTCCCGGCGTCGCGAGTCTGGTTACCCGGACGGCGCGCAGGCAAACCCGGCAGCGTCGAGTCCACATAGGACCGCGCGCGGGCGGCGATTCGTGCCAGTGCGGTATGTCCTGGCTCCGGCGTGCCCGACCGGACGCCTTCCGCGATCGCCCGGTGGTCCTCCCACGACCGGGTGAGATCGCCGTGTTCGGCGAGTTCTTCGCGGAGCCGGTCGGCCATCAGGCGGCGCAGCGGGAGGCGGATCGCGAGCATGCTGCGCAGCAGGATCCGGTTGTGCGCGGCCTCCGCCAGCGCGACGTGGAATTCGGCATCCGCTTCCAGGAAACGGTCACGGTCGGTCAGCGCCGCCGCCATCCGGTCGACCAGATCCGTCAAGACCGCCAGCTCGGCGGCGGTCCGGCGGCGGGCGGCCAGTGCGATGATGGTCGCTTCGATCGACTCCCGGGCTTCCACCAGCTCGCGGTACTCGGCTACGTCCGAAGCACCCAGCTGCCACGGCACGAAACTGCTGCTCTCGGGTTCCAGCACGAACGTGCCGACCCCCTGGCGCGTCTCGACCCAGCCGCGCGCCTGCAACGTCCGGACTGCTTCGCGGACGGTCAGCATCGACACCCCGGCCGAGGCGGCGAAGTGACGCAGCGATGGCAGGACGGTTCCGGGAGGCCATTCGCCGCCGAGGATTTTCCGGGTCATCTCCTCGACCAGCGAGTCCACCACGCTCACCCGCCGCACCCGGGCCAGTTCCGGCGGCGGTCCCCTCCGTCCCGAGGTCATCGGGCCAGCGTACGGATTGACGACACTGTTTCAAACACCTAAATTCAGCACTGGGATGCCCACCGAAACTGACCTGCTCGCCGACCTCCGCGCGAACGTGCGCGGCGAGGTGCACGCCGACGTCCGCCGCCGCGCCGAGTACTCCACCGACGCGTCCAATTACCGCGTCGTCCCGCAGGTCGTCGTGATGCCGAGGGACACCGGCGACGTTCTCGCGACTCTCGAAATAGCCCGCCGCCACGGCGTTCCGCTGACCAGTCGCGGCGGGGGCACGTCGGTCGCGGGCAACGCGATCGGGCCGGGCGTGGTGATCGACTTTTCGCGGCATCTCAACCGCATTGTCGACTTGGATCCCCGGGCGCGGACCGCGGTCGTCCAGCCTGGCGTGATCCTCGCCGATCTCCAGCGCGCCGCCGCCCCGCACGGGCTGCGCTTCGGCCCCGACCCGTCCACGCACGCCCGCGCGACGCTCGGCGGCATGATCGGCAACAACGCCTGCGGTCCGCACGCGATCGCGTACGGCCGGACCGCGGACAACGTTCGCGAACTCAGCGTGATCGACGGCATCGGACGCCAGTTCACCGCTGGCCCTTCCGGCGCGGTGCCGGGCCTCACCGAGCTGATCGACACCCGGCTCAGCCTGCTGCGCACCGAGTTCGGCCGGTTCAGTCGGCAGGTGTCCGGCTACTCGCTCGAGCACCTGCTGCCGGAGAACGGCCGGTCGCTCGCCCGCGCGCTGGTCGGCACCGAAGGCACCCTGGCGGTCACGCTGGAAGCGACCGTCGACCTCGTCGACATCTCCCCCGCGCGGCTACTGGTCGTGCTCGGCTACCCGGACATGGCGACCGCCGGCGACGTCGTGCCCGGGCTGCTCCCGCACCGGCCGCTGGCTGTCGAAGGGCTCGACGCGCGGCTGGTCGACCTGGTGCGCAACCACCGCGGCGCCGTGCCCGCGCTCCCGGACGGCGCCGGCTGGCTGATGATCGAGGTCGGCGGCGAGACGGAAGCCGAGGCCCGACACAACGCCGAGCGTCTGGTCAAAGACTCCCAGGCGCTCGACCACGTCGTGCTGGCGCAAGGTGCCGACGCCGCCGCGATGTGGCGGATCCGCGAGGACGGAGCCGGGCTCGCTGGCCGGACCCCGACCGGCGAGCAGGCGTGGCCCGGATGGGAGGACGCCGCGGTCCCGCCCGAACGGCTCGGCGCGTACCTGCGGGATTTCGACGCTCTCCTGGACGAATTCGGCTTCGAAGGACTCCCCTACGGCCACTTCGGCGACGGCTGCGTGCACGTCCGGCTCGGCCTGCCGCTCGAACGCGACCCGTCGGTGTTCCGCGCGTTCATGACCGCCGCCGCGAAACTGGTCGTCGGCTACGGCGGCTCGTTCTCCGGCGAACACGGCGACGGCCGGGCGCGCGGCGAACTGCTGCCGCAGATGTACTCGACCGAAACGATCGAACTGTTCGGCGCGGTCAAGAATCTCTTCGATCCCGGCGATCTGCTCAACCCGGGCGTCGTCGTCCGGCCCCATCCGCTCGACGCCGATCTCCGCCGCCCGCAAGCACATCCGCTCCCGGTCGTCGCGGGCGGATTCTCCTTCGCGCACGACGGCGGCGACTTCACCCGCGCCGTGCACCGGTGCGTCGGAGTCGGGAAATGCCGTGCGGACAACCGGACGGCCGGCGGTTTCATGTGTCCGTCTTATCTCGCCACTCGCGACGAAAAGGACAGCACGCGCGGTCGTGCCCGGGTCTTGCAGGAGGTCGCGAACGGTTCGCTGGTCTCCGGATGGTCGGACGACGCGGTGCACGAATCGCTCGACCTTTGCCTGTCGTGCAAGGCATGCAGCAGCGACTGCCCGGCCGGAGTAGACCTGGCGCAGTACAAATCCGAAGCCCTGCACCGGAAATACCGGAACCGGCTCCGGCCAATCTCGCATTACACCCTGGGCCGGTTGCCGGACTGGATCCGCCTGCTGCACCGAATCCCCGTGCTCGGCCCGCTCGTCGTGAACGCCCTGATGTCGATCCGGCCCGTCGAGAAGGTCCTGTTAGCACTGTCCGGAGTGGACACGCGACGTCGCGCACCGCGGTTCGCCCGTCGTTCGTTCACCCGATCCCGGCGCAGGATCCGCGAGCAGGGGCCGGAAGTGGTGCTGTGGGCGGATTCCTTCTCGGACGGCATGGACACCGAGGTCGCCGAATCCGTCGCGGCGGTGCTCGCCGATGCCGGATACCGTGTGCTCGTCCCGCCGCGGCGTCCGTGTTGCGGGCTGACCTGGATCACCACCGGCCAACTCGACACTGCCCGTCGGAAGCTCCGCGACCTCGTGCACACGCTGCGCCCGTACGCGCAGGCCGGGCTGCCGATCGTCGGCATCGAACCGTCATGCACCGCCGTCCTGCGGTCCGATCTGCTCGACTTGTTCCCCGACGATCCGGACGCCGCAACGGTTTCCGGCGCGGTCACGACGCTCGCCGAACTTCTCGCCAAGACAGAAGGCTGGCAAGCGCCTGATCTGTCCGGCGTCACAGTGGTCGCGCAGCCGCATTGCCACCACCACTCAGTGATGGGCTTCGAGGCCGACCGAGCCCTGCTCACGGCGACCGGCGCGGAACTGCGCACTCTCGCCGGATGCTGCGGTCTGGCCGGGAACTTCGGCATGGAACGCGGCCACTACGACGTTTCCGTTGCCGTCGCGGAGAATGCGCTGCTTCCGGCGCTTCGCGAAAACCCGGACGCCGTGTTCCTCGCCGACGGTTTCTCCTGCCGCACCCAAGCCGATCAGCTGGCCGGCGTGCGTGGTGTCCACTTGGCACAGCTGCTCAAGCGACGCTGACACCCGGGGTCAGCTGTCCCAGAATCCTTGGCGTTCCAGCAAAGCGACCGCGCGCTCGCCGCCGTCCGAGAAGTGCTTCTCCACAATGGACCGTGCCCGCGATGCCGAGCGAGCGCTGAGCGCGTTGAGGATCTTCCGGTGGTCTTCGTGCGCCTTGCCGGGCCAGTCCTCGTGCGCCTCGTAGAACCCATGCGACACCGTTTTCGCCAGGATGCCCAGGATCGAGACCAGCCGGCGGGAATCGGCGGCGTAGTTGATCCTGCGGTGGAACTCGAAGTTCAGCCGTTCCTGTTCGGCCCGGTCCACTCCGGACTCCATCCGGTCCGCGAGATCGTGCAAGGCCTGCAAGCTTTCCGGCGACAGGTTCTTCGCCGCCCGCTCGGCGGCCAGACCGGACACGAGGCCGAACACGCGGTAATGGTCGCGGATGTCGTCGCGCGTCATCCGCGCCACGAACGCGCCTCGCCGGGCGATGTGCTCCACCACGCCCTCGTGGTCGAGCGTGATCAGCGCTTCCCGGATCGGCAGCTTGCTGATGCCGAGCTCGTCCGCCAGCGCCTCCTGGTCGATCTTCTCCCCGGCGCGCAGCTGCCCGGAGAAGACGCGTCGCCGGATCTCGTGCGCGGCCAGCGCTTTCAGGTTCGCCGGGCCGCCGCGGCGCTGTCCCGCGCCCGTGGTGTCGGGCATCGCCTCAGCCTCCCCCTCCGGCGAACGTCTTCCGGATAAAGTATTACATAAGCCCTTCTGCTCGACGCCTCCTCGTCCCTGCTGTTCGAGCGGGTTGCCCGCGGCATTCCTGATAACGTGTTCAGCCGACGGCCCCGCCCGAGACAGGATCCGAGGAACCCATGTCCGAACCGGAAGCCTGGGAACCGTACGACCGCACCACCGAAGAAGTCGTCGAACCCGGTCCGGTCGCCGCGTTGGCCGCGCTGTTCGACAACGGACTCCCCGCGCCGCGCGAAGGCGACGAGCTGCCGCCGCTGTGGCATTGGGTCGCGCTCCCGCGCTGGCCGGTGTCGTCGCGGATCGGCCTCGACGGTCATCCTGTGCGCGACGATTTCCTGCCGCCGGTGGACCTGCCGCGGCGCATGTTCGCCGGCGGCGAGGTCGTCGTCCACCGGACGCCGAAGGTCGGCGAGACAGTGCGCCGACGCTCCATTGTGGACTCTGTCACCGAAAAATCCGGCCGATCCGGGAAATTGGTGATCGTCCAGGTGCGCACGGAACTGTCCGGAATGGACGGAACGCCGTACGTCGAGGAGCGCCAGGACATGCTCCACCGCGAAGTCGGGCCGTCCTCTTCGCCCTCGGTGCCGGAAACCGCCGCCGCATTGGAACCGGCGGGGTCGCCGTTTCGCCGGACCGACGGGCAAACCTGGGAATTCGTCACCGATCCGACGCTGCTCATGCGGTTTTCCGCGGCCACCGCGAACGCACACCGCATCCACTACGACTGGCCGTACGCGACCCGGGTCGAGGGCTATCCCGGCCTGGTCGTGCACGGGCCGCTGATGTCGCTCGCGCTGGCCGAGGTGCTGCGCCTCGACTCCCCTGCCTCGCGGGTCCGCCGGATCAGCCACCGCAACCAGGCGCCGCTGTTCTGCGGCCAGCCCGCGCAACTGCGGGTCAGCCCCAGCACCCGTTCGGTCGCGCTCGACCTGCTCGGCCCGTCCGGCCCGAGCACCAGCCTCGCCGTCGAACTGGACGAGGAAGGCGCCTGATCTGGCGGCGGCGTCCGCACCGATGGCATGGTGGCGCAGGTGTTCCGGACGACGGAGGGAAGCTGAATGAGCCGCTATGCGCAGTTCGAGAACCTGCGGGTCGACGGGCCGGACGAGGACGGCGTCATCGAACTCGTCCTGGACGCGCCGCACCTCAACGCGGTCAGCGATGCCGCGCACGGCGAACTCGCCGACATCTGGCGCGAGTTCGACCGCGATCCGGCGGTGAAGGCCGTCCTGCTGCGCGGCGAGGGCAAGGGGTTCTCCGCGGGCGGATCATTCGACCTGGTCGAGAAGCTGGCGAACGACTTCGAGGCCCGGTCGCGCACCATGCGCGAAGCGCGGGACCTGGTCTACAACGTCATCGACTGCTCCAAGCCGACCGTCTCCGCGATCCACGGCCCGGCCGTCGGCGCGGGCCTGGTCGCCGGGTTGCTGTCGGACATCTCGGTGGTCGCCGCCAACGCCAAGATCATCGACGGCCACACGCGGCTCGGCGTCGCGGCGGGCGACCACGCGGCGGTGTGCTGGCCGCTGCTGTGCGGGATGGCGAAGGCCAAGTACTACCTGATGACCTGCCGTCCGATGACCGGTGCCGAGGCGGAGCGGATCGGGCTCGTGTCGCTCTGTGTCGAAGAAGAGGACGGGCTGCTGCCGACCGCGCGGGAGATCGCGCATGAGCTGGCCAACGGCGCGCCGAACGCGATCCGCTGGACCAAGCAGAGCCTCAACCTCTGGTACCGGCAGCTCGCGGGCGCGATCTTCGACTCCTCGCTGGCACTGGAGTTCTACGGTTTCGCCGGTCCCGAGGTCCGCGAAGGCCTCGCCTCGCACCGCGAACGCCGCAAGCCGGACTTCACCCGGGTGCACGAGTCCTAAGTAGACGGTCGAACGCGGAAACTTCGGCCCGCACCGAACGGTCCCCGCGGCACGATTGCCCGGTGACCGCAACGACCTCCACCCGCAGGCAACGGCTGGCGCTGATCGCGCTGTGCCTCCCGTTTTTCATCGTCCAGCTCGACGCGACCGTGGTGAACGTCGCCGTCGAAGCGATCCGGCGCGATCTCGGCGGCGGGCTGGGCGGTGAACAATGGGTGATCGCCAGCTACACCATCGCGCTGGCCGCGGGCATGCTCACCGCGGGTTCGCTCGGCGACCGTTACGGTGCGCGACGGGTCTGCGTGGCGGGGACCGTCGTGTTCGGCGTCGGGTCCGCCCTGTGTTCGCTGGCCCCGACCCTGCCGGTGCTGATCGTCGCGCGGACGCTGCAGGGCGTCGGCGCGGCCGCGTTGCTGCCGTGTTCGCTCGCGCTGATCGTGCGGCAGTTCCCGGAACCGCGGGCCCGGGCGCACGCGCTCGGCCTGTGGGGCGGCATCGCGGCCATCGGGCTCGCGACCGGCCCGGTGGCGGGCGGCGTGCTGATCGCGCTGGCCGACTGGCGGGCGATTTTCTGGGTCAACGTCCCGTTCGCCGCCCTCGCCATCGTGCTGACCTGCAAGTATGTCGTCGAATCGCCGCCGAGGGAGCGCCGCCTCGATCCGTACGGACTCGTCCTCGGCACCGTCGCCCTGTCCGCGCTCGCCGGCGGGCTGATCCAGGTCGGCCGCTCCAGCTGGGCACTCCCGCTGATCGCCGCCGGGGTGCTGACCGGCATCGCGTTCGTCCTGGCCGAGCGGCGCCGTCGCGATCCGATGCTGCCGCTGGCGATCTTCGCGTCCCGCCCGTTCTCCGCGGCGAGCACCGCCGGGCTGCTCTTCAATTTCTGTCTGTACGGCGCCCTGCTGTGCCTGTCGCTGTATCTGCAGGGGCCGCTGCACCAGTCCGCGTTCGCGACCGGCATGCTGACGCTCCCGCTCACCGTCGCGATCGGCATCGGAGCCACCGCGAGCGGACGGCTCACCGCCCGCTTCGGCGCCCGCGTCCCGATGCTGACCGGGTTCAGCCTGGCCGGACTCGGCGCGATCCTGCTGGCCGCGGCCGATTCCCTGCCGCTGGTGCTGGTCGGCGGCGTGGTGCTGTGCTGCTGCTCGATCGCGATGCCCGCGATGACGTCGGTAGCGATGTCGACGCCGCCCGAGGAGCACACCGGGCTGGCGAGCGGGGTGTTGAACACGGCGCGGCAGACCGGTGGCGCGCTGGGCACCGCGGTGCTGGGCACGCTGCTCACGGCGGGCTCGACGATGTCACTGAGCGTCCCGCTGACGGTGGCCGCGCTCGGTTATGCGGCGGCGGTCGGGTGCACTTTGCTGGCCACCCGCCGACGGGAACTGTCGATGGCTGCCCGCTAATCGTCGGGTTCGTCGTGCTGACCTGGCCCGCGCTTTTGCTGATGTCGCTGGGAAATCCGGTGCTCGCCGTCGTCGGGATGGTGGTGCTGGGCCTGCTGATCGCGGCTTACGACGGAGCCGCGGGGGCGGCGATGGCCGAGCTGTTCCCGCCGCGCATCCGCTCCGGCGCGATCGCGATTCCGTACAACATCGCGGTTTCGCTGTTCGGCGGCACCGCGCCGTACATCGCGACCTGGCTCGTCGCCGCCACCGGGTACAAGCTCTCCCCGGCCTTTTACATCATGCTCGCCGCCGTCATCACCCTCGTCACCGTGCTGCGCGGGATCCGCGAAACCGCCGGACCCCGCGCACGCTGAACCTCACGGCACGAGCAACGTCGCGCGGTGCACCAGCCACTCCAGCGGACCCCGCCGCCGCCAATGCCGCCACGCCACGGAGGCGGCCAGCATCACCGCGACCACCGTCGCCAGGAACACGAAAGAGTACGGCTTCGGCACCAGCTTCAACACCGCGAAATGCGCCGCGTACCAGGTGAAAGCCATCCCGCCGGCCGCGGCGAGCGGCCACAGGGCGCGGCGGCCCAGCGGGCGGTCCAAGGCGATCAGCAGGCCGCCGAGCAGCACCATCGCGACGCCGATCATGAGCACGATGCCGAGCGGGCTGGTGGCGTACAGCGAACCGTCGGTCGGCATCGCCAGGAGCACCTGCCACGGCATTCCGGGCGGCGGGGTCGTCGCGATCGCGTCGGCTCCGCCCAGCGGGTAGGTCGCGATCCACGAACCCAGGATCGACGCGGTGGCGAGCACGAAACCGGTGTACAGCAAGCGGATCCGTACCTGGTGCGCGCGCAGGTCGAGGCGGCCGATCGCCATTCCCGCCAACGCCAGCGGCAGGCCGTACGCGACCTGGAAACCGCCGCCGAACAGCACCATTCCCTTGAAGAACTCGCCCCACTGCTCGGGATGGGCGAAGATCGCGAGGCCGCTCGCGGTCTCAGCACCGGAGCGCAGCCAATCGGAATGGGAATCGAACACCCAGAACGCGTAAAGCGTCACCGCCGGAACGGCGATTCCGGAGAGAACGAACAACGTCCGCGCGCGCAGCCGGGTCAGCGGCAGCAGGAGGAGCAGGAGCACGGCGTAGTACTCGATCATCGACATGCCGTACTCGTCGATCGCCAGGCTGAGCACGAACAGCACCACCGCCCGGATCGCGAGCCTGCCGCGGGCGCGCCACCGTTCGTTCCCGGCGTACGGGGCCGCGCCGCCGGTCATCAACGCCGCGGACAGCCCGAACAGCAGCACGAAGAGGCTCATCGCCCGCGACGACGTCTGCACGTTCAGCCACGTCAGGAACCCGGGAGTCTGGTCGAGCGGGCCGCCGTGCAGCCAGCCGCTGGCGAAGAAATGCTCGATGAACACCCCGACGATCGCCAGCGCGCGCACCGCGTCCACGCCCAGCAGCCGTCCCTTCGGCACCCGGGTCTCCGCCGGGTCCCGCACCGTTTCCGTCCTCATCGGACTCCTCTCTCGTGCCAGTACCCGGCCAAGGTAGGAACGGCGGATCACCGGCCGCCGGGAATCGCGTTGCGGTGGCCCGGAGGAAACCCATCGGTCTGGTAACAGCGCTTCCCGAGCGGCGCGCGGACGGCAAAATGGCTACTGTGCAAGGCATGCGGAGGACAGCGGTCGCGGCGGTTGCGGTGCTGTCGCTCACCGCTTGCTCCGGTGTGGACGGTGTGCGCGTCGCCGGCCCCGCTCCGCCGGCAGCGGCCGCCCCGGCGCCGGCGAACAACCCGCACGGCCCGAGCGTGGACGCGGTCGCCCTGCTGCGCGCGGACCCCACGGTCAGCGCGAGGACGAAGGCAGCGCTGCGACCGTGTCCGCACGGTCCCATCGCCGGGTCGTATCCGGTCAGCACCGCCTATCACGAGCTGACCGGCGAGGTCGACGTCGTGGTGAACGTGTATCCGTGCGGCGCGGTCGGCGCTCCCGGCACCGGCAGCAGCGGCGCGACCGGCGTGCCGGTCAGCGCGTACCTCGGCGGCTATGTCTACACCGTCAACGGGAAACAGCTGTTCAAGCTGGAGAACTCCGGCGCGATGCTGACCGTGCTCGACGGACAGCTGGCGACGATGTCGGCGACCGGGCCGAACAACGGGGTCGCCCGCTACCGCTGGACCGGCAACCGTTTCTCGCCGGAGTGAGAGGGGACATGACGCAGGTACTGCTCGTCGAGGACGACGACGTGATCCGGGAGGCGACGCAGCTCGCCCTCGAACGCGCCGGATTCAGGGTGTCGACGGCCGCGGACGGGCTCGCCGGGCTCGAACAGTTCCGCGCGCAGCCGCCGGACGTGGCGTTGCTCGACGTGATGCTGCCCGGGCTCAACGGCGTCAGCCTGTGCCGCCGCATCCGCGAGGAAAGCCGGGTGCCGGTGCTGATGGTCTCCGCCCGCGACGATTCGGTCGACGTCGTGCTCGGGCTCGAAGCCGGTGCCGACGACTACGTCACCAAACCGTTCGACACCTCGGTGCTGATCGCGCGGATCCAGGCGGTGCTGCGGCGAAGCGGCTGGTCCGGGCCCGAGGAGGACGCGTTCGTCCGCTTCGGCGACCTCGAAATCGACCGCGCCGGGCTGGACGTCCGCCGATCCGGGCAGCCGGTGGACCTGACCCCGACCGAACTGCGGCTGCTGCTGCGCTTCGCCGAATCGCCCGGCACTGTGCTCAGTCGGGACACGCTCCTGGCGAGCGTGTGGGATTACGCGTGGGGCGGCGACACGCGCGTGGTCGACGTCCACGTGCAGCGGCTGCGGGTGAAGATCGGCCAAGAGCGGCTGCAGACCGTGCGGGGCTTCGGATACAAGCTCCGCTCCGAGCCGTGAAACTCTTCCCGGCCACACTTCGGTGGCGGCTGACCGCGGCGGTGACCCTCGTGTCGGCCGCCGTCGCGCTGACGCTGAGTTTGTTGGTGCACCAGCAATTCGCGCGCACGCAAGCCGACCAGGCGCGGCACGCGCAGGACGAATGGATCCAGCTGCTGCTGCGCAATCCCGGTGTCGACGGGCAGCTCGACGATCCGGCCCTGCCCGCCCCCCTGCGCGACGCGGTGCGCGGCGGCAACCGAGCGACCTATTTGGACGGACCGGTTCTGTGGGCAGCCGCCGAAACCGGCGGGCACGTCGTCTCGGTACGGGTCAGCTACGCGGCGCAAACGCAGGCACTGGCCACTTTGGACCGGGAACTGATGGCGGGTTCGGCGGTGGTGACCGTCGCCGGGGCGCTGCTGGGCGTCGTGCTCGGCGCCGGGATGGCGCGTCGGCTGCGGCGGGCCGCCGACGCTGCCCGGGACGTCGCGAACGGCGCTCCGGCCCGGGTGCGCGACGCGATCGGCCCGCGCCCGCGCGACGAAGCCGCCGATCTCGCGCAGGCGGTGGACGCGATGGCGGACGCGTTGCAGGCACGGCTGGCCGCGGAGCAACGGGTCACCGCGGACATCGCGCACGAGCTGCGGACTCCGGTGACCGGCTTGGTGACCGCGGCCGAACTGCTGCCGCCCGGGCGCCCGGCGGAGCTGGTCCGCGACCGGGTCGCCGCGCTGCGGTCGCTGGTGGAGGACGTGCTCGAGGTGGCTCGATTGGACACCGCCGCCGAGCGGGCGGAGCTGGCGGAACTCGATCTGGCGGAGTTCGTCCGGCGGCGGGTGCCGGACGCGGTGGCCCCGGCCGCGGTCCGGGTGCGGACGGATCCCCGGCGGCTGGAGCGGATCCTGGCGAACCTGCTGTCGAACGCGGCCAAGCACGGGGCCCCGCCGGTGACGGTCGAGGTGACGGGCCGGTGCGTGGTGGTCAGCGACCGCGGGCCCGGGTATCCGGAGGTGCTGCTTCGCGAGGGACCCGCGCGGTTCCGGACCGGCGAGGACTCCCGGGGCGGCGGGCACGGGCTGGGGTTGACGATCGCGGTCGCGCAGGCGCGGGTGCTGGGGGCGGAGCTGGAGTTCGGGAACCTGCCGGACGGCGGGGCGCGGGCGGTGCTGCGGCTGCCGGAGTCGACCGCATCGAGCGGTGATTGACGGAGTTCTCCTGCGGCGGGCGACCCGGGGAACCTTCGTGACGGCTGGGCCCGGCGGGGTTCGCGGCGGCCAGGCTCGCTGAACGTTCGCGGCGGGCAGGCCCGGCAGGGTTCGCGGCAGCCGGGACCGGCGAGCGTTCGTGGCGGCTGGGCCCGCCGGGGTTCGCGGCGGCCAGGCCCGGCGAACGTCCGTGAGGGCCACCCTCCGGGAATCTGATTCCGTGAGGGTTCCCCTCACGAACACCGGCGGGGAGCGGAAGTTGTCCGGGCGGCTCTCACGAACACCGGCGGGAGCGCAAGCCGTCAGGGCGGCCCTCACGAACACCGGCGGGAACGGAAGCCGTGAAGGGGCCCCTCACGAACACCGGCGGGAGCGCAAGCCGTCAGGGCGGCCCTCACGAACACCGGCGGGAGCAAAGCCGTGAGGGTGGCCCTCACGAACCCTGCGGGGAGCGGAAGCTGTCCGGTTGTCGGCCTTCTCAAACCCCCTCCAGGATGACAAGCTGCTCACCAGCCGGTCGTCTCCGCACCGGTTCGCATGATGACAACGTTGTCAGCCCTGGAGGTAGCGCGTCCATGTGGTCGCAGAAGAGACGGGTGACCGCGGTCGCGGCGGCGGGCTTCGTGGTCGCCGGGCTGCTGTCCGGCACGGCCGCCACCGCCGGCGCGGCGACGGCGGATCCGGTGTCGCTCGTCAATCCGTTCGTCGGCACGCAGAACTTCGGCAACACCTTCCCCGGAGCCAGCGCGCCCTTCGGCATGGTCCAGGTCAGCCCCGACACCGGCGGCCAAGGCGGGTACGACTACCAGCAGAACTCGATCTACGGCTTCAGCCAAACCCACCTCTCCGGCGTCGGCTGCGGCGTGATGGGCGAGCTGCCGGTCATGCCGACCACGGGCGCCGTCGATTCCGTGGACAAGAACGCCTACAAATCCGAGTACAGCCACGACGACGAGAAGGCCGAACCCGGCTACTACCGCGTCGGGCTGAAGAAGTACGGCGTCAACGCCGAGCTCACCGCCACCCCGCGCACCGGCTGGCAGCGCTACACCTTCCCGTCGACCGGCCAGGCGAACGTGCTGTTCAACACCGGCCAGGCGAACCAGTCGGTGAAGGATTCCGAGATCCACGTCGTCGGCGACCGGACCCTCGAGGGTCGCGTGCGCGCGGGCGGCTTCTGCGCCGGGCACGACGAGCACACTGTCTACTTCACCGCCACGTTCGACCGTCCTTTCGCCTCCTACGGCACCTGGCGCGGCACCACCCGCACCGCGGGCAGCCGCGACGCCGCGGGCACCGGCGGCAATGGCGCGTGGGTCAGCTTCGACGCCACCGCTGACCACGATGTCGTCCTGAAGGTCGGGCTCTCCTACACCGGTCTCGCCGGCGCGCGGGACAACCTCGCGAAGGAAACCAGCGACAGCTACGACTTCGACGCCACCCGCGCCGCATTGCGCAAGCAGTGGGCGGACCGGCTCGGCGCGATCAAGATCAGCGGCGGTAGCACCGAACGGCAGAGCGCTTTCTACACCTCGCTGTATCACGCGCAACTGCACCCGAACCTCGCTGGCGACATCAGCGGCGACTACGCCGGTTTCGACGGCAAGGTCCATCACGCCAACGGCTACACGCCGTACCAGAACTTCTCCCTCTGGGACACTTATCGCCCGCAGAACCAGCTGCTCGAAATGCTGGAACCGCAGGTGGCGCGCGACGTCGCGCTGTCCGTGCTGGCGATCGGCCACGACGGCGGCTGGCTGCCGAGATGGGCGCTGGCGGGCAGCGAAACCAACATCATGACCGGCGACCCCGTGACGCCGTTCCTTGTCGAAGCCTGGTCGAAGGGCCTGCTGGCCGGGCACGAGGACGAGGCGTACGCACTGCTCAAAAAGAACGCGACCAGCACGCCGCCCGCCGATTCGCCGTACAACGGGCGTTCCGGCGTCAATTTCTACAACGACCGCGGCTACATCCCGAGCGGCCTCACCCTCGGCAAGGACTGCGCGGCCAAGGGCGGCGACAACGACTGCGAGCATCCGACGTCGGCGACCATGGAGTACTCCGCCGCCGACGCCGCGCTCGCGTTGATGGCCAAGGGTCTGGGCCACCAGGCCGACGCGCGCATGTTCGCCGACCGCGGCCAGTGGTACCGCAACGTCTGGAACGCCGCGGACAAGCAGTTCCGGCCGCGCACCACCGACGGCACCTGGCTCACGCCGTACAACCCGGTCGACGCCGACCACCAGTTCCACGAAGGCGGCGCCTACCAGTACCAATGGCTGGTCCCGCAGGATCCGGCCGGGCTCGCCGACCTGATGGGCGGCAAGCAGGCGACCGAAAAGCGGCTCGACTCCTTCTTCGCCTACGACAACCTGCTCAAGGACCCGGCGGGCACCGCGCGCAAGGACTGGATCGCCAGCCCGTACGACTACTACGCCAAGGCCACCTACAACCCCAACAATGAGCCCGACCTGCTTTCCCCGTACATGTACAACTGGGTCGGCGCGCCGGCGAAGACCGCGACCGTCGTCCGCGCGGCGATGACGCTGTTCACCACCGGACCGGACGGCATGACCGGCAACGACGACCTTGGCACGATGTCCGCCTGGTACGTCTTCTCCTCGCTCGGCCTCTACCCGACGATGAGCGGCGCGAACTTCCTCGCGGTGTCCAGTCCGCAGTTCGAATCGGCGACCGTCCGGATCGGACAGTACGAGAACAAGCAAGGCGGCACGCTCACCGTCACCGCGCCGGGCGCGAGCGACGCGAACCGTTACGTGCAAAGCGTTTCGCTCAACGGGCGGGACGTCCGGCAGACCTGGCTCGACTGGTCCGCGGTCGCGCACGGCGGCAACCTCGCCTATCAGGTCGGCTCGACGCCGTCCCGCTGGGGCACGCAGCCGGGCACGGAACCGCCGTCGGTCAACAAATCCGCCGGGGATCTGCGTCGGCACGTGGACGCGACGCTGCGGCCGAGTTCGGTAGTGCTGCCTCAGCAATCTTCAGCGCAGACTGTCCACTTGAACCTGGACGTGCTCGGCCAGAACCCCGGAGCACAGCCGGTCTTCGTGACCTCGTCGGCACCGTCCGGCTGGCGAGTGCAGACCGACCGGTTGCAGTTGCTGTGGTCTTTCCGGCTGCCGACGCAGAAGACCGCACCGGTCACGGTGACCGTTCCGGCGAACACGCCAGTCGGCACGTATTCGGTGCAGCTCAAGGCATCCGGACCGGGCGCGAATACCGTCACCCGCACCGCGAGCATCGAGGTCCGGGAACCGACGGTGTGCGCGTCGACGTCCGGGACCCAGTGCGCGGTCGATCTCGGCCACGACCGCAATCACGACGGAACCGCGACCGTCGCGGCGTCCACCGAGGGCAACTTCGACGGCAGCGGCTGGAGTTACGACGCTGACCTGATGCCGCGAGCCGGAACCTTCGTCCACAATGGAGTCACCTACGCGGCGGCCGATCCCACTGGCACCGCGGCGAACTTCGTGGAAGCACGCGGGCAATCACTGCTGCTGCCCGCCGGGAAGCACCAGGCGGTGCAGCTGATCGGCTCGTCGCACAACGGTCCGGTGTCCACTTCGCTGACCGTGCACTACAGCGACGGATCCAGCGCGGATCTCCCGGTGACGTTCGGCGACTGGGCCGGTTCGACGCCGTCCGGCACGACCGTCGTGCTCGACATGCCGCACCGGATCAAGGCGGGCAGCGGGGTCGACGGCCCGCCGGTGCGGCTGTTCGGCATCGCCTCCACAGTGGACAGTGCCAAGACTGTCCAGTCGGTGAGCCTGCCGAACGACCCGCGCGTCCAGCTCTACGCCATCACCCTGGCCTGAGCCCGGCCGGGTTCGCCGGATCCCTCCCCTTAGTCCGGCGAACCCGGCCATCCCCCCGTTCCCCCAGAAGTCTCAGGCAGCCGCGGGCACTGCCGCGACCCGGCCCATCGCCTCCGCGTAGCACGCCTCGAACGAATCCAAAGTGGACTCCAGCGCGTGCCCGGCGATCATCTTGCCGCTCGCCGCCCCCATCCGCGCCAGCGTCGCCGGGTCGGCGACCACCGCGTGCAGCCGCTCGGCCAGCTCCCCCACGTTGCCCGGTTCGAACAGCCAGCCGTTGTAGCCCGGACGGCACAGGTGCGGCAGCGCCATCGCGTCCGCGACCACCACCGGCTTCCCCGCCGCCATCGCCTCCATCGTCGCGAGGCTCTGCAGTTCGGCGACGCCCGGCATGCAGAAGAGATCCGCGGCCGCGTAGGCGTCCAGCAAGTCCTCTTCGGACACAAAACCGCGGAACCGCACCCGGTCGGCGATCCCGAGTTCGCCAGTCAGCTTTTCCCAGTCCGCGCGGCAAGAACCGTCGCCGACGATCTCCGCACGCAGGCCAGGCACGAGCGCGACCGCGCGCAACAGCTCGTCGACACGCTTCTCTTCGTCGAGCCGTCCGACGAACAACACCGTCGGATCGTCGGCTGTCCGCGAAACCGTGCGCAACCGGTAGCGGTCGATGTCGATGCCGCATGACACCGGGATCGCTCGCTCCGGGAAACCGTTGTCGTGCAACAGTTCCACTGCACGCGGGGTCGGGGCGGTAACCACGCGGGCTGTCGAGAACACGCGCGTCAAGTCACGCCACGCCCACCGCGAAGCCGCGCCGCGCAGCCACGTCGGCACTCGCACGTGGCCGAACAGGTTTTCCGGCATGAAGTGGTTCGTCGCCACCCCGGGAATGCCCATCGCGGCGGCGTGCTTCAGCACGTACCTTCCGACCACGAAATGCGCCTGGACGTGCACGAGGTCGGGCTGCAACTCCTCCAGCAGCGCAGCCACGTCCTTGCTCACCTCCCAGGGCAGGCCGATCCGGAAGGTGCGGTGGAACGGGGTGCGGTGCGACCGGACCCGGTGCACCACGACGTCGCCGTCCCTTTCGGTGCGCGCCGGGCCCTCCGGGTCGACGCTGATCACGTGGACCTCGTGGCCGCGGCCGGCGAGACCGGTGGACAGCCGGTACGCGAACTGCGCCGCGCCGTTGACGTCCGGAGGATAGGTCTCGGCGGCGACCACGATGCGCAAAGGCAGGTCGTCGTTCACTGGGTGCTCCGATCTGGTGGAATGGACAGAAGAAGAACTGCCGCGGCTCAGAACGGCGACGCCGCCGACCGCCAGCACCGCCGCGGTGAGCGCGACCGCGGTCGCCGCGGTGTCGAGGTGGGTGGCTTCGCCGAGCACCCCGGCGCCGAGACCCACTGCGACCAGCGGATCCACGACGGTCAGGCACGCGACGGCGAGGTGCGGCGGACCGCATCGGTAGGACAACTGCACGAGCCAGCCGCCGACCAGCAACGCCGTCACCATCGCGGCGACGGACACCGCGGTGCCGAATTCGACGGTCCCCTCGCGGATTTCGAGGGAAACCGCGCGCATCAGCACCGAAACGAAGCCGTAGGCGGCGCCGCCGGCCGCGCCGAAACACAGTCCGCGGACCGACGGCCGCGAGACGATCGCGCCGATCAGCGTCAGCAGCGCCACGCCCCCCAGCACCAGCAACGCCGCCCGCGTTTGCGCGTCGGCGCCGACCTCGGTGCTCGTGGTGCTGCCCGCGGCGACGGTCACGAACGTCCCGACGCCGAGCATGGTGACCGCGACCGCGGGCAAATCCCGCCGCCGCCGGTCGAGAATCGCGGTGATCGCGACGGCGATGACCCCGACCGGCTGCACGACGGTCAGCGGAGCCATCCCCAGCGCGACCGCGTGCACGCCCGCGCCCGAACCGAGCAGGGCCAGCCCGCCGAGCCAGCGCGGCGCGCGGATCAGCTCCCCGATCCGCGGGCGGCCGGGCAGCCCGGTGACCACACCGTGCTGCAGAAGTGCGCCAGCGGAAAAGAAAACGGCACCGAGCACGGCGAGCGCGATGGCGAGGATCGTCATGAGTCCACCTCGGTCCGGGCCGTCGCGGCGACCGCGAAAAGCTGTGCGTAGAGCAGGGCGTACAGCACGCGCTCGAACAACCCCAGAAATTCGGGTACGGACTGCTCCAGCAACGGCGCGTGGGCCAGCAGAAAGGCGAGCGAAGCGGCACCGGAGGCCAGCGAAAGCCAGCGCACCGCCGTCGCTTCCGGCCGGCGGCGTGCCAGCAACCATCCCGCCAGCGGCAGGCACACGAACATCGCCGCGCCGGCATACCGGTGCACCGCACCGGAAAACGACGTCTCCACGCCGGTCGGATCGGTCGGGAAGAACGTCGCGACGACCAATCCGGCCGCCCACAACGCGATCAGCACCGATTCCGGACTGCGCTTCGGCAACCCCTGCTTGAGCAACGCGTGCCGGACCAGCAACGACGCACCGGCCAGCCCGAGCGAGGCCGCCGCCAGCAGCACCGCTCCCCCTGGCGGGAAGACGTAATCGCTGATGACGTCGCGGACCGGGTCGATCGTGCTCGCCGCCACCAGGTGCAACAGGAGAATCGGCACCAGCGAGAAAGCCAACGCGCCGGCAGGGATCGCGGGCGCCGCCGCCTTGGCCTTCCGCGTTATGAGGGTCACATCGATCAGCATGCTGGCGGCCGTGACTGCCCGGCATCGGGGAACACCCTGAGATGCACCCCGGGAATCCGCGGCGCACCCCGGGGACTTTCGCCCCTTGCCCGGACCGGAACGCGCCTCCGGTTCGCCGTCGGCACAGCCGGACAAATTGCCCCAAGGCGCGCTGAATAGGGCGTTATACAGCTGCCCCGCGCGTCGCGATCTTACTGTCCTTTGTGGACTTCCCGGGTCCCTCACCCGGGTGGATGTCAGTTTCCGCGGGCGAGGCCGCGAGCCGCCGCCCCTGCCCTGCTGACGGGGCGAAACCGCGCGGTGGCTTGGCGCGTTCGCCGGGTGCGTCCCGGTTGCCGCTGTCCTGGCCCCGTGTTCAGATCCCGGCGAACCCAGCCGAAGGAGCGCAATTCTCATGCAGAGGGCACTCGTCAAGGCGGTCGTCGGGGCCGCAGCCGTCGTCGCGCTGGTCAGCGCGTGCGGGTCGGGCGGATCGAACGACTCGTCCGGATCCGGAGCGTCCGGGCAGAACACCGCCCAGTCCAGCGGAGCCGCACAGCCCAGCGGAGCCAACCAGTCCGGCGACGCCGGGCAGAACGGCGCGTCCGGCCAGAACGGAGCCCCCGGGCAGAACGCCGGCGGCCCGGCCGCGCAGGCGGTCACCGCCGCGATCCAGCAGGCCTCGCAGGCCTCGCCGATCAAGTTCGAGCCGGAGAAGGCGGAATTGACCGCCAAGGCCAAGGAAGGCCTCGCCGCGATCGCGAAAGCCATGCAGGGCAACGATGTCAAGCTGAAGGTCGAGACCCACGCCGGCTACCCGGACGCGGACAAGGCCAAGAAGCTGTCCGAGGAGCGCGCGCAGGCGATCTCGACCGCGCTCGAGGGCGACGGCGTGGCCAAGGACCGCATCCAGGCCGAGCCGAGCGGAAGCGAGAAGGCACAGGGCGACCAGGCGTTGGACACGCAGCTCAGCGTCGCTTCGTGACTCCTGCCCCGTCCCCCCGCCGGCATTACCTGGTCGGGCCGAGCGGCTATCCGAACTTCGGCGACGAACTGATCGCCACGGCTTGGATCCGCCGCTTGGCCCGCACCGAGCCGGACGCGGAAGTCTGGCTCGACACGCATTCGCCGGGTCCCGCACAGCATTTGTTCGGCGACCTGCATCCGCGTTTGCGCTGCACGGACACCTTGTGGCGGCTGTGCGGCGAAGCGCCGTCGGACGATCCGTGGGAAGTCGCGTCCTGGGTGCGGTCCGCGGTGCACGACCCCGGTCGCGCGCCGCGCTGGGACGCGGGGATCGAACTGCTCGGCAAGCTCGACGTCGTGCATCTGATCGGCGGCGGTTACGTCAACGCGCTGTGGCCCCGGCACCTGGGACTGGTCGCCGGGGCCGCCGCGGCCGCGCAGCGTTCCGGAGCCCGTTCGGCGATGACCGGACAGGGTTTCGTCCCCTTCCCGCCCGGCGCGGCTGTATTGTTGCGCGCGCTTGCCGAGCGTTTCGACGTCGTGGACGTCCGCGACGATCCGTCCGCCGAACTCCTGCACGGCGTCGCGGGTGTCGAGCGGTCCTGCGACGACGCTTTCCTTGCGCCGCAACCGCCGACGACGCCCACCACGCGCGAGTTCGTCCTGTGCATGCAGTCGGACATCGGCACCGAGCGACCGTCGGCGCTCGCCGCGCAGGTGCTCGGCCTGGTGCGCGAGTGGCGGCTGCCGCCGGGCGAACTCGCTGTGGTGGAAGGGATTCCTCGCGTCGACCGCGAGGTTTTCGCGTTGCTGGAACACGAACTGCCCGGTGCGGAGTTCCACCCGTTCCGCGACGTGTGGCACCGCGGTCTCCCGCTCGCGCCCGGCCAGACCTGGATCTCCAGCCGATTCCATCTGCATCTGGTCGCCGCCGCGGCGGGCGCGACCGGCGTGGCAGTCGACGTTTCGCCGGAGTACTACACCACGAAACACCAAAGCCTCATCGAACTCGGCTCCGGATGGACACTCGTCCCAGCCGGTGCCGAGAAACCACCGGAACGCCCTTCCGGCAACGGTTTCCCGGCACACGTACTGCACCACTGCGCGAACCTTAAACGCTCAGTCGCCGAAGCCGTCTACGGTCCGGAACTGCCCAAGACCCGCACCCGATGGCCGCGGCTCAGTTGAGTTTGCTGCGGCTCTGATCGGCGAGCGCGCCGAGGCCGATGCACAACGCGCCCGCGATGAACAGCAGCGAGACACCCCAGGTCGCGTGCGTCGCGGAGGCTTCCACGATCGCCAGCGCGGCCAGCGGCGCCAGCCCGCCGGACACCGCTCCCCCGACCTCGCGGCCGGTGCCCAGCCCGGTCGAGCGGACCTCGGCCGGGAACTGCTTGGCCAGGAACGCTCCTTGCGCCGACAGCATCGCCGGGACCACGATGCCGGTCGCCAGCACGAGGCCGAGCCAGATGAACCAGCTGCTTCCGGTGTCGAGCAGCCAGAAGAACGGAAACGCCAGCAATCCCGTCGCGACCCCGCCCGCGACCACGACCTTCTTCGCCCCGATCCGGTCGCTGATCCACCCGGCGATCGGCACCGTCACGATCGCCGTCGCGCTCGCGATGCTGATCCCCAACGCGCCGATATTCGCCGGCACACCACGGAAATTCGTCAGGTAGGCGAGCGAGAACGTCTTGAACACGTAGCTGACGCCGTTGTAGCCGATGGTGATCACCATGACCACCGCGAGCGCGCGCCAGTCGCTGCGGAACAGCTTCACCAACGGCCGGTTCGCCCAGCCGCGCGGCCGGTTTTTCTTGCTGCGCACCAGGTTCTCGAACTCCGGAGTTTCCGGCACCCGGCGGCGCACCCACAGTCCGACGCCGACGAGCAGGAAGCTGGCCAGGAACGGGATCCGCCAGCCGAACCCGTGCAGGAACTCCTTGTCCAAAGTGGTCAGACCGGCGACGGCCAGGGAGGAGACGAGCAACCCGACGTTCACGCCCAGCGCGGGCCACGAACCTTGCCGCCCGCGTTTGCGCGGATCAGCGTGCTCGTAGGCGACTGCGATCGCGCCGCCGAATTCCGCCCCCGGCGCCGAGTCCTTGCAGCAGCCGCAGCACCACGAGCAGCACCGGCGCGAGAAGCCCGGCGCTCGCGTAACTGGGCAATAATCCAATGCCTGCCGAGGAAACGCCCATCAGCACGAAGGTCCACGACAGCACTTTCTTGCGCCCGATCCGGTCGCCGAGCGCACCGAACACGATGCCGCCGATCGGACGGGCCAGGAATCCGACCGCGAAGGTCGCGACCGAGGCCATCGTCGCGGCGGCGTCGTTGCCGGGCGGGAAGAACACGTGGCCGAACACCAGCGCGGCCATCGACGCGTAGAGATAGAAATCGAACCACTCGAGCGCGGAGCCGACGACCACCGCGACCCCGACTCCGCGCGGGGCTTTCCGGGTCGTTCCGACGCTGTCGTCCACAACACTGGGCATGGTCCTGCTCTCCGGAACTGGGGCACAGGCGAGCGGAAGCCAGCCGGCGCGCGCCGTTGCGTGCGTATTTGGGAACGCTTGATGCGTATATCCGGATGCTAAGAGGCCGCAGGGGCGGCGGTCAAGGGGATGAATCGGGGGTCGTGCGTGTTGATCACGGTTCTAGCCGCGCCCAACACGCACACGGTGAGTCAGCCCTGGCGGGCGGCTTCCCAGCGCTTCACGACCGCTGCGGTGATACCGGCGAGCGCGTCGCCGATCTCCGGCAGACGGCCGGAAATCCGCGTGGTCGGCCCCGCGACCGCGATCGCCGCGACGACCTCTCCGTCGACCAGGATCGGCCGCGCCGCCGCGCTCACGTCGGGCAGGGTTTCGCCGCGGTTGAGCGCGACGCCCTCGGCGCGGACGGTGTCGAGTTCGTCCATCGCGGCCCGCACGCGCTCGGCATCCGGGAGCACTGACTTCAGGTACGCCTCGCGTCGGCGCGCCGACCAGTACGCGAGGACGATCTTGCCCGCGCTCGGCGGATACAGCGGCCGCCGCGTGCGCAGCGGTGCCGAGTAGCGGATCGGCTGCTCGGACTCGACCGCGTCCACGTAGATCAGCGAATCCCCGACTTCGGCGCCGAGCATCACGGTCTCGCCGAACCGGCGGCGGAGCTCCTCCAGGGCGGGCCGGGCCGCGGTCGCGATGCCGGGCAGGCCGCCGGTGAGCAGGTTCCCCAGCGCCGGGCCGAGCCGGTAGGCGCCGTCGGCCTCGACCAGGTAGCCGGTCGACACCAAGCCTTTGACCAGGCCGAACACCGAGGATTTGGGCGCGTCGAGAGCGACCGACAGCTCGTGCAGCCGCATCCCCGGCTGCCGCGCGACGCACTCGAGGATGCTGGTGACGCGGCCGACCGTCCGGTGCGCCTTGGCGCTCGACTCGGTCATGACAGCCTCCCCTGCGTTCGTAGATACGAACCTTATCGCGCCGCCCGCCCGGAACGGCGCTTGACCCGAGCCGCGCGCCGCCTTACGTTGGACGTATATCCGAACTTAGCGTTCTCATATACGCACGATGGAGAGCAGCACTGTGGACTTCCAGCTGAGCCAAGACCAGGAGGACATCCGGCGCGCCGTGCGCGAGCTGGCCGCCCGGTTCCCCGACGAGTACTGGGCCGAACGCGACGAACGGGCCGAGTTCCCGCGCGAGTTCTACGACGCGTTCGCCTCCGCGGGCTGGCTCGGCATGGCGATCCCGGAGCAGTACGGCGGCGGCGGGCTCGGCATCCTCGAAGCCGCACTGCTGCTGGAGGAAGTGGCCGCGTCCGGAGCCGGGATGAACGGGTGCAGCACGATGCACCTGACGATCTTCGGGCTGAACACGATCGTCAAGCACGGCAGCGAGGAAATGCGCCGGGAGATCCTGCCCGGCGCGGTCGACGGTTCGCTGCACGTCTGCTTCGGCGTGACCGAACCGGACGCGGGCACCGACACCACGCGCATCTCCACCTTCGCCCGCCGCGACGGCGATTCCTACGTGGTGCACGGCCGGAAGGTCTGGATCACCAAGGCGGGCCAGTCGCAGAAGATGGTGCTGATCGCCCGCACCACGCCGCGCGAGGAGGTGGAGAAGCCGACCGACGGCATGTCCCTGTTCGTCGTGGACATCGAGTCCGACGCGGTGCAGCTGCGCGCGATCCCCAAGCTCGGCCGCAACGCGGTGTCCTCCTACGAGGTGCTGATCGACGGGCTGCGGGTGCCGGAATCGGCGCGCGTCGGCGAGGAGGGCAAGGGGTTCCGGTACCTGCTCGACGGGCTCAACCCGGAACGCATCCTGCTCGCCCACGAGGCGCTCGGCATCGGCCGCGCCGCCCTGCGCCGCGCGGTTCGCTACGCCGGGGAACGGCAGGTGTTCGGCCGTCCGATCGGGCAGAACCAGGGGCTGGCGTTCCCGCTGGCCGAGGCCGCGACCAGGCTCGACGCGGCGGAGCTGATGGCGCGCAACGCAGCCTGGCGCTACGACCGCGGTCTGCCCGCCGGCAAGGAGGCGAACATGGCGAAATGGCTGTGCGCGGACGCCGGGTTCCAGGCCGCCGACCAGGCGATCCAGACCCACGGCGGGATGGGCTACGCGCGGGAGTACCACGTCGAGCGCTACTTCCGCGAGGCGCGGCTGCTGCGGCTCGCGCCGATCAGCCAGGAAATGGTGCTGAACTACGTGTCCCAGCACGTGCTCGGGCTGCCGAGGTCGTACTGATGGGCGCGCTCGACGGGCTGCGGGTGCTGGACCTGTCGCGGGTGCTGGCCGGGCCGTACTGCACGCAGATGCTGGCCGACCACGGGGCCGAGGTGATCAAGGTCGAATCGCCCGCCGGGGACGAGACACGGGGCTGGGGTCCGCCGTTCCTGTCCGAAGGGACCAGCGCGTACTACGCGAATCTCAACCGGGGCAAGAAGAACATCGTGCTCGATCTGTCCGGCCCGGACGGTCGTTCGCTGCTCGGCACCCTGCTCGCGGGCGCCGACGTGGTGGTGGAGAACTTCAAGGCGGGCACGCTCGCGCGCTGGGGCTGGCCGGACGAGACGATCCGGGCGGAGTATCCGGCGCTGATCCACTGCCGCATCACCGGGTTCGGCACGGACGGACCGCTCGGCGGGCTGCCCGGGTACGACGCGGTGTTGCAGGCCTATGGCGGGCTGATGAGCGTGAACGGCGAGGCCGACGGGCCGCCGTTGCGGATCGGCGTGCCGGTGGTCGACGTGGTGACCGGGGTGCTCGGGTTTTCCGGGATCCTGCTGGCACTGCACGAGCGGGCGCGGTCCGGGCTCGGGCAGCTGGTGGATTGTTCGTTGCTGGACACGGTGATCAGCTTGCTGCATCCGCATTCCGCGGCGTGGCTCGCGGATGGTGCGGTGCCGCAGCGGACTGGGTCGGCACATCCGTCGATCGCGCCTTACGAGACTTTCTCGACGGCGGACGGGCTGTTCTTTGTGGGCGCGGGGAATGACCGGCAGTTCGCGGCGTTGGTCGACGTGCTCGGCGCGCCTGGGCTGGCTTCCGATCCGCGGTTTGCTTCGAATGCCGACCGGGTCAGCAATGTCGGCGAGCTGCGAGCTGAGCTGAGCGTCCTGATTGGACAGTACAAACGGGACTCCTTGACGGAGTTGTTGCTGGCGAAGGGAGTCCCGGCTTCGCCGGTGCACGATATCGCGGAGGCGATGAACGCGCCGCAGGTACGGCACCGGGAAATGGTCGTGGAACGGGACGGGTATCGCGGGGTCGGGGTGCCGGTGAAACTCGGCCGTACGCCGGGGTGTGCCGCGGAATCGCCACGGCCGCCGGGGGCGGATACCCGGGAGGTGCTTGCCGCGGCGGGGCTGTCCGCAGAAGAAGTCGATGACGCGCTCTCCACCGGTGCGGCGCATACGCAGCTCGGGCCGCAGGGGTCTGGCTGAGTGGTGGCAGTTCGGCTTCACCCTCGATGCCAGGGCTGGGCTTTGAGCCAGGTCAGGTACTCGTCGAAGATGGCCGCTGTCCCGCGGGGCTGAGCCTGCTTCTCGAAGAACTCGTCCAGCAGCGAGAAGAGCAGGTCGTTCGCGGTGTCCCGGCCCGCACCGGCGGCTTCGTCGCGCCAGCCCTCGGTGCGGTCCGGGAAGGCGAGGTGCAGGACCAGCGCAGGCCAGGTGAGGTTGTCGCCGTCGCCGACGCGCGGGACGAGCGACTCCCGGAAGCCGGTGAGCAGCTGCCCGCCGTTGCCGGTGTCGACGCCGAGCAGGAACGTGCAGTAGTCGTGATAACTGCCGTCCAGCCCGTGAAGCCCCGGGTATCGGCGGATCTCGCCGAACAGTTTCCGGTAGTCCATGGTCCGCCCAGGCTAGTGGTTGGCTCACCGCCAGGGACGGACCGGAGCCCCCCGCCACCGGGTGCGCGCCGGGACCGTCTCCCCCGCCATCACCAGCGAACCCGAGCCGACCGTCGCGCCGTCGGAAACCCCGCTGCCCGGCAGCTGGAACGCGCGCGGCCCGAGGGTCGCTCCAGCACCGAGGCGGACCGGATCCAGTCGCATGACGCGGTCGTGGAACAGGTGTGTTTGCAGCACGCAGCCGCGGTTCACCACGGCGCTGTCGCCGAGGTGGACGAGGTCCGTTTCCGGCAGCCAGTAGCTCTCGCACCAGACGCCGCGGCCGATGCGAGCGCCGAGGGTCCGCAGCCACCAGTTCAGCACCGGCGTGCCGAGGAAGGATCCGGCGAACCACGGCACCGCGAGCGTCTCGACGAACGTGTCGTACAGCTCGTTCCGCCACACGAACGCGCTCCACAATGGATGCCGTCCCGGCCGGAACCGGCCGACCAGCGTCCATTTCATCAGCGTCGTCAGCAGCGCGGCGAAGAGACCGGCCGAGACGAACACCGCGGGCGCGAGGGCGGCGGCGATCCAGAAGCCGTCCGCGATGTCCACTCCGGTCAGTACCGCACTCACGGCGAGCCCGAGCAGGCCCGCGATCAGCAGCGGCGCGATCCGGCAGGATTCGACCAACGCGCGGGCCAGCTTCAACCGGCGCGGCGGTGCGAAGGTGCGGGCGGGATCGACGGTGTCCGCGGTCCGGCGCAGCTCCAACGCGGGGCGGCCGAGCCAGGACGTGCCGTCGGGGACGTCTGCCGGGGTGTCGGACAGGACGCCGACCAGTGACGCGGAACCGAGCGTCCGGTCCGGGCCGACGACGGCGGAGTTGCCGACGAACGCGCGTTCCCCGACTTCCGAGACGCCCAGCCGCACCCAGCCGCGGTCCAGTTCGTACGGTGCGGCGAGGACGTCGTCGGCCAGAAACGCGCCGTCCCGCACTCGCAGCAGTGACGGCAGACTGAGCACAGTGGACAGTTCGACGCCGCGGCCGATTCGGGCGCCCAGCAGTCGCATCCAGACCGGCGTCGCCAGCGCGGCGTAGAGCGGGAACAGCTGCCGCCGGGCGATTTCCAGCAGTTCGTGCACGAACCAGGCCGCCCAGCCCGCGCGGCTGAGCACCGGATAAACCCCCGGTCGCACGGCCAGGCTGGCCAGCCGCACGAGCAGGACGATCGTCAAGGCGTACACGACGATTCCGGCGAGGACGAGCAACGGCGTCCACGGCAGGATCGCCAGTGCGGCACCGCGCGGATCGTCCGCTGCCGGAACCAGCAGCAGTGCGACCACGATCAGCGGGATCGCGGACACCAGCATGAACATCGATCGCACCGTGCCGCCGAGCGCGAAGGCCAGCGAGTACCGTTTCGCCCGCGGTGCCGCCACGGTCGGCCGCGCCGGACGTTCGCCCGAGGGGCCGGCCGGGGAGCCACCCCAGACCGCGCCGTCCGGTACGCGGGTGTCGAGCGTCGAGCCCGGCAGCAGCACCGACCCGGTGCCGAGATCCGTGCCGGGCAACAGCGTGCTGCGGCCACCGACGCGGGCACCGGCTCCGACCCGGACGCGGCCGATCCGCAGCACCGGGCCGTCCAGCCACCATCCGGCCAGGTCCGCCTCGGGCTCGATCGCGCAGCCGTCGCCGAAGTCGGCGAGGCCGCTCACCGGCGGCGGCGAATGCAGGTCCGCACCTCGGCCGACCCGATTGCCGAGCAACCGGGCATACGGCGCGGCGAGCGGCGTTCCGGCGACTCCGGGCGGGCCGGCCACCGCGGCGAACCGTTCCGCCGTCCACAGTCGCATGTGGACAATGCCGCCGCGCCGGTACTCCCCCGGCGCGAGCTTTCCGCGCAATACCCGCACGCCGCCCGCGGCGAGCAGCATCCGGCCCGGCGGGCTCAGCAGCACCAGCCACGCGGGCACGAGGATCCACCACGACATCCGCGGCAGCCACTGCAACGGCAGCACCAGCGAAACCAGCGAGCCGAGCAGCGACACCGAAAGCAGCCACCGCGTTCCGGACAGGGCCAGCAAAACCAGCTGCACCCCGGCCTGCCACCAGCCGCTGCCGCGCACCGGAGCGACCTGCGGCTCCTCCGCCGCGACGGTTTCGACCGGCGCTCCGGCGAGGCGTTCGTACAGCTCCCGCGGAGTCGGAGAGGAGTACACATCGGACACTGCCGCGCTGGGATACCTGTCGCGCAGCACGGAAACGAGCCGCGCGGCAGTCACGCTCGAGCCGCCGAGGTCGAAGAAGTCGTCGTCCGGACCGGCGGTGGTTCCGAGGTGTTCGCTCCACACCTGCAACAGCCAAGCCAGCTTCGGATCGGACGGCACCACCGGCGCGGCGGCCGGTTCCTCCAGCGGCCACGGCAACGCGTCGCGGTCGAGCTTGCCCGACGCGCGCACCGGCAGCTCCGGGACCAACGCGAGCCGGGGCACCAACGCCGCGGGCAACCGGTCCCGCAGAAGGCTGCGCGCTGCGGCGCGATCGAGGCTCTCGCCCTCCGGCACCACGTAGCCGACCAGCACCTGCGCGCCGCTGTCCGTGCGCTGCACGACCGTCGCGGCGGCAGCGACACCGGGCAGCGCCCGCAGCGCGGCGTCGATCTCACCCAGCTCGACGCGTCGTCCGCCGATCTTGACCTGGCCGTCCGCGCGGCCGACGAACTCCAGCCCCTCCGGCACCGCGCGCACCAGATCGCCGCTGCGGTACGCGCGGCTCCAGCCGAGCCCCGGCAGCGGCACGAATTTCTGCGCGTCCTTCGCCGCGTCGAGGTACCGGGCGAGGCCGGCGCCGCCGATCACCAGTTCCCCGCTGCGACCCCACGGCACCGGGATGCCCGCCGGGTCCTCGGGGTCGACGACCGCGAGTTCCCAGCCGTCGAGCGGCAGCCCGATCCGCACCGGTTCGCCCGCGCGCAGCCGTTGCGCGCACGCGACGACGGTGGTTTCCGTTGGGCCGTAAGTGTTCCAGATTTCCCGTTTGCCGTCGTCGAAGCGCGTCACGACCTCCGGCGGGCACGCTTCGCCGCCGAGGATGAGCAACCGGACGCTGGCCAGAGTGTCCACTGGCCACAGCGCGGCGAGCGTCGGCACGGTGGACACGACCGTGACACCCCGCTCGACCAGCCACGGTCCGAGGTCGGCACCCGCGCGGACGAGCGAACGCGGCGCCGGGACCAGGCACGCGCCGTGCCGCCACGCCAGCCACATTTCCTCGCACGACGCGTCAAACGCGACACTCAGCCCGGCCAGCACGCGATCGCCCGGGCCGAGCGGCCGTGCGGAGCAGAACAGCCGGGCTTCAGCGTCCACAAAGGCCGCAGCCGCGCGATGCGTGACCGCGACGCCCTTGGGTTTTCCGGTGGAGCCGGAGGTGAAGATGATCCACGCGTCGTCCTGCGGCTGCGGACGCACTCGCGGCCACTGCGGTCCACGCGACGCCGGCACGCCCGCATCGGTCAGGACCAGGCTTACCTGAGCTTCCGTCCACACGGTCTCGGCGCGGTCGGCCGGATCGTCGGCGTCGACCGGGACATAAGCCGCGCCAGTGGAAAGAACGGCGAGAATGCTGCGGTACAGCGCCGCGGTGCCGGAGGTCATCCGGATGCCGACGCGGTCGCCCGGCATGACCCCGGCGGCGCGGAGGCGTCCGGCGAGTTCTTCGACCTGTGCGGCGAAATCGCGGTACGTCGCGCGCTCGGTTCCGTCGTCCAGTGCGAGCGCGTCCGGGTGGTTGCGCACCGTTTCGGCGAAAATGTCGTAAAGCGTGCGCACGGCGGGCGCGGGGCCCGCCCGGTAAACCGCCGTCGCCTTTTCGGCGAGCCTCTCGGGCGCGACGATGCGCGCCCGATCCGCGTCCAGCGTCACAGGAAAACCTCTTTCCAGGAGAACACGAGTCACGAAACCGGCCGGAAACCACTCAACAATGGGCGGCGTGAGGCCGGGCTGAAGCAGCAGCGCCGTTCCCGGACGCTGAAATCGGAACAAGAACAGATATCGGGCAATCCCCCGGCCGCTGCTGTGCGGCTCGTCACGCGAGTCCGGACATTAGCGGACGCAGTGCCGCCGGCGTCACTCGGCAGAGTTAATTTCGGAAATCGTTCTCAACCGGTTCACAGGATCTTTGTGCTTCTCCCGTTCACCGCACGCAGGGCACCCCGCCTCCGGACAATTCGTCGGCGGGCGAAACCGGGGCGACCGGCACCGGAGCGGCCTCGCCGGCCTTTTCCCGGAAATCAGTGCCCAGCACCAGCTTCAACTCCCCCGCCGCCAGCGCGCCGTCGTAACCCACGCCGTACCCGCCGCCGAGGGCGGCCACGAGCTTCGCCGCCGACGCGGAATCCCCGCGCCCGTAGCGGACGACGGTGCGGCGCGTGTGCCGCGCGTTGGACGTGCGCCCGGCGCGGTATCCCCGCGACGGGAGAGTCTTCAGCACCCGAGCGGCCGCGCCCTCACGGCCGCTCGCGTTCACCACGTCCACCGCGGGCCCGGCCGTCGCGGCGGGCGGCGGCGGGACGGTCCGGCCAAGCAGCCGGGCCGCGGCGGCCCGTATGTGCACCGGATCGACGATATTGACGTCTTCGCCGCGCGCGTCTTTTTCGAACCGTTCGACCGGAAGCGACGCCAAGGTCAGATCCCCGCCTGCGAACGATTCCGCCTGCCGCGCCAGCGCGTTGAGGTCGAGCCCGGAATCGATCGCGACATTCTGCCGCGCGACCGAAACCAGCTGCCCGAGTTTCCCCGGGTCGCCGAACACCCCGCCTTCTTCCAGCTGATGCGCCAGCGAAACGAGAAACGCTTGCTGGCGCCGTTCCCGGTCCAGGTCGGTGAACTCGTGCTGCGAATCCCGCCGCTGCCGCACGAACGCGAGCGCCTGCGCCGCGGAAATCCGCTGCTGCCCGCTGGGGAAATCCGCACCCGAGTAACTGTCGTGGGCGGCCTCGGTCAAACACACCGTGATCGGCTGCACGACCTGCGCCAGCTGATAGAACGCGACCAGGGTGACTTCGACGAAATGGTCCACCGCGACTCCGCCGAGGAACTGGCGCACCGTAGCGACTTCTGCCGCGCGGCCGGCGTCCCGGGACCTCTGTTCGCGAGCCGCCTTCTCGGTGACGCCTTGCGCGGCAAGACGTTTGGCTTCCGCGGCGAACGCGTACCCGTAAGCCTCCTTGATCCGGCCCTGGCACACCCCGTCCGGACAGCCGGCGAGATCGGTGTAATCGTCGCGCGGAATGGAGATGACCGTGGGATGCCCGCCGTCCGCCGGAACGTGCAGCAGCATCAGCACATCGGTGTTGTACCCGCCGACGTGCTGGTCTCCCGCGTGCAGCTGTTCGTACAGCTCGGCGGGAAGCGGTTCGCCCCGTTCGTCGAGCCGCGAATCGAGTCCCATGACGAGGATGTTGGTGTCCCCGCCCGGCCGGGCCTGCCCGTCGAGCGCGGTCGACGTGGTGACCCCGGACAGCAGCGCGCGCAGCTCGGCCCACCCGTAGGCGGCCCCGCCCAGCAGGACCGCGACCAGCGCGACCACGCCGATCCGTTCGGCCCAGTGCCCGTTCGCGCGCTCCATCGCTCACCGCTCCTCCCTCCGGCGGCACCCGGTCTACTCCGGGGTTCCTGTGAGAGCGATGAGAGAGAAGACGCGCCAGGCAGCCCGCCGAGGTCGGACGGGCTGCCGCGTGCCGAAAGGCACACTTTGGAGGGTCAGCATCCCTTGGCCGGCGGACCCAGCGCCGGGCTCAGGAGAGGTTCGTGAGGGGAACCCTCATTGACTCAGATTCCCTCAGGGTTCCCCTCACGGACCTTCCGCGGGAGCGGGGAGGCTCGCGGCCGGGTGGTCAGCGCCGCCGTTCGCGAAGATCGCCGGGGCGGACGCCGACCAGCAGCACCACGACGGCGAGCAGGATGATGCCCGCGCTGATCTGCAGCCCCAGCGACAAGCTCCCGGTCGAGGATTCGATGAACCCGAGCAGCGACGGCGAAGCGGCGGCGGCGAACGAGCCCATCGACGTCACGACCGCGATCCCGGTCGCCGCGGCCCGGTCGGTCAGGTAGATCGACGGGATCGAGTAGAACACCGTCAGCCCCGAGTAGTGCGCGGCCGCCATCACCGCGAGCAGCAGGATGACCACCACGACGTTGCCGCCGGACACCGAGATCGCCAGCATCGCGAACACCGCCACGATCCAGCTCGTCGCCGCGTGCCAGCGCCGCTCCAGGGTGCGGTCGGAATGCCTGCCGACCAGCAGCATCACCACGATGCCGAGCAGCGGCGGGATCGCCGAGAAGAAGCCGAGGTTAAGCACGTTGCCGACGCCGGCGTTGGCGATGATCCGCGGCGTCCAGTACGAGACGGCGTTCGCCAGCGTGTACGCGCCGCACGCGCAGAGCCCGAGGATCCAGACCTTCGGGTCGCGCAGGGCGAGCAGCAGTCCGCTGTGCTTCTGCTTCGTCTCCCCCTTGTCGCGCAGGTCCGCGTCAAGGTCGGCGCGCACAGCGGCCTTCTGATCCGCGGTGAGCCACTTCGCCTGCTCCGGGCCGTCGGTGACGAAGAGCAGCACGAGCCCGGCCAGCAGGATCGGCGGGATCCCTTCGATCAGGAACAGCCACTGCCAGTCCGCGAGCCCGCCGACGCCGCCGAGCGAGTGCATGATCCAGCCCGACATCACCGATCCGAGCGCGCCGGACACCGGGATGCCGATGAAGAACACGGCCGTCATCCGCGTCCGCCGCGACGAGGGGAACCACAGCGACAGCAGATACAGCGCGCCGGGGAAGAACCCGGCTTCCGCGACGCCGAGCAGGAAGCGCGCGGCGTAGAACATGATCTCGTTCTGCACGAACAGGGTCACCACGGTCATCACGCCCCAGGTGGCCATGATGCGGGCGAGCGTTTTGCGCGCGCCGATGCGGGCGAGCAGCGCGTTGCTCGGGACTTCGAAGAGGATGAAGCCGACGAAGAACAGCGTGACGCCGAGCCCGTACACCGCCGGGCCGAAGCCGAGGTCCCGTTTCAGGCCCTGCTGGGCGATCCCGATGTTGGTGCGGTCGATGTAGCTCGCGACGTAACACAGCACCAGCAGCGGCATGACGCGCCGGGCGATCGTGCGATAGGTCGCTTTGCGGTCGACGGCGGCGGTTGCCGGAGCGCCGGTGACAGCGGATGGTTCGGCCACGGCTGAGACTCCTTCGTCCGGATCGGGCGAGTGGCAGTCTCCGCATCGAGTGTTGAGTTTGTCAACACCCAGTGGGTAACGGCTACGATGCACGGCCATGGCCGAACGCGCAGACGGACACGACTTGGTCCCCATCTCCGGACTGCTGTCCTACCGGCTCTCGCGCACGTCGTCGGCGATGTCGCGCAGCGCCGCGGTGCGCTACCGGCGGGACTTCGACGTGAGCCTCGGCGAATGGCGCGCGATCGCGCTCATCGCGGCCGACCCGACGCTCACGCTCAACCGGCTCGCCCGCCGCGCCGGACTCGACAAAGCGCAGATGAGCCGCGTGGTCAGCCGGCTGACCGACCGCGGGCTGGTGAACCGCACCGCCGGGTCAGGGCGCACGTCGCAGCTGGCGCTGACCGCCGAGGGCACCCGGGTGTACCGCGGCCTGATCACCGCCGCCAACGAGCGCGACGCGGACTTCCTCGCCACCCTGACCGGCGAGGAGGCGCGCGTGCTGGACCGCGCGCTGGACAAGCTGGCCGAGCACGCGCTGGCCGTCGAGGAGAGTGAGCGGGCTCACCCGGCCGCCGAGTAGTGTTGACTTTATCAACACCCTCGCGTACTTCTGGATCCACCGACGAGGAGGTGGGCCCAGGATGTCCGACGCCGTCACGATCTGCGAGTGCTTCGCCCGCGACGGGCTGCAGCACGAGCCGGAGCCCGTGCCGACCGCGACGAAGATCGCGCTGCTGAACGCGTTCGCGCGCACCGGTTTCCGCCGGATCGAGGCGACCAGCTACAGCCATCCGGCGCGGGTGCCCGGGTTCTCCGACGCGTCCGAGGTGCTCGCCGGGATCGACCGGCACCCGGGCGTCGCGTTCAAGGCGACCTGCCCGAACCCGCGTGCCGTCGAACGCGCGCTCGCGGACCTCGAGGCCGGGCACGGTGCCGAAGAGCTGAGCCTGCTGGTGTCCGCCACCGAAGCGCACACCGAGCGGAATCTGCGCACCACGCGCGCCGGTCAATGGGAGCGCGTGACCGAGATGGTCAAGCTCGCCGACGGCCGGTTTCGCCTGGTCGGAGTGGTTTCGGTGGCGTTCGGCTGCCCGTTCGAGGGCAAGGTCGACCCGGGCCGGGTGGCCGAGGACGTCGCGCGGTTCGCCGACCTCGGCGCGAGCCTGGTGACCTTGGGCGACACCACCGGCGTCGCGACCCCGGGTTCGGTGCGCGCGCTGTACACCCGGTTGTCCCGCGAACACCCGGACCTGCCGCTGGTCGCGCACCTTCACAACACGCGCGGGACCGGCATCGCGAACGCCGTCGCCGCGCTGGAAGCCGGGTGCCGGCATTTCGATTCCGCGATGGGCGGTGTCGGCGGGCATCCGGCGAAGATCGGCTACGGGGCCGGGCTCACGGGCAACGTGTGCACCGAGGACCTGGCCAGCCTGTTCGCCGCGATGGGCGTCGAAACCGGCCTCGATCTCGACCAGCTCGCCGCGGCGTCCGCGGCCTGCGAAGAAGCGCTCGGCCGCCCGCTGCACAGCATGGTCGCCCGCGCCGGCTTCGCGTCCGCCTGACTTTTCTTTGGGGAGAAACCTGTGCTGCTGACTGAAAATCACGAGGCCGTCCGCGTCCTCACGTTGAACCGGCCGGACAAACTCAACGCGCTCGACACCGCGCTCACCCGGGCGCTCGACACCGCGCTTGACGAAGCCGGCCGAGACCCGCGCGTCCGCGCTGTCGTTTTGACTGGGGCCGGGCGCGGGTTCTGCGCCGGGGCCGATCTGAACGAGTTCTCGTCGCTCACGCCGGACCAGCCGGAGGCCGTTCTCGAGCGTGCCGCGCTCACCGCCCGGTTGCAGACGCGCATGCAGCAGCTGCCGGTTCCGGTCGTCAGCGCGGTGCGCGGGGCGGCGGTCGGCGGCGGTGCCGGTCTCGCGATCGGAGCGGACCTGGTTGTCGCCGGGTCGGACCTGAAATTCGGCTACCCCGAGCTGAAGCATTCGATCGTGCCCGCGCTGGTGATGACCGGGCTGGTCCGGCATCTCGGCCGGAAGCTGGCGTTCGAGCTGGTCAGCACCGGGCGGCTGCTCACCGCCGCGGAAGCCCTGTCGTACGGGCTGGTGAACCAGGTGGTCGAACCCGCCGAGATCGTGCCCGCCGCGCTCGCCGTCGCGCAGCGCTGGGCCTCGGTCGAACCTCGGGCGCTCGCTGCCGCGAAGGACCTCTTCTACCGCGTCGCGGACCTGCCGACGGACGCCGCGATGCGCGCCGGCCAGGACGTCAACGCCCTGATGCGCGGGTTCCGCTCATGACCGGCCCGCTCGCCGGAGTCACGGTCCTGGACCTCTCGCGGGTCCTCGCCGCGCCGCTGGCCACCCAGATCCTCGCCGAACTCGGCGCGACCGTGATCAAGGTCGAACGCCCTGGCACCGGCGACGAAACCCGCGGCTTCGAACCCCGGCTGCCGCACGGCGAGAGCGCGTACTTCTTCGCGTTCAACCGCGGCAAGCAATCGGTCACTGTGGACTTGAAGGACCCGCGCGGCCGCGACGTCGTCCGGAAGCTGGCCGCGCGCGCCGACGTCGTCGTGGAGAACTTCCTGCCCGGCACGCTCGACCGGCTCGGCCTCGGCTACGCGGAATTGTCCGCGGCGAACCCGGACCTCGTGCTGGTGTCCGCGACCGGCTTCGGCCAGACCGGGCCGGACGCGCACCGCAAGGGCTACGACACGGTGTTCCAGGCGCTGTCCGGCGTGATGGCGATGACCGGCGATCCCGCTGGTCCGCCCGCGAAAACCGGGGTGCCGGTGGCGGACCTGACGTCGGGGCTGTGGGTGGTGATCGCCGTGCTGACCGGGCTCGCCGGGCGTTCGTCCGACGGTCGCGGCCGGCACCTCGACGTGGCCATGATGGACGTCCAGCTCAGCCTGCACGCCTTGAACGCGGCGCGGCTGTTCGCGCTCGGCGAGGACCCGGTCCGCACCGGGACCGAGCATCCGGGGCGGGTGCCGTCGGCGGCGTTCCAGGCCGGGGACGGCGAATGGCTGCACATCAGCGGCAGCGACCAGCATTGGCAGCCGCTGTGCACCGTGCTCGGATTGTCCACTTTGGCCGCTGACCCTTCGCTGGCGCACAACGCGGGTCGCGTCGAACATCGCGCGCGCGTCATGAAGGCGCTGCGCGGGGCGATCGCCCAGCACGACCGGGATCAGCTGGTCAAAGAACTACAGGCGGCCGAGGTCCCCGCTGGCGCGGTGCGTTCGGTCCGCGAGGCGCTGGCCGATCCGCACGCCGTCGCGCGCGGGGTCGTCGGGGAGTTCACGCATCCCGTCGAAGGCTCGTTCCCAGCGCTGCGCACGCCGTTGCGCGAGACTTCCGGAGACGCTCCGGCACCGGGAACGCCTCCGGTGCTCGGCGCGGACACCGACGTCGTGCTGCGCGACCTGGCGGGACTGTCGGACGACGAGATCGAGGGCCTGCGGGCCGCGGGAGTGATCTGATGAACGAACGCGTGACGCTGGATGTCACCGACGGAATCGCCCGCGTCGAACTGGCCCGCCCGTCGGCGCGCAATGCCGTGGACCTCGCGATGTGCCACGCGCTGAAGGAAGCCTTCGACGCCGTTGACATCTCAGACGCCCGGGTTGTTCTGCTCAGCGGTGCCGGTCCGGTCTTCTGCGCCGGGGCGGACTTGAAGGAACGGACCGGCAAGGACGCCGCCTGGGTCCGCCGCCGCCGAGTCGCGTCCTTCGCGGCTTACGCGGCGATCGAGGCCTGCCGCTGTCCCGTTGTCGCGTTGGTGCACGGAACTGTCGTCGGCTCCGGCGGGGAAATCACCCTCGCCGCCGACTTCGCCCTCGCCGCCACGGGCACCGTTTTCCGGTTCCCTGAACCGCATTGGGGCACGGTCGGCGCGACCCAACGGCTTCAGCGAGCCATCGGCAAACGGCGGGCCAAGGAACTGTTGTTCACCAACACGCCTTTGCCCGCCGCCGAAGCCGCTGCGCTCGGCCTGGTCAACCGCGTCGTCCCCGACCTCGCTGCCGCCGGAACCGAGGTCGCCGCCGCCATCGCCGCCGCCCCGCCCGGCGCGATCGCCCTGACCAAACGGGCGGTGGACCTGGGTTCGGAAACCGACCTGGACCGCGGCATCCGGATCGAAATGTCCGCCATCGAACAGAACCTCGCCGACGGCAGCTGGCGCGACGGCGTCGCCCGGTTCACTGGAGAGACCCGATGACCGACCTGCGCACCGCCTGCCCGCTCACCGTCCAGGACGCCCTCGCCCGGGCCGCGCTCCTGGCCCCCGACGTCGAGGCCGTCGTCACCGCCGATGCCCGGATCACCTACCGGGAACTGGCCACCGAGGTCGCCCGGGTGCGCGGAGCGCTGGCCGCCGCCGGGATCGGCCGGGGCTCCCGCGTCGGGCTCTGCCTGGGCAATACTCCCGAGTGGGTCACGCTGTTCCTAGCGTTGGGTTCTCTTGGCGCGCTAGTCGTCCCGGTGAACACGCGCTTCACCGCCGACGAAGTGCATTACACGCTTGCGCACTCCGGCGTCAGCACGCTGTTCGCCGCCGAGCGCGTCTTGAACGTCGACTTCCCCGCGCTGTTCTCCGACGCCGGTATTGAACCCGGCTGCGCGACTCTGCCTTCTTTGCAGCGGATCATCGTCCTGGGCCAAGAAAGCTGGACCGATTTCCTGGCCGCCGGTTCTCCCGCCGAACCCGTTGCCACGCCGGACGATCTCCTTCTCGTGCAATACACGTCCGGCACAACGTCGCGTCCCAAAGGCGTCCTCCTGACCCACCGCAGCATGTGCGCCGACGCTTTCTTTTCCGGCGCCCGCATGGGTTTGCGCCCCGGCGACCGATTCCATTCCGCGCGCCCGTTCTTCCACGTCGCCGGAAGCACCCTGTCGGTGCTGGCTTCCCTGCAGCACGCCACCACCTTGGTGACGATGCCGAAATTCGAGCCAGCGGAAGCGTTGCGCTTGCTGGAAGCTGAGCGTTGCACGCACTTCTCCGGCAACGACACCATCGCCCTGCTCCTGCTCAACCACCCCGACCGCCCGCGCCGCCGCCTCTCCCTGCGCGGTGCCTGGGTCGCCGCGTCCCCCACCGTCGTCCGTCGCGTCATCGACGAACTCGGCGCGCGCGAATGCGTTGCCGGGTACGGACTTTCCGAAGCGTCTCCGAATGTCGCCCAATCCGCCCGGTGGGAACCGGAAGAAATCCGCGCCTCCGGAGCCATGGCCCCCGAACCAGGAGTGGAAATCCGCATCCGGGCCTTGGACGACACCCGCGACTGCGCCCCCGGCGAACCCGGCTCGGTGCTGGTGCGGGGATGGAACGTCATGCAAGGCTACCTGGACGACCCTGTGCGAACCGCCGAGACCATCGACGCCGAGGGTTGGCTGTCCACCGGAGACGTCGGTCTGCTCGACGACTCGGGCCGGTTCCATTTCACCGGCCGCACCAAGGAAATCATCCGAGTCGGCGGGGAGAATGTCGCGCCCGCCGATGTCGAGGACGTGCTGCACCGCCACCCCGCCGTGCGGCAAGCCGCCGTTGTCGGCGTCCCCGACGAGCGATTGATCGAAGTGCCCTTCGCTTTCGTTGTCCTGACTGCGCCGGGCGTTTCGGAGGACGACCTGCTCTTATGGGCGAAAGAACGTTTAGCAGGCTTCAAAGTCCCACGGCATCTGCGCATTGTGGACGGTTTCGAGGCGATCGGCATGACCGCCAGCGCCAAGGTGCAGAAGAACCAACTGGCTCGGTATGCCCGAGCCCTGCTGGAGAACTCATGACGCGGCTGCGTACTTCAGTCACCGATTTGCTGGGCCTGGACCTGCCCATCATCCAGGCCGGGATGTCGTGGGCCTCGTCGTCCTCCGCACTCCCCTTGGCGGTGTCGAACGCCGGAGGCCTGGGCGTCGTCGCCGCCGGTCCGATGCGCTTGCCCGATCTGGCGCGGGTACTGGACGAAATGGCCGCCGGAACCGACCGTCCGTGGGCAGTGAACCTGCCGCTCTACCGGGCCGGTGCCGACGAGGTGATCGACCTCCTGCTCGCCCGCCGCCCTCCCGTGCTGATCGCCTCCCAGGGCGGCCCACGACGGTATTTGGACCGGTTCCACGCTGTCGGCACCCGGTGCCTGCACGTCGTCGCCGGTGTCTCGCATGCTTTGAAGGCCGCTGCCACCGGTGCCGACGGCTTGGTGGTAGTCGGTGCCGAGGCGGGCGGACATCCGCCGCCGGGGATGGTCACGACGCAGGTTTTGGTGCGCGCTGTGGTCTCGGCCGTACCTTCGCTCCCCGTGATCGCCTCCGGCGGGGTCGCCGATGGCGCCGGTCTGGCCGCGATGCTGGCTTTGGGCGCCGGTGCGGCCCAGTTCGGGACCCGGTTCCTGGCGAGCTCCGAGGCTACTGTGCACCCTGCTTATCAGGAGGCCGTGGTGGCCGCCGGTGTCGATGACACGCGCACGGTGGGTCATGGGCTCGGGGTGATTCGCGCACTGTCGAACGATTTCACCGCACGGATGGCTGAGCTGGAAGCTTCCGGTGCTGAGGAGTCATTGCGGCGCAAGGTTTTTCAGGCTTCGTCGTTGAAGGATGCTGCCCTGCACGGTGATGTCGCCACGGGGAAGGTGGAGGCCGGACAGTCGGCCGGGCTGATCACGGAAATCCTTCCGGCGGCCGAGATTGTCTCGCGGATCGCGGAGGAGTATGCGGCCGTAGTGCGCGGCCTGCCGAGACTCGCTGGTGCCTGACCGCCACCGGATCTGGTGTCGTGAGGATGTCACCAGCTGTCCGGCTGCCGCCCGTCCACATCCGTCACCCCGTACTCCCGCGCCAGCTCCGCCGAACTCACCGACCGCTGATTCCACCGTTCCCGCGCCGGATCCGCCGCCATCGCCGCCACCCCACGCCCCACATACCGCGGCGATTCCGACTCCGCGAACCCGGGAGGAGCCCCCGTCGCCAAAGCCGAGCGCCAGTTTTCCTCAGTGACCCCGTAAGCGTCGAGCATCATCTCCGACCGCAGCCACCCCGGCGTCACCGCGACAGCCGTCCCGCCGTAAGCGGCGAGTTCATGGCCCTGCGAGAACGCCAGCCGGTTCACCGAAGCCTTTGCCAGGTCGTAAAACACCGAAATCCGATAGCGCGAAGCATTGTGCGCCGAAGTCCCGTCGGTCACCTCGACCACCAGCCCGGCCGGCTCGCGGATCACCAGCGGCAGCAGGAAATGCGACGTCACGAGATGCGTCTCGACCCCCAGCCGCAGAATCCGCAAACCCGCGTCGAGATCGTGTTCCCACACCGGCGTGTTCCAGTCCGCCGGGCCGCCTTTGAGCCGCTCCGCGCCCCAGATGTCGTTGACCAGCACGTGAAGCCGTCCGTATTCAGCACGGACGAAAGCGGCCAGCCGGCGGACGTCGTCGTGGTCCAGGTGATCGGCGACGAACGGAACGCCGACCCCGCCGAGCTGGGATACCAGTGAAGCGGTTTCCTCGACCGTCTCCGGCCGGGCGTAATCCGAGCGCCTCAGTTCGAGACGGCTGCTGCGTCCGGTGCAGATCACGGTCGCACCGGCCTCGCCGAGCGCGGCGGCGATGCCCCGCCCGGCACCGCGGGTCGCCCCCGCGACGAGGGCGACCCGGCCGTGCAGATCAGGCGGCATCGGGCCAGTGTGGCACCGGCCGCCGGAAAACTCAGCTCGAAGCGGTGCTCAGCTCCCGGCCTCGCAAGGCGAAGCGCTGGATCTTGCCGCTCGGCGTCTTCGGCAGTTCCGCCACGAAGTGGATGCGCCGCGGATAAACATGCGCGGCCAGGCGGGTTTTGACCGTCTGCTTCAGCTCGTCGACCAGCTCGTCCGACGCCTCGGCACCGGGGTTCAGCACGACGTAAGCCACCACCAGTTCCCCGCGCAGCTCGTCCGGCGCGCCGATCACCGCGGCCTCCGCGACGGCCTCGTGTTGCGTCAGCGCGCTTTCCACCTCGAACGGGCCGATCCGGTAGCCCGCCATGAGAATCACGTCGTCGTCGCGGGAGCCGAAGGTCAGGTAGCCGTCGCGGTCGCGGGCGGCGATGTCGCCGGTGTAGTACCAGCGGCCGTCGGCGCTGAAGCGTTCCGCGGTCCGCTCGGGGGCGTCGCGGTAGCCGGAGAACGGCATCAGCGGACTGGCGGACACGTCGATCGCGACGCGGCCGGTCTCGCCGACCTCCGCGATCTCGTCGCTGCCCGCCTTCAGGACCTCGACGGCGAACCCGGGCAGCGGCCGTCCCATCGAGCCGGTCTTGACCGGCGCGATCAGGTGCGGATGCCAGGCGTTGCCGACGACCATGCCGGTTTCGGTCTGGCCGTAGTGGTCGCGCACCGGGCAGCCGAGGACCTCCTCGGCCCAGGTCACGACGTCCGGCGTCAGCGGCTCCCCGGCCGACGAGCAGTGCCGCAGCCGCAGGCCGGCCGGCACCGGCAGGCCCGAGCTGCGCAGCGCGCGGTACACCGTCGGGCCGGCGGTGAAGTTGGTGACGCCGAAGCGCTCGAGCACCTGCCAGGTCAGTTCGGGGCTGAACCCGGCGTGCAGCAGGATGCTGCGCCGTCCGGTCGCGAGCGGGCCGAGCAACGCGAAGTACAGCCCGTACGCCCAGCCCGGGTCGGCGGCGTTCCAGAAGACGTCCTCGTCGGTCTGGTCGAGGCCGAACTCCTGGTAGGAGTGGATTCCGGCGAGCCCGCGCAGCGGCACCGGCACCGCCTTCGGGGTGCCGGTCGTGCCGGAGGTGAAGATCTCCACCAGCGTGCCGTCGCCGCCGACCGCGACCGGGTCGGGCAGCGGGTGCGGTTCGTCCAGCAGCGCCTCGAACGACAGATCGCCGCCGGACGCTTCGCCGGTCGTCACGATAATCCGCGACGGGTCGGCGGGCAGGTCGTCGCTGGGGTCGAGTTTGGCGCGCTGACCTGCGTCGACCACGACGACGCGGGTCCCGTTGCCGACGATCCGCTGCGCGATCGCGGGCGGCGCGAACGCGGTGAACAGCGGCACGTGGACCGCGCCGAGCCGCCAGATCGCGAGCAGCGCGGTGACCAGTTCGGCGGACTTGCCCATGAGCGTCGCGACCCGGTCGCCGGGCCGCACGCCGTGCGCGGCCAGCGCGGCGGCGAACCGGGCGGAAGCGGCCTCGAGCTGGCCGTACGTGAGGTCGCGGCTGCTCAGGTCGGCCTCGACCAGGGTGAACGCGACGGCGTCGGCCGGATGCCGCCCGCACAGCAGGCGGGTCGCGTCCGCGTCCGGCGCGGCATAGGTCTGCAACAGGTCGAACATGGTGCGTTCAGGGCTCACGGGGCTGCTCCACGGTCATCGTCGGCCGGTGTCGGCACATCGTCACCGCAGGTCAGCCAGCCGACCACCCCCGAACAGGGGTGGTCGCGCCAGCCGGCGCGCCGGTGCTCTGACCAGGCGTTTCGACCCGTGGACGGCGACAACGGCGGTGCCGCTGGGTAGAATCGCACCTCCTGCCGGAGCCTCCCGTGCCGCCGAAGTGGGGTGCCTGCCGTGACGAGTGCCGCCGAGACCACCGCCGAAGTGCGCCGCGCCCTGGCCCGGCTGCGCAGCGCGGCGGGCGTGCCGCTGTCGTTCGGCGGCGAGGTCGTGGACGGCAAGCGGCTGCGGATGACCGAACTGCTCGGCAACACCACCACGTCGCTGCTCGGCCTCGTCGTCGCGGAGGGCAAGGGCCTCGGCGGGCGCGCGATCGGCGTGCGGAAACCGGTGGTGCTGCCGGACTACTACACCAGCGACGCGATCAGCCACCACTTCGACCGGGCGGTCAAGGCCGAGGGCGTGCGCTCGGTGATGGCGGTGCCGGTGATCGTGCACCGGACCGTCCGGGCGGTGCTCTACGGCGCGGTCCGCGAGCACGTCCGCTTCGGCGACCGGTCGGTCACCGCGATGGTCGAAGTGGCCCGTGACCTGGAGCAGGAGCTGGCGGTGCGCGCCGAAGTGCGCCGGCGGCTGGAGCTGCTCGCCCCGGAGCCCGAAGCCGCGCCGACCGGGAAACCGGCCGAGCTGGAAGCGCTCCGGGAAAGCCACGCGGAGCTTCGCCGGATCGCCGCCGCGATCGCAGACCCGGAACTGCGCTCCCGCATCGACGCGGTGTGCCAGTCCCTGACCGGCGACCCGGTCCGCGGGCCGTCTTTGTCGGCGCGCGAATTGGATGTCCTCGAAGGGGCCGCGGCGGGGCAGACGAACGCGGACATCGCGGCGGCGCTCGGCTTGGGCCCGGAGACGGTGAAAAGCTACCTGCGCAACGCGATGCGGAAGCTGGACGCGAAAACCCGCCTCCAGGCCGTCAACGCCGCCCGCCGAGCCAATCTGCTGCCCTGACCCGCCTGGCCGCGCGAAAGGTCCGTGAAGGACTCATTTGGGGAATCTGATTCCCTCAATGAGCCCTTTGAGACAGGGGGTAGCCCTGATCTGGCGGCCTTTAGTTGCGCCCCGTTTGACCAGCTAAAGCACCCCTCAACGGCTGTCGGCGTTGAGGGATGTTTGCCGTTGTCGTCTGTACCGGATTCGCACCGGGGACGCCGGTTACGTGTCCGCGCCGACGAGTCGGGAGATCTGTTCGACGCGGGTGGCCAGCCGGGTCGAGTTGACTCCGTCGCCTGCCTTGCGGGCGGCGCGCAAGGCGGAGCGGGCGGCGTCGAGTTCGCCGGAACGGGCGTACGCCTCGGCGATCCACGTGCGGTAGAGCCCCACTTCGCGGGTGTGCTCGGGTGCGTAGGCGTCCACGGCGTGGGTGATGAGGGGTTCCGCGCGTGCCGGTTCGCCCAGTTCGATGAGGCAGCGTCCGGCCATCACGTCGATTTCGTTCCGGTCGAGCCAGTACACCCATTCCGGTTCCTCCGTGCCGGTGCTGCGGGCGGCGTAGGCGTCGTCTACGGCGTCGAGGGTGCGGCGGGCGCCGTCGGTGTCGCGGGACCGGGCGGATGCCCACGCGACCCGCTCCAGCAGCAGTGCGCGGACTACGGGGGTGGCGTCGTCGGCCCCGGCGACGGCTGACCGGGCGAGCAGGGCGGCGTCGGCCGGGTCGCCGACGTTCGCCATCTGGTAGCTGAGGCTGGACAGGAGTTGCCCGGCGAGTGCCCGGTTTCCGGCGTCGCGGGCGGCGGACACGCCGGACAGGTACACGTGTTGTGCTTCGGCGTACTGTCCGGCGTCGCTGGCGACCCATCCGGCGAGCTGCGCGAGTTCGCCGACTGCGGTGAGCAGGCGGCGGCCGGTGTCGTCGTCGTAGCTGGCCTCGTTCACTACGCGTTCGGCGTCGGCGAGTTCGCGACGCACGAGCGGGATGAGGTCGCCCCCGCCGATCACGTCGTCGAGGTGGCGCAACTCGACCACGCGTTCCTCTAGTTCGGTGGCGAGGCTGGAGCCGACGCGTCGCCCGGCGGCCGTGTGCCGGGCTGCGGGGGTCTCGGACACCAGCCATTCGTGCGCGACGCGCAACGGGTCGTCCGGCGCCCCGTACAGGGCCGTCACGGGCACGCACAGGGCGCGGGAGTAGGCGACTACGTGTTCCGGGCTGATCGTGCGTTTCCCGGTTTCGAGCAATCCGAGCAGCGGCTTGCTGAAGTGGGTACGGGCGGCTAAAGCCGCGAGGCTTATCCCGGCGTCGGTGCGTGCGCGCCGGAGCCGTGCTGCGAGGTCGTCCATCCGCCACCCCCCCCTGTGCTCGCCATTGACTGTAGACGACGGTAGACGGCAAACGTCTGTTCATCGGTCCCGCCGGTCCCGAAGGTAGAGGGCATGGGCTGGTACGGGCACGAGGGGCAGACGATGACCGCGCGGATCATGCTGGGGAGACCTCTCCCGGGCACGGTCTGCGAGACATTTCGCGTCATGCACGTGTTCCCGGAACCGGCCAACTATCCCGGCCGCATAGTCGCGCTCTGCGGCGCGGAGTTCTGGACCGGCGACCTGGAATGGTGCGACGCGCCCGCCGGGATGCCGTGCATGAGGTGCCTTGCGGCCACGCCGCTGCCGCAGGCTCTCCCTTGATCGCCCGGCCGGTGCGGACGTTCCCCGACACATTCCGCACCGGCCGGGTTCCATACGCGGCAACGAAAAAGACCGCCGGACCGTAGTGACCCGGCGGCGACCGCCGAGTTTCCGTTGGCACGCAAGGCAACGGATGCAACTAGACCGGAAGGATGTTCGCATATGACTGTTGCGGTAGAGGACATGACCGGGCAGGGGCTCATCCCGGAGGACTTGTTCCGCAGGCTCCGGGCCCGCATCTCGAACGAGAACGTCGTTTCTCTGGAATACGCGGGACGAGTCATGGATCAGGCGCTTGCGTTCCTTGCGGCGTGCGCCCGGACCAGTCGCCCCCTCGCACCGAGCGAAACCGTCGACATCGGATGGCACACGTTCATTCTGTACACGCACGAATACGCGGAATTCTGCGAGCGGATTTCCGGAAGTTTCATCCACCACGTCCCGAATGACAGCGACGAAACCGGGGACGTTCCGCTCGTCGACATGATGCGCCGAACCACCGACGCGATCCGGGCGGCGGGGTTCGTGGTGGACGATCCCCTGTGGTTCACTGGCGCGGCGAAATGCGCCAAGTGCTCCCAATGCAAGAACGGCTGCACCGACGACCCGCCCCCGTCTCCCGCGCGGAGCTAGACCGAAGAGGCAGACATTGGCCAGCCAGGAATGGGCGAACCTTCCCACCGCTGTCCGGCAAGCGATCGAAGAACGGACGGGTGCCGTGGCCGCGACGGTTTCCCCGGACAACGGCCGGAACTCCGATTTCCTGGCAACGCTCCAGACCGCGCACGGCCCTTGCTTCGTCAAGGGCGTCCTGACCGGCACACGGCGAGCGCGGGCGCAGCAGACGGAAGCACGGGTCGGGGCCCGGTCGAACTCTGCTGCGCCGCGTCTCCTCTGGGAAGTGACCGCCGACGGGTGGCATGTGCTCGGATTCGAGGCCGTCACCGGGCATCACCCCAGCCTCGCGCCGGGCTCGCCTGACCTCCCGATGGTCGCCGAGACCGTAGCCGCGATGACACGGGAGCTGACGCCGTCCCCCGTCGAACTGGAGCAGGCCACGGACCAGTGGGCATGGTCCGCCCCGTGGCGTCGACTGTCCAAATCGGACCGCGAACTTGACAGCTGGGACAAGGACCACCTGCCCGAACTGCTGGACTGGGAGCGACGCGGGATCGAGGCCGTCAACGGCAACAGCCTCGTGCACGGCGACATGCACCCGCTCAACATCCTCGTCTCCGACCGCGCGCGGATCGTCGACTGGGCATGGTCGAGCATCGGCGCGCCATGGCTTGACCCTGCCGCGTTAGTGCTGCGACTCACCGCCGAGGGCCACACCCCGCACCAGGCCGAAGAATGGGCGAACGCCATCCCGGCGTACCGAGACGCCCCCGCCGACGCGGTGACCGCATACGCGGTGCTGACCTTCGGAATGTGGGCCTACCGTGGCGCGTTCCCGGGGCTCACCGACGTTGCCCGGCAGTACGTCCGGCACCGACTGGGCTCTTGATCTCGGAAGTGCGAAGAGTTGCCCTCGGCGGCGACCAGCGGGCTTCCGCCGTGAACGAGCACGGGAGTCCGAAACAGACTGTCACTGCACAAGGGTGCGCGCCAGTGGCCGTGCATCCGGTGCGCGCAGAACATCGATGCGCAGCCGACGCCGCGCCGGCTCCGTCACCAACAAATCGCCGATGATGCCCCGCGGCCCGCCAATCGGCGTCCGTGTAGTACTCGTGAAACCCACTTGTGGCCGCGTTTGCCGGGTGCGAACGGGCCACAAGAAGATCACGACCACCTACGACGTGTACGGCCAGCTGCTCAAACAGGCCGAGGACCGGCTCGGTCGATCATTGACGACGCATTCTCCGCTGAGCTGTACCTAAACCGTGCCCGCGAGGCCAGCTAGCGTGCTCCCCCCAGGTCAGGGCGTTGCAGCCTCAAAGGAGCCCTTCACGGACCGCCCTCCGCGGCGATCAGACCCGTACTGCCCGATCGCGGGCGGCCAGAGCCAGCGTCTCCAGCAACGGCACCGTCCGCTCCCACCCGAGGCAAGCGTCCGTCCGGCTCACCGCGCGGTCGGCAGGCACCCGTTCCGAGTCCTGTGCCCCGTCCCGCAGATACGACTCGATCATCACCCCGGCCACCGCCGCGCCGTCGCGGACCTGCTCCGCCACGTCGGCCACCACGCCGGGCTGCCGGTTGTGGTCCTTCCCGCTGTTCCCGTGCGAGGCGTCGACCACCGCTCTTCGCGGCAAGCCCGCCTCCCCGAGCACCTTCATCGCCTCGGCGACCGACGCCGCGTCGTAATTCGGCGCCGGGCCGCCGCGCAGGACCAGGTGCGCGTCCGGATTTCCGCTGCTGCGCAAGGTTTTCATCCGCCCGTCGACGCCGAGTCCCGGGAACGCGTGCGCCGCCCCGGCCGCGCGGATCGCGTCCACCGCCGGTCCCAGCCGTCCGGACACGCAGTTCTTCATCCCGATCGGCATCGGCAGCCACGACGCCAGCTGCCGGTGCGGCTGGCTGGCGACCGTCCGCGCCCCGATCGCGCCCCAGCTCACCGTGTCCGCGACGTACGGCGCCAACACCGGATCCACGAACTCGTACGCCAGCGGCAACCCGGTCGAGGCCGCGTCGAGCAAGAACTGCCGTCCTAATCGGACCCCGGTGGCGAGATCGCCTTTGCCGTCCAGTGTCGGGTCCGGCAGGAAGCCGGTCCACCCGGTCACCGACCGCGGTTTCTCCAGATATGCCCGCAACACCACCACGAGATCGTCGGCGTACCGAGCTGACATACCAGCGAGCAGCTCCGCGTATTCCAGCGCCGCCGAGGGATCGTGCACCGAGCACGGACCCACTATCACCAGCAACCGCGGATCGCGCCGGTCCAGCACCGCCGAAACCGTTTCGCGGTGCCGGGCGATGTCCGGCGCGGCTCCCGCCGTCACCTCCACCGGGCTGGGCAACGTGTCCTGCATCTACCGGCTCCTTTCTTTGGGCAGCCTCGCCGCCCCGGCAACCGCCACCACGACCAGCCCGAGCACCCACCAGAACGTGTCCGCGAAGGCCGCCGCGACATCCGCGCCCCGTGCGGCCAGCCGGTTCTGCAACACCAGCGCGAGCACGGCGGTCCCGACCGAACCGCCCAGAGTGTTCAGCAAATTCAACGCACCAGCCGCTTTCGGCAGCTGGGTTTTCTCCAGGCTGCGATACACCAGCGCCAGCACCGGCGCACTGATCATCGCCGCCCCGAATCCGCGCAGCAACAAGGAAATGACCAACACGACATCAGGAAGTTCGGGACCCAGCTGCGTGAATGCCGCGGTTCCGAGCGCCACGAAGCCGATTCCGGACACCACCAGCGTCCGCGGTGCCAGCCGATCCACCAGGCGATGCACCAGCACCGACCCCGCGGCCGCACCGATTCCCTGTGGTACCAAAAGCAATCCGGTGTCCCACGCGCCCAATCCGGCACCGCGGCGCAGATACAACGGCAGCAGGAACATCGTCCCGAACACCGAAGCACCCAGCACGACCAGCGCCAGCGCCGCGGCTCCGAATGGTGGTCGCGTGAACAAACGCGGATCCAGCAATGGTGCCCGCACTCGCAATCCGTGCCGGACGAACGCGGCCAGCATCAGCAAACCCACCACGACCGCCGTGGCGGAAAGCCATTGCGGATATCCGTCGGAGAATCCGGTCAGCCCGAACACCACCGCGGCCAACCCCGGGGAAAGCAAAGCCGCGCCACGGAAATCGAACGGCTCTCGCGGGTCGGTCGGCTGGTCCGCTGCGACATACCGCAGCCCCAGCAGAACAGCGACGACGCCGACCGGCAGGTTGACGTAGAACAGCCACGGCCAGTCCGCGACGTCGAGAATCGCCCCGCTCGCCAGCGGGCCCAGCACCGGCGACAGCAACGGCACGACGCCGACGACGCTGATCAGCCGCCCGATCCGGTCCGGCCCCGCCGCCCGCGCCAGCAACGCCTGTCCGGTCGGCGGCAGCAACCCGCCTGCCAGCCCTTGCAGCACCCGGAACGCGACCAGCATCGGCAGCGAACCCGCCAGCCCGCACAACAGCGACGCCGCCACGAACACGACCACCGCGGTCAGCCAGGTCCGCCGCCCGCCGAACCGCGCGGCCAGCCAGCCGGACGCGGGCACGGCGGTCACCACCGCGAGCAGATACGCGGTGGTGACCCACTGGACCTCCGTGACGGACGCGTCGAACCGCTCCGCCAGCGTCTCCACGCCGACCGAGACGATCGTGCTGTCGAGCGTCGCCATGAACGTGCCCAGCACGAGCACGAACGCGGTCCGCCACAGGTTCAGCGCAGCCACTCGGCCGCGTCCTCGTCCAGCCGCGCCGGAAGCTCGCCGAGGAACCGCAGCAGGTCCGCGACCAGCGACTTGGCTTCCGCGGCCGAGAGAATCCCGTCCTGGTAACCGAAAATGCCGGACCAGCCGCCCGCGAGTTCGGGCACGACGGTGACCGTCATCGGGTAATGAGTGCGCTCGCGGAACCGGGTCCCGGTGATCGTCAGCCCGGGAGCCGGTTCACGCAGTTTCGCCGGGTCCACCGGGTAGTTCTCGAACACGACGAGGCTGTCGAACAACCGGTCCTGACCGGTCAAGGCAGCCAGCTCGGCCAGTCCGACGTGCTGGTGTGCGAGCAGTTCCTGTTGCCGGGCCTGGGTTTCCACCAGGGTCTCCCCCACGGTTCCGGCAAACCGCACCCGCACCGGAACCGTGTTGGCGAGCAGCCCGAGGATCTCCTCGACACCGTCCACTTCGGACGTCCGACCGGAAACCATCGCGCCGAAAGCAACATCGGCAACCCCAGCCCGAGCCGCGAGCACTGCAGCCCAAGCGCCCTGTAGCAACGTTCCCGCCGTGACCCCGTGTCGGGCACCGGCTTGCGTCAACGAAGCGACGAGCGCAGCGTCCACAGTGAACAGTTCCGGCTCGACCGCTGCGGGCTGCCCGGTCAGGAGTTTCCGCGACGGCAGATCAGCCAGTTCCGTCCGCCACGCGTGCCCGCTGACCGCGTGGTCGCGCGCCGCGAGCCACCGCGTGTACCGCGACACCGGCACCGCCTCCAGCAGCGGCTCGCCGGAGTACCCGGCGAACAACTCGGCCAGGATCCGCGGCGCCGACCAGCCGTCCGACAGCAGGTGATGGCTGGTGAGCACGAGTTCGTGCCGGTCCGGACCGTGCCGGAGCACGGTGACCCGCAGCAGCGGCCCCGCAGCGAGGTCGAACCGCTCGGCGAGGTCTTCCGCGAGCAGCTGCTCGACGTTCCCGGACACCTCGCGCACCCGGAAGCCGACCTGCGGTTCCGCAGGCAGTACCTGCATCTCGTGCCCGGCCGGGAAGACCGCGCCCAGGTTCGGATGCCGCCGCACCAGCGCGTTCGCCGCGGCCGCCAACGTGGTCAGGTCCAGCGCTCCGGCCAGCGAAAACGCCGCCTGCACCGGGTAGGGATCCTCTTCGGCAGCCCGCGATTCGCGCAGGATCAGCTCCTGCAGCGGCGTCAACGGCAGCAGCTCGCCAGCCGGTACCTCGGCGGCCAGCGCAGCGAGTTCCGCTTGGAACGCCGCTCCCAGCGCGGCTATCTCGTCCGCGCTGAACTCCGAGGACGGCCAGGTGAACCGCGCAGCCAGCCGGTCGTCGCGCACCATCGCGTTCACCATCAGCGCGTGCCCGAGCGGTCCTCCCGCGGAGCCGAGCGGATCGGCGTCCGGCGGACGCTGCCAGGGCGTCTCCGCTTGCGGCGCCGCCTCGAACCGGCCGAGGTAGTTCCAGCTGACCTCCGCTCCGGTCGAGGTTCCGCCGAGGATCCCGAACCCGAGTCCGTCGCCCGCGGCCCGGAGCTGGTCGCGGACCGCCGCGATCGCCGTCTCCCCAGCAGGCGGCGCGATCCGTGCCGGGTACATCGCGGTGAACCATCCGACCGTCCGGGACAGATCGACGGTTCCGGCGAAGTCCGGCGTGTGGTCCGGACGGCCGTGGCTCTCCAGCGCGACCAGCAGCTCCGAACCGCGCCAGGCACGGTAAGCCCGCGCGAACGCGGTGAGCAGCACGGCGTCCGGACCGGTCCGGTACGCGCCCGGCAACGTCGTCAGCACCGCCTGCGTGATCTCTTCCGGCACCTCGATCTCGTGGTGCCGCGCAGTCCCGCTGACCGGACGGGCCGTCGCCGCGATCCGTTGCCAGTGCGGGCTTTCCACCTGCCGCGCCAGTTTGGCCGCGACGAGCGCGCGTGCCCAGCCGAGGAACGACGGCCCGCGATCCGGCAGCTGGCGGCCGAGATACGCCTGCTCGAGGTCGTCGAGGAGGATCCGCCACGAGACCGCGTCCACCACGAGATGGTGCGCGACCAGCGCGAGCCGCCCCGGACGCGACGGACCGGCATCCACCCAGACCGCCCGCAGCATCGGCCCGGTTCGCGGGTCCATCGCAGAACGGACAGCCGCGATCTGCTCGTCCAGCAGCGCGCGAAGGTCCGCGTCCTCGCCCGCCGGGACCACCATCAGCACGTCCGCCCCGGTCACTGTGCCTGGTTCCGGAACGCGCAATACGTCGTCGGCCAAGTGCGACCGCAGCACGTCGTGTCGTTCGAGGACCGCGTCGAGCGCCGCCCGCCACTTCGGCACGTCACCGCCGGACGGCACGCACACTTCGACCCACTGACAGAAGCTGTCGGCGTCCGAGCCAGTGCGTTCCAGCAGCTGACGCATGATGGGCGTCAGCGGCGCGTCCCCGACCGCGGGCGTGAGATCCGGCGACACCACCACGGTTTCCGCGCTGCACCGCGCCGCGATCCCGGCGATCGTGCCGCCCTCGAAGACGTCCCGTGCGGTCAGGTGCAGGCCCTCGCGGCGAGCACGCGCGACCAGCCGGAGCGACGCGATACTGTCGCCGCCGGCGTCGAGGAACCCGTCGTCGATCGTGACGTCCGGGCCGAGCAGCTCCCGAACCACCTGCAGCAACACGGTTTCCGCTTCCGTCGCCGGTTGCCGCGCCGCGGCGATGTTGCGCGGACCGGGCGCGGGCAGCGCTGCCCGGTCGAGCTTGCCGCTGGGCCCGAGAGGCAGCCGTTCCAGCGAGAGCACCGCCGACGGCACCATGTGCGCGGGCAGTTCGGCGGACAGATACTCGCGCAGCGCAGCAGGATCCGGGTCCGCGCCGTCGACCGGCACGACATAGCCGACCAGCCGCCGGTCCCCCGGCCGGTCCTCGCGGACGAGCACGACCGCGGCGCGCACGTCCGGATGCCGCGCCAGAGCCGATTCGATCTCGCCCGGTTCGATCCGGAAGCCGCGCAGTTTGACCTGGTGGTCGGCACGGCCGAGGAACACCAGTTGCCCGTCCGGCCGCCAGCGGACGAGGTCGCCGGTGCGGTACATCCGGTCGCCGGGCGCGCCGAACGGGTCGGCGACGAACCGTTCGGCGGTCTGTCCTGGCCGGTTCACGTAGCCGCGGGCGAGCTTCGGCCCGGCGAGGTACAGCTCGCCAGTGACGCCGGTCCCGACCGGCCGCAGCCCCGCGTCCAGCACGTACGCCCGTACCTGCGGGTCCGGCCTTCCGATCGGCAGCGGACCTGGATCGTCGGCGGAGTACACCCAGGTCACGGAGTTGATGGTGACCTCGGTCGGGCCGTAGGCGTTGAACAGCGCGCGCCGGTCGCCCCAGCGGTGCGCCAGCTCCGGGTCGAGCCGTTCGGCGCCGACCACGAAGAACACTTCCGGGTCCACCGTCGAGTCGTCCGGCATCGCGGACAGGAACGACGGCAGCAGGTTCAGCCCGGTCACGCGGTGTTTGGCGGCGTAGGCGAGCAGATCGTCGCCGGACCCGCGGACCTCCTCCGGCGCGATCACCGAGGTGCCGCCGGACAGCAACGGCAGGAAGAACTGCCAGTAGGAGACGTCGAAACTCGTGGACGCGAAGTGCAGGTACCGCTCGCCGTGCCGGATGCCGACGATGTCCTCCTGCAGCGCGACGAGGCTCGGAATGCCGCGATGGGTGACCGCGACGCCCTTCGGCTTTCCGGTGGTGCCGGACGTGTAGATCACATACGCCAGCGAGTCCGGCGACGGAACGACGTCGTCCCAAGTAGACGGTCCATTGAGGACCCCTGGATCGATCACGGGGATGCCGAAGCCGGGATCCGAAGTAGACACCACCGCTGCGGGCGCGCTGTCTTTCACCAGATGTGCCAGGCGTTCCGCGGGGTACGTCGGGTCCATCGGCACGTGCACCGCACCGGCCTTGAGCACGCCGAACAGCGCAACCACCAGGTCGATGTCGCGTTCCAGCAGCACCGCGACCGGGTCCTGTTCCCGCACCCCGGCCGTGCGCAAGGCGTGCGCGAGCTGGTTCGCCTTCCGGTCCAATTCCGCGTAGGTCAGGCGGCGGTCTCGGCACACGACGGCTTCGGCGTCCGGAGTTTCCCGCACCCAGCGGGCGAATTCCTCCAGACAGGTACCGGCTTCCCGCCGCGGCTCAGGTCCGGTTCCTTGCCGCAGGAGGGCTGCTTCCTCTTCTGTGTGAAGGGAACGCAGCCGCGCGACCGGTTGCTGCGGGTCGGCCACGAGCTCGTGCAGCAGAGTCGTCAGCCAGCGGCCGTAGGCCTGCACAGTCGACTCGTCGAAGGCCTGCGGCTGGTAGCCGAGGCCGATCGAGATCTCGTCGCCCGGCAGCACGATCACGGTCAGCGGATAGTGCGTCGCGTCGGTGATGTCGACGCCGGCGAGGTCGAGCCCAGGCGCGAGCGGTTCGCGTTCCCGGCTGGAGAGCGGGAAGTTCTCCATGACCAGCATCGTGTCGAACAGATCGCCGACGCCCGCCGCGCGCTGGATGTCCGGCAGCCCGAGGTGATGGTGGTCGGTGAGCCGCGCGTTCTCGTCCTGCACCCGCGTCAGCACCGCCGACGCCGGATCCGACGGGGCGAACGCCACGCGCACCGGGATGGTCGTGCCGAGCTGGCCGATCATCGCTTCCACGCCCGGAACGTCGGACGGACGACCGGACACCGGGCAGCCGAACACCACGTCCTGGCGTCCGGTGAGCCGCGCCAGCAGCACGCCCCACGCGGTCTGGAACACCGCTGTCGGGGTCACGCCGCGTTCCCGCGCGAAGCCGCGCAGCCGCTCGCTGAACTCGGCGCCGAGCCCGACCCAGATCCGTTGTGGACGGTCCGAAGCGGACTCCGCGGTCGCCGGGGCGAGCCGCGTTCCTTCTTCCAACCCGGCCAACGCGGTCTGCCAGGCCTCGACCGCCGCGTCGTGATCGCGAGCGGCCAGCACCCGGTGGTACTCGGCGAGCGGCGGCGCGATCGGAGCGGCCGGCCCGCCGTCGAGTTCGGCGTAAGTGGCCAGCAGGGCGCGGCCGACTAGCGGCATCGACCAGCCGTCGAGCAGCGCGTGATGGATCGTCAGCACCAGCCGATGGTCGGCCGGGCCGAGGGTGAGCAGCAGGAACCGGATCAGCGGCGGTACCGCCGGGTCGAACGGCCGGGCCAGCTCGGCCGCGCATTCGTCCTCGGCGCTCTCCGGATGCTCGACGTGCCGCCAGCCCAGGTGCACGTCGGCAGGCACGACCTGCACGACCTCGCCCGCCGCTGTCGTGTGCAGGTGGACGCGCAGCGCCGGATGCCGTCGCAGCAGCTCCGCGGCGGCGGCTCGCATCCGTTCCGGAGCAAGCCGTCCTTCGAGGTGGGTCACCGCTTGCACGGTGTAGACGTCGGGCCCGCCCCGCGTCAGCGTGTGGAACGACAGCCCGGCCTGCAGGGGCGTCGCGGGCAGGACGTCGGCGACCGGGCCCTGCTGTTCAAGCGCGTCGATATCGTGCTGGGTGAGCGTGACGAGCGGAAGGTCCGACGGAGTGAGCCCGCCGGTGTTCTCCCGCGCGTGCGCCGCCAACGCGGCCAGCGCGGTCGACCAGGCTTCCTGGAGGCGTTCGACCTCTTCCGGCGGCAGAACCCGGCTCGCGGCGGTCCATTCGACGGCGATCCGCGGCACGCCTTCCTCGCGGACGAAGCAGTTCAGCGCCAGGACCTGCTCCAACGCCTTGGCGGGCGGCTCGATCACGGCGAACGGATCCTCGTCCGGCAGCTGCCAGCCGCCGGACAGCGGAGTGAACCGGCCGAGATAGTTGAGCAGAACGTCCGGCATCTCCCGCGCGAACCCGGCACCCGGGTCCAGGTACCGCAGGATGCCGAACCCGATCCCGCCGTCCGGCACCGCGCGCCGCGCTTCCTTGACCGCGCGCAGCAACCGATCAAGCGTGTCCACACCGGACAGTTCAATGTGGACCGGGTATTCGGCGGTGAACCAGCCGACGGTCCGCGCGAGGTCCAGCCCTTCGCGGCCGTGGCCCTCCATCGTGACAGTGAGCGCGTCTTCGTCGCCGCGCAGGGTCAGCACGAGCGCGGCGAGCAGCACCTCGTCGACACCCGCACGGTAGGCGGCGGGCAGCGTCGTGAGAATCGCCGCGCTTTCCTCTTCGGTGGCGACGGTGACCGAACGATGCGCGGTAGCAACGGTATCGCGCGTCGGGTCGAGCTTGCTCTTCCGCGTCGACCGCCAGTAGTCGAGTTCGCCGCGCCGCGCACCACTCGCCCCTTGTTCGGCGAGCGTCAACGCGTGTCGTCGCCAGGAATTGCGCACGGGTTCGAGCACTCCGCCCTCGCACGCCGTCTGCAGATCAGGCAGCAGGATGCGCCATGAAACCCCGTCGATCGCCAGGTGATGCACGACGATCACCAGCTGGTCCCCCACCAGCGCGACGCGCAGCATCTCCCCGGCGCGCGGGTCCAATTCGGACGCCAGCCGTTCGGCTACTTCAGCCGGACTCCCTGTCGCCTCGCTGACCGACGCCGAGACTGCGCCCCGCGACCGGATCACCAACGAGCCATCGGGTTCGACACGAAGCCGCAACACGTCGTGGTGGTCAAGAATCGCCTGAACGCCTTCGCGCAGCCCCGGCACCGGACCGTCCACCCGGAGCACTGTCCACTGTGCATAGCCGACAATCGCGTCCAGGTCCGGATTCAGGTCGAACAACGTCCGCACGATCGGCGGCACCGGAACCTCGCCGATCGGCTCGTCCGGCTCACTGTCCGGTTCGGACAGATCCCGGCTCGCCGCCGCCAACGCCGCGAAACTGCGCCGCGCCAGCAGATCCCGCGGGCGAAGGTCCAGCCCGTGCGCCCGCAACCGGCTGCTCACGCTGATCGCGGTGATGCTGTCGCCGCCGAGGGCGAAGAAATCGTCGTCGACCGCGACCCGCTCCACGCCGATCACCTCGGCGATCGCCGCGCACAGCAACCGTTCCCGCTCGGTCCGCGGTTCCCGTCCGCCCTCAGCCGCCGCAGGCGCGGGCAGCGCGGCCCGGTCGAGTTTTCCGTTGCTGGTCACCGGAAGTTCGTCCAGCACCACGACCGCGGCCGGAACCATCGCCTCCGGCAACCGCTCCGCGAGCGTCGCCCGAACGTCCTCCGCAACCAGCCCTGAGCCGACGACATACCCGACCAGCCGGGGTCCGCGCACCGCAGCCGCGGCCGCCCGCACGCCGGGAACCGCGCCGAGCGCGCCCTCGACCTCGCCCAATTCCACGCGGTGGCCGCGAATCTTGACCTGGCCGTCGCGCCGCCCCAGATACTCCAGCCCCCGGCCCGGCACCCAGCGCACGACGTCGCCGGTGCGGTACATCCGTTCCCCCAGCGGCCCGAACGGATCGGCGACGAACCGCTCCGCCGTCCCGCCCGGACGACCGAGATAACCACGCGCCAGATGCGGTCCGGCCAGGTACAACTCGCCGCGACTGCCCGGCAGCACCGGCCGCAGCGCGGCATCGAGCACGTACGCCCGCGTCCCGGGCACCGCGAACCCGATCACCGGCTCGTCCCCGGTGATCGGCGCGCTGGCACCGTCCACAGTGGTCTCAGTCGGGCCGTAGATGTTGCGCGCGCGGATTCCGGACGAAGCGACCCGCTGCCACAACGCCGGTGACGTCGCCTCGCCGCCGAGCACCAGCAACGCCGGGTCGAGCGACCCCGCGTCCAGCAACGGAGCCGCCATCGACGGCGTCGTGTCGATGACGTCGATCTGGTCGCGCACGAAAGCGGCGTGCAGCGCATCGACGTCGCGCGCGGTTTCCGTGTCGTAGACGTGCAATTCGTGCCCGCACAGCATCCACAGCAGCTGCTCGATCGCCGAGTCGAAGGCGAAGGAGTACGTGTGCGCGACGCGGAGCCGACGCCCCTGCGCGGTCTCGGCCACCGTGGTCGCGCGATGGTTCCGAAGCAACGTCTCCAGCCCGCCGGACCGGACCAGCACGCCCTTCGGCTGCCCCGTGGAACCCGAGGTGAAGATGACGTACGCGAGGCTTTCCGGATGCCGGTCTACCTGCTCCCCCACCGCCGAGTACCCGGCGATTTCCTCCCGTACCGCCGGATCGTCCAGCCGCAGCTGCGGCACGTCCGGCAGCAGATCCGAATCCGTCACGGCGAGCTTCGGGGTCACCTCGGCGACCAGCGAGCACAGCCGTTCCGCCGGATGCGCCAGGTCCAGGGGCAGGAACGCCGCCCCCGCGTCGAGCACCGCCAGCAGCGCCACCACCAGATCGACCGACCGCGGCAACGCCAGCGCCACCACGTCGTCCGCTCCGACGCCCCGCGCCCGCAACGCCCGCGCCAGCCGGTGCACCCGGTCCCGCACCTCGTCGCCGGTGAGCCGCTCGTCCCCGCAGACCAGCGCGGTCTGCCCGCCGAGCCCGTCCAGGAACCCTTCTCCGGTCGGGGAAACCGCGGGAGTCGACCATTCGGCCAGCAACGCGTCGACGTCCGGCACCAGGTCCACCCCGCCGACCACCGGCGCGTCCGCACTCGTGAACGCGGAGATCAGCGCCTTCAACGCGGTGAGCTGCGCGTCGACGCCAGCCTGGTCCTGCGAACGCGCGTCGACCTCGAAACCCAGCAGCAGCCCGCCGCCAGCGGTCGGGAGCACGCTGAGCCCCATGTCCTCCGGCGGCCCGCCCGCGACGTTCCGCATCGTCCCGCGCGCCTCGCCGAACGCCAGCTCCAGGTCGAATGCCTTGAGGTTGATCCCGCGGCCGTGCAGCAGCGCACCCGCGCCGGGCACCGCCAGATCCTGCGGCAGGTTCTCGCCCCGGTACCGCTGGTGCGCGCGCATTTCCCACAACGCCTGCGCGACCCGCGCGGTCAGCTCCTCCGGACGGTCGCCCGGCTGCACACGCACCCGCAACGGCAGCACGTTGACCGCCATCGCCGGGGTCCGCAACGCCGCGCCGACCCGGCACATCAACGGCACCGCGAACACGACGTCCGCCGTTCCGAGCACTCGGTGCAGGAACGCCGCGTAACACGCGATCAGCGCGTCGCCCCAGGTCGTCCCCGCGCGCTTCCCCAGTTCGCCCAGCCCGGCGACCTCGTCCGCGGTGAGTTCGGCACGCGCGGTGAACGTGGCCTCCGGCAGCCCGGCAGCGCTCGCGTCGTCGGCCAGCTCCGGCATCGGCGTGAACCGATCGCACCAGTACGCGCGGTCCTTCGCGAACCGTTCGCTCATCCGGTACTCGCGGTCGGCTTCGACGAGATCGGCGAACCGGCCGAACGTGGACGGCGGCACCTCTTCGCCCCGCACCGCCGCGGTGTACCGGGCAGCGGTGCGCCGGGCGAGCATCGCCGCGGTGTAGCCGTCGAACACCAGGTGGTGGCCGAGCTGGGTGAACCACACTTCGGTGTCGGAAAGCCGGAGGATCACGTGCGAGAACAACGCCCGGTCCAGCATCCCGCGGCACGCCTCGGCCACCCGCTGCCGCTCCGCCGTGACCCGCGCGTGCGCCGCGGTGAGCGGATCCGGTTCCCCTCGCAGGTCAACGACTTCCGGCGACGGCACCGGCTCAGCGGACACGGTTTGCCGCGGCCCGTCCCGGGTGTCGTGCACCCGCAACCGCAGGCTTTCGGCCTCCTCGGCGGTCGCCCGGATCGCCTCGGCCAGCGCCGCGAGGTCGACCGGCGTGCCGGAGATTTCCACGACGTCGCCCACGACGTAATACGGCGAATCCGGTTCCAGCCGCTGCGCGTTCCAGATGCCCAGCTGGGCGCTGGTCAGCTCGAGAGCGGCGAGTGCGGTGCTCAACTGGTGACTCCCGGGGTCAGAGCGACGGCACGACCATCGGCGTGCCGGTGACCGGATCGGGCACCACGACGCTCGGCAGGTCGAAGACTTCCTTGATCAGCGCGGCGTCCACGACGTCGCCGGGCTCGCCCTCGGCCACGACCCGGCCGTCGCGCATGGCGACGACGTGGTCGGCGTAGCGGCAGGCCTGGTTGATGTCGTGCAGCACCGCGATCACCGTGCGGCCCTCGTCGCGCAGCCGCTTCAGCAGCTCCAGCACCTGGTACTGGTGCGCGATGTCGAGGAACGACGTCGGTTCGTCGAGCAGCAGGTACGGCGTGCGCTGCGCGAGCACGACCGCGATCCACACGCGCTGCCGCTGCCCGCCGGACAGCTCCTGCACCGGACGGTCGGCCAGCCCGGCGACGCCGGCCGCGGTCATCGCGCCGACCACCGCGGTCTCGTCCTCCTCGGACCACGACGACAGCAGGGACTGGTGCGGGAACCGGCCGCGCGCGACCAGCTGCCGGACGCGGACGTCCTCCGGCGCGGACGGATCCTGCGGCAGGAAGCCGAGTTCCCGCGCCAGCGCCTTGGCCGGATACGCCCCGACCTCGCGGCCGTCGAAGGTCACGCCGCCGTCGGACGGGCGGAGCAGCCGGACGAACGCGCGCAGCAATGTCGATTTGCCGCACGCGTTCGAGCCGACCACCGCGGTGAACGCGCGGTCGGGAACGTCGAGCTGCAACTGCGTCGACACGACGCGGTCGCCGTAGCGCAGGGTGAGGTCCCGCGCGGTCAAGCGGGCGGTCACTTCCGCCGCACCTCCTTGGTGAGCAGCCAGATCAGGTAGCAGCCGCCGATCGCCGTGCTGACCACGCCGACCGGGAGCGAGACCGGGGCGAGCAGCATTTGCGCGACGAGGTCGGCGCCGGCCAGCAGCAGCGCACCGGTCAGCGCCGCGGGCAGCAGCGGAATGCCGGGTGCGCGGGCGAGCCTGCGGCCGATCTGCGGCGCGGCGAGCGCGACGAAGGCGATCGGCCCGGCTACCGCGGTGACCGTCGCCGTGCAGGCGACGCCGATCACGACCAGCTGCAGCCGCAGGGATTCGTGCCGGACGCCGGTCGTCACCGCGAGTTCCGTGCCGAGCGCCGCCTGGTGCAGCGCGGGCGCGCGGGTCAGCAGCACCGCGAACAGCACAGCCAGCACCCCGAACGGCACCGCGACGTCGCTCCAGCCGATGCCGTTGAGCGAACCGGCGCTCCAGCCGACCGCGGCGATCGCCACTTCGAGGTCGGCGCGCAGCACGATCCACGAGTTCAACGCGGTCAGCATCGCGTTGATCGCGATCCCGATGACGATCAGCCGCAAGCCGGACCGGCTGCCGCCCATCGAAAGCAGATAGACCGCCGCCGCGGTGATCAGCCCGCCGACCACCGACGCGAATGTCAGCTGCGTCGACGACCCGGACAGCACGGTCATCGCGATCAGCGCGCCGGTGTAAGCACCGGAGTCGAGGCCGATCACGTCCGGGCTGCCGAGCGGATTCCGCGTGACGTTCTGGAAAATCGCCCCGGCCAGCCCGAGCGCGGCCCCGAACACCAGCCCGGCCGCCACGCGCGGCAACCGCCATTCGCGGATCACCACGCCCGGTCCGCCGCCGGACCCGCCGAGCGCGGCGAACACCCGCGCCGGGCTCGCCCAGGCCGCGCCGTAGCAAAGCCCCAGCAACGCGAGCCCGGCGAGAACGACGCCGAGCACGGCGACGAGAACGACCGTCCGACGCTCGACCCGCAACGAAATCCGCCCTCGGCGGAACACGAACGCGGTCATAACGCGGCCGTCCCGTACTTGCGGACCGCCCAGATCAGCACCGGACCGCCGACGAACGCCGTCACGATCGCGACCGGCACCTCGCCGGTCGGCAGCAGCACGCGCGAGCCGATGTCCGACACCAGCAGCAGAATCGGGCCGAGCACCACCGCGAACGCGGTCAGCCACGGCACCGACGCACCCGCCGCTCGGCGCGCGAGATGCGGCACGATCAGTCCGACGAACAGAATCGGCCCGGCCACCGCAGTCGCCGCTCCGGCCAGCAGGGTGATCAGCAACAGTGTCACCGCACGGATCCGGGCGACGCGCGCGCCGAGAGTGTGCGCGACGGTGTCGCCCAGCGCGAGCGCGTTCAGCTGACGGCTCAGCAGAAACGCAGCGACCACACTCACCGCGATGACGATCAACGGAACCGTCAGCGGAGCTTGTTCCCGTCCGGCCAGCGAGCCGACCGCCCAGAACCGGTACCGGTCGAAGGTGTCCGGCAGCAGCAACCGCAGCCCGAGCGAAACGCCGCTGAGCACGAACGTCAGCGCGGTGCCGGTCAGCACCATCCGCAACGGCGACCGCCGGCCGACCGCGTAGACCAGCAGGGTCGCCAGCACCGCGCCGAGCACCGCGAACAGCAGCTCCCCCGACGCGGAAACGGCGATGCCGAGCGCGGAACCGATCGTGATGGCGAACCCGGCCCCGGCCGTCACGCCGAGCACACCAGGTTCGGCGAGCGGATTGCGCGACAGCACTTGGACGAGCACCCCGGCCACCGCCAGCGCAGCGCCGACGCCGACCGCCAGCAGCGCACGCGGCGCGCGGACGTCGCGCACCACCGCCTGATCCGCCGGATCGCCGTGCCCGAAGATGGCCTGGAGCACCTCCGCCGGCGCGATGCCGTGCGCGCCGACGCCCACGCTGACCACGGCCACCGCCGCCAGCAGGACGACGGCGGCGGCCAGCAGCGCGGTCCGGCTGCGCGCGGTCACTTCTTCAGCAGCGGCGCGAACGCCTGGTCCACCGCGTCCAGCGTCTTCATCGCCGCCCGGTAGGTGGCCGCTTCGGTGTAGCGGAAGGCGAAGGTCTTGCCCGCCTTCACTGCGGGAAGTTCCTTCCACAGCGGCGAATCGAGCACGTACTTCACCGCGGGCGGCACCGAGCCGTCCGGCTTCACCGAGTAGGTGATCGCGTCCGCCTGCGCGAACGCGGTCGGCAGCTCCTCGATCGACGGGTACTCGCTGACGTCCTTCGAACCGCCGCCCTTGACCTTCACCTGGCCGAAGTAGTTCGCGCCGATGTCCTGCGCGACGTTGGTGCCCCAGGAATCCTTGAACTCGCGCTGGAAGTTGCCCTTCGCGACTTCGCCGTACGCGCCGACGTGCCCCAGTTTCAGCTGCGGCAGCACGGCTTTGTACTTGTCCGCGAGCTGCTTCGCCTTCACCTCGTACTCCTGGCGCGCGGCGTCGAACCCGGCCAGCGCGCCGGCCGCGTCGGACTGCTTGCGCGAAAGCTCCCGCCACGCCGACGGCACCGACGGGCCGATCGCCACGACCGGCGCGATCTCCTGCAGCCGCTTGACGTCGATGTCCGCGAGCACCGGCTTCGGCACGCCGATCACGATCAGGTCCGGATCGGCCTGCGCGATCGCCTCGTAGTTCGTCTCGGCGGCCTGCTCGCCCGCGACCTTCGGCAGCTCGTCGTACTTCTTGCGGTCCTCGGTCGTCATCATCGGAAGGCCGCGCTTCCACGTCGAAATCCCGACGAGCGGCGCCTTCGCCTCGAGCAGCGCCGGAACCGCGTAACCGGTCGCGATCACGCGCTTCGGCTTGACCGGGATCTTGATCTCGCCGTTGTCAGCGGCGAACACGCGGGTCGGGGCGTCGCTCCCGCTGCTGCTCTGCGCGTCGCCGGAACCGCAGCCGGCGACGACGGTGAGGGCGACCGCGAGCGCGGCGGCAGCGAGACGGGTCTTTCTGGTGACGGTCATGCGAGGGTCCTTGCTGTTGCTGATGAATCAGTGGTCGTGCTCGTCGTCGAAGTCCGCGACGCCGCGTTTCCAGTAGCCGGTCACGTCGTAGTCCTCGCGGGCGAGCCCGAGGTCGTCGCGCAGCCAGCGGCGCAGCGGCTTGATCGCGCCCGCCTCCCCGGCGATCCACGCGTAAAGCCGTTCGCCTTCCGGCACTTTGACTTCGCGCACGGCGTCGGCGAGCAGCTCGACGCTGCCCGGTGCGGCGGTTCCGCGGTGCAGCCAATGGACTTCGACGCCGTCCGGCGCGTCGAGGTCGATCTGCTCGCTCGCGTCGGCGACCTCGGCGAACGCCCAGCCCGCAGCGGTCCGCGGCAGTTCCTCCAGCCAGCGCGCGAGGGCGGGCAGCGCCGTGATGTCGCCGGCGAGCAGGTAGCGGTCGTAGTTGTGCGGCACGATCAGCCCGCCCGGCGGACCGGCGACGTGCACGGTCTCGCCCGGCCGCACCGCGCGCGCCCAGTCCGAGCCGAGACCGCCGTCGTGCAGGGCGACGTCGAGGTCCAGCTCACCGGACGCCGGGTCGTAGCGGCGGACGGTGTACTCGCGCGAGACCGGCGACGGCTTCGGCCAGCGGAGCATGTCGCCGTTCGCCTCCGGCAGCCGCAGCTCGCCGTCGGCGTCCGGGAAAAGGATCTTCACATGCTCGTCCGGCGAATGCGCCTCGAACCCGGCCGTGCCCGGCCCGCCGAGGGTGACGCGCAGCAGTCCCGCGCCGACCGCGCTGGTCCGCACGACCTCCGCGCGCCGGATCCGGATGGGGTACGGCACTTTCTCGGCCTGCCGCCCCGCGCGGACCTCCGCGATCCGGGCGGTGTGGCGGTGCCGGTGCGTATCCCGGCTCACTGCGAGCCGCCGGTGAGCAGCTTCGTCCAGTGCCCGAGCCGCGGGTCCTCGGCGAGGTCGGCGAACTCCAGCTGGGGAGCGCCCGCGCCGCGCCACTTCTCGACCAGGCTCATGATCCGCATCGAATCGAGGCCCAGGTCGGCGAGATCGGTGTCCGGGGTCAGCTCGCCGAGGCCGCAGCCGAGCAGTTCGGCGACGTCGGCGTTGACCTGCTCGGCAGTCAGTCCGGGGGTGCTCATCGAGGTGCTCCTGCGGGAATCGGCGCCGACAGCGCGGCGAGCGCGTCGGCGGTGGTGGTGACGACGCCGCAGCGTTGCGCGACGTACTCGCACGCCTGGTCGTGCCGGGAGCGGTCGAAGTCCGCGACCGCGTCGCTGATCAGGAACGGCCGGACGTCGCGCATGAACGCCTCGACCGCCGTCGTCTGGCAGCCGATGTGCGCGTACACGCCGGTGATCAGCAACTGGTCGCGGTCGCCGAGCTGCTCGCGGAAAGTGCTGCGCTGGAACGCGCTGTAGCGCCACTTGTCCAGCACGGCGTCGCCCGGCCGCGGAGCCAACTCGTCGACGATGTCCGCCGCGCGCGGGTCGTCGTCGATCACCGCGCCGATGCCGTCGCCCCAGAACTCGGTGAGCAGCCCCCGATCGGCGGCGGGCTGCTTGCCCGGCTGCGCGGTGTAGAACACCGGCATGCCGTAGCTGCGCGCCTTCTCGGCGAGCTCCGCGATGTTCGCCACCATCTCCGGAATCGGCGAACCCTCGTACGGGGCAAGGAAATACCGCTGGACGTCGTGCACGAGCAAAGCCGCCCGCGCCGGGTCGGGCCGCCACCCGACCCGCCCTGCGGGCAGGTCCGCCGCCGTCGGCAGCGGGTACGCCCGGATTCTCGGCAGGGACACGCTTCACCTCTCCTTCGCCAGGGCGGCCAGCGCCGCCCGCAGTTCGCGTTTGCTGGTCTTGCCCACGCCGGTGACCGGGAACTCCCCGACCACCTCCACCAGATCGGGCACCTTGAACGCGGCCACCCCGCGCCCGCGCACGAACCGGCGCAGTTCCGCCGCGCTGGGCTGCTCCCCGTCCGCCGGAACGACGTACGCACAGGTCCGCTCGCCGAGGTACTCGTCCGGCACCGCGACGACGGCGGCGTCGAGCACGCCCGGATGCGCCATCAGATGGTTCTCGACCTCTTCCGCCGCGACTTTTTCGCCGCCTCGGTTGATCTGTTCCTTCGCCCGCCCGACGACCTCGAGATGCCCGGATTCCTTTTGCCGCACCAAATCGCCGGTGCGGTAAAACCCGTCCTCGGTAAACGCGGTCTTGTTGTGCTCAGCGGCGCTGTAGTACCCGCGAATCGTGTACGGCCCGCGCGTAAGCAACGCACCGATTTCGCCCGGCTCGACAAGATCGTCCGACTTCGCCAGCGGATCGTCCGGATTCACGACCCGCACCTCGTCGTCCGGCGAAATCGGCCGCCCCTGGGTGCTGAGCACGAGGTCCGCCGGATCGTCCAGCCGGGTGTAGCAAACGAGCCCCTCCGCCATGCCGAACACCTGCTGCAGCCGGCACCCCAGCGCCGGACCGATGCGTTCCGCGAGCTCCCGGCCGCACTTCGCCCCGCCGACCAGCAGAACGTCCAAAGAGGACAGATCCCGCTCGGTCCGCGCCGCCGCCTGCACCCAAGCCGCCGCCAACGGCGGAACGACCCCGCTGATCGTGACACCCTCAGCTTCAATCAACCGAAACGCGGTATCAGCGTCCGGCCGCGGCGCCATCACCGTGGCCGCCCCCGCATGCAGCGCACCGAGCAACCCAGGTGAGCTGAGCGGAAAATTATGCGCGACAGGCAACGCCGCGAGATACACGCTTTCCTTCTTGAGCCCGCAAATCCGCGCACTCTCCCGCACGCTGTACAGATAATCGTCGTGCGTCCGCGGAATCAGCTTGGGCAACCCAGTGCTTCCACCGGACAGCTGCAGAAACGCCATCCCCTCCGAATCCGGCTCCGGCAACTCCCGCGGCGCGGTCTCCGCCAACGCCGCGAATTCCGGTTCCCCGACGACGAAGACTTTCCGCTGCTGCTGCGCGACCTCCCGCGCCATCTTCGCGTGATCATGCCCAGCATGCTCGCCGACGGTAAGGATCGCTTTCGCGTCGCTCTGCTCGGCGAAGTGCCGCAACTCGCTGTCCCGATGCGCAGGCAACGCGAACACCGGAACCGCCCCGGCCCGCCACAAGCCGAAGACGACCGACACGAACTCCGGAATATTCGGCAACTGCACGACGACCCGATCGCCCTGCCCGATCCCGCTCGCGACAAACCCTGCGGCCAGCCGATGCGCCCGCTCGTCCACCTCGGCGAACGTCCAGCGCTGCCCTTCCCCGACCACCGCCGTGCGGTCCGCGTACGCCTCCTTGAGCGAGGTGAGCAAGGCTCCGAATGTTTGCCCGCGCCAGTACCCACTGGCCCGGTACTGCGCTGCGGTTTCCTCTGGCCACAAGCTCACGCGACCCCCTCCGCACCGAGCGCACGCAGCAGCGTCCCGAACTTCGCACTGGTCTCCGCCAATTCCGCCGCCGGATCAGACCCGGCGACGACCCCCGCCCCCGCGAACAACCGCGCGGTCTTGTCGGACACCTCGGCACACCGGATCGTGACGACCCATTCGCCGTCCCCCGCGAGATCGGTCCACCCGACCAGTCCCGCGTAATACCCGCGATCCTCCGGCTCGAGCCGCGCGATCGTGTCGCGCGCCAGATCGACCGGCACCCCGCACACCGCAGGCGTCGGATGCAACGCCTCAGCCAACTCCAACGACGACGGCCCACCCGCCCCCACGCGCCCGGTGATCCGGGTCGAAAGGTGCCACATCGTAGGCGTGCCAATCACTTCCGGCTCTTCCGGAACGTCCAGCTCGGTGCAGTAGCGCCCCAACACCTCCGCCACCTGCGCGGCGACGAGGGCATGCTCATTGAGGTCCTTTTCGGACACTCGCAGTTCCGCAATCGCCTGCGCGTCCTGCGCCGGATCCCCCGTCCGCCGCCGCGACCCGGCAAGCGGATTCGCGGTCACGACATTCCCCTTGCGAGACACCAGCAACTCCGGACTGGCCCCGACGAGCGTCCGCGGCGCCGGATCCCCAGGCGCACTGACGTCGACAGCAAAGGCATGCGCCGCAGGATCCGCCACGACGAGGTTACGGAGGAGTTTTCGCACGGATACCCCTTGCCCGCCCACGAGATCCAGCGCCCGGGCGAGGACGACCTTGCGAAGTTCCCCGTCACCGATGAGATCGACCGCCCGACGGACACTTTCGGCATAAACCTCGGGCGCCGGCTGCGGGATTACGGTCCAGGAGGTGGTGGCATCGATGCCGTCGACGCCTGAACCGCTACGGGACCCGGCGACGGCCGCACTCTGGTTCCCACCAGGCTCCACTGCGGTGCCCGCGAACTGCGAAAGCCCGCCTGCGTTCCCGCCGGACTCGGCCGCCAGTGAACACTCACCCGCGTCCCCGCCGGACTCCGCCGCATCGCCCACGACCTGCGAACTTTCCCCCATTCGCAGGCCGCCGTCGCCCGGCATCTCGGCCCGCCGCACCACCGCGGGCACGATCAAGCTGCTCCCGGAGTCCGGCCGGAACCCGATCGCCCCCACCACGACCGGATTCGCGACCCCTGCCAGCACCGCGGCTTCCAACGCCTCGGCAGCCGCCGCGGCCCGGTTGCCCGTCGTGCCGCGGACGTGCGAATGCACCCCGTCGGCGAGCAGCACCCCACGGGCCGACGAGTAGTAGAACGACCCCGGCAGGTACGCGGCCAGGAGATCCGCCGCCCGGTGGACCGGCCGCGGACGGGCCGGAGCAGGTGAGGACACGAGGTGAATTCCCTTTCGCACACGCGCAGGCGGCCGAGCCGCCCCGTCCGTTCCTCGCACAAGGTCCGAACCTTGACTGTTCGGTTAGCCTAACCTAATGGACAGTAACGTATCCGGACGAAAAGGAAAAGCCGCCCGGCGGGTCGACCCGGGTCACGCGCGAAGCGTGGCCCCGCCGTCGACGTAGAGGTTCTGCATGGTGATATGCCGGGCCCGGTCGGACGCGAGGAACAGCACCGCGTCCGCGATGTCGGCGGGATCGGCGATCCGCCCGAGCGGAATCCCGACACGGAACTGCTCCGGATTCCCTGCGATAACCCGGTCTTCGCCGGAGTCGTCCGTCCACAGTAGACGTTGCATGTCGGTGTCCGTCGACCCCGGCGAGACGATGTTGCACCGGATCCCCGACCCGGCGAGCTCCAGCCCGAGACAGCGGGTGAGCATGGTCGCCGCGGCCTTCGAAGCCGCGTAAGCAGCCATCCCGGTCCGCGGGACACCGGCAGCGTTCGACCCGACGGTGACCAGCGCCCCGCTCCCCCGCGGCTGCATCCGCCGGGAGATCTCGCGCAGCACAGTGAAAACCCCGGTCGAGTTGACCGCGAAGGTCGCCGCCCAGTCCTCGTCGCTGGTCTCCCCCACCGACCCGGGCCGCAGCACCCCCGCGACCGACACCCCGATCCCGATCGGCCCCAACTCCCGCTCGACGTCCGCCACGACCCGCGCGACCGCCGCCGGATCCCCGACATCCGCCACGAACGGCACCACGTGCCCACCGGCCGACGGCTGGACGTCAACCGGCCGCCCGGCGTCGCCAGCCGCGTGAGCCCGCGCCGCATCAACGCCGTCGGCTACCAGCGCAGCGACCGCCTCCGCTGCCCCATCAGCAGAAGTCGGCACTACACCGCTCGACAAATCCTCTTCAGTCGCAACCCCGGAAGGCCGTGCGTCGTCAGCACCCGCCGCCGCAGAACTCCCGGCGACATCGCCACCCGCGAGTGCCCCCACCGGGACACCCTGAGAAAGTCGCTCGCCAGCACGCGTCCCGGACGCTTCCACCGCAACAGAACCCCGCGCAGCATCTTCACTGGCACCGGCGTCCGAAGCACCTCGGACGTCCACCCGGCCCAGCCCCGCGCCGTAGTCCCGCGCCGCGACCTCCCGCAACCCCTCCTCGTCGATGTCCACCGCGGCCACCACGGCACCGGCCCGGGCGAGCGCCTCCACGACGGCCGCCCCGATCCCGCGCGCACCGCCGGTCACCAGCGCGATCCGCCCTTCGATCCCGGCTCCCGCGTCCCGCGTCACCGCGCACCTCACCCTCCGTCGCCGACTGATTAGGCAAACCTAACCTAATCGAGTGAGCGTCGGCCAGGGTGATCCCGCCCACCCCGGGCTCAGCGGCCCGGCGCGAAGTTCCGCAACCGCAGGCTGTTGGCCACCACCAGCACCGACGACAGCGACATCGCCGCCCCCGCGATCAGCGGGTTCAGCAGTCCGCACGCGGCGAGCGGCAGCGCGGCCACGTTGTACCCGAACGCCCAGACGAGATTCCCTCGAATGGTGCGCAACGTCCGTTGCGCGAGACGGATCGCGTCGGGCAGCACCGACAGGTCGTCGCGGACGAGGATGATGTCGGCTGACCGCAAGGCGAGATCGGTCCCCTCGGCGACTGCCAGCCCGAGATCAGCGGTCGCCAGCGCCGGAGCGTCGTTCACCCCGTCGCCGACCATCGCCACCCGGTGCCCCTTGTCCTGCAACGCAGACACCGCCGCCGCCTTCTCGCTCGGCAAGACTCCGGCGAGCACCTCGGGAATCCCGACCTCCGCGGCGACCGCCTGGGCCGTCACCTCGTTGTCGCCGGTCAGCAGCACCGTTTTCAACCCCAGCCGATGCAATTGCGCGACCGCCGCCCGCGCCGAAGGTTTCACCTCGTCCCGCACAGCGAGCATGCCCGCGACCTCGCCAGCCGCCGACACGAGCACCACCGTCGCCCCGCCAGCCTCAGCCGACGCCACCGCGGCCTCGACCTCGGGATCGACCGAAATCCCTTCGTCCGCCAGCAACCTCGGCCGCCCGACGACCACCGCCGTTCCCTCAACCACGCCGCGCGCGCCCAACCCGGGCAATGCCTCGAATTCAGCAGCCGGAAGCACCACCGGCCCAGCAGCGACAATCGCCGCAGCAATCGGATGTTCAGACGACGCTTCGACCGCAGCCGCGAGATGAAGCACCTCCGTCGGCGAGAACGATCCGAACGCCCGGGTCTCGGCGAGAGTCATTCGCCCCTGCGTCACGGTGCCGGTCTTGTCCAGCACGACGGTGTCGACCGTCCGGCTCGCCTCGAGCGCATCCGGCCCCTTCACGAGGATCCCGAGCTGGGCACCCCGCCCGACGCCGACCATCAGCGCGGTCGGCGTTGCGAGCCCCAACGCGCACGGGCACGCGATGATCAGCACGGACACCGCCGCGCCGAACGCGTCCCTCACCGGATTCCCGGTGAGCAACCACCCCGCGAGGGTGAGCACCGCCAACGCCGACACCAGCGGGACGAAGACCGCGCACACCCGGTCGGCCAGCCGTTGCACCGCCGCCTTCCGCTCCTGCGCGCGCTCGGCGAGCGCACTCATCTGCGCCAGCTGCGATCGCGCTCCCACGGCCTCCGCACGCACCACCAGCCGACCGTTCAGGTTGATGCTCCCGCCGATCACCCGGTTTCCCGGCCCGACCTCCGCCGGAACGGGTTCGCCCGTGATAGCGCTGACATCCACTGTGGACAGACCGCTGTCGACGGTTCCATCCGCGGCGATCTTCTCCCCCGGTCGCACCACGAACCGGTCACCTACCGCCAGTTCGCCGATTCCGACCAGCTCTTCACCGTCCGCGCGCAGAATCCGCACGTCCTTCGCCGCCAGCGCGTCCAGCGCGCCGAGCAGGTCCGCCGCACCACGCCGGGACCGCGCCTCGAAGTACCGGCCGGCGAGCAAGAACGTGGTCACTCCGGCCGCGACGTCGAGGTACACCGAATCCGCGCCCGGCGCGGTCGCGCCGAACCCGATCCAGTAACCCGCCTCGCTGCCCGATCCGATCAGCACCGAAGCCGCCGACCACAGGTAGGACGCCAGCATGCCCAAGGAAACGAGCGTGTCCATACTGGACGACCGGTGCCGCAGATTGCGCAGCGCGGCCCGGTGGAACGGTGCCGCCGACCAGAACACGACCGGGGTCGCGAGCAGCAGGCACACCAGCTCCCACAACGGGAATCGCAGCGACGGCACGAGTGCGAGCGTGATCGACAGGTTGCCGAGCGGGACGGCCAGCACCGCCGCCACGATCAACCGGCGGCGCAGGTCGCGGACCCGCGCGTCACGGTTTTCCGGGGTCGCTTCACCGCGGACAGTCGCGGTATAGCCCGCGCGTTCGATCGTCGCAACCAGCGAAGCGGGGTCGAGGTCAGGCGGATAGTGGACAGTCGCGCGTTCGGTCGCGTAGTTCACCGTGGCGCGGACGCCGTCGAGTTTGCCAAGGGATCGCTCGACGCGCGCCGCACAGGCGGCACAGGTCATCCCGCCGACGGCGAGATCGAGTTGACGGGTCGGGGTCGCCGCGGGGGCGGCGGTCTGCGTAGACATGGTTCTCCGGATTCCAGGACGGGCACGAAGTCGGTGGCAGTGCCGGGCCGGGGAAGGCGGACCGATTTCCATCGTACGCCTGTTTTTCCGCCGCCACTCCTTCGGGTGACTTGGGAACCTTTCGGCTCTCCCTGACGACTATCCGGATGGTGGCAGTGCCCGACCCAACCCGATCAGACAGGAGCGAAAATGTCCGAAACCCTTGCCTCATCAGGAAACCTTCAGCACGTGACCACGTTCTGCGGCAACTGCGACTGCGGCTGCCCGGAGCTGTTCCTCGACGACGTCGCCCCGCCGGAACGCCGCGTCGTGCTGACCGACGACTTCGGACAGCGAGTGCAGATGAGCTTGGCACAGCTGAAAGTTCTCGTCGACGACGTCAAAGGCGGAGCCTTGGACAAGGTGGTGACTGCGGTGATCTAGCGGCGGAATCGGCTCAGTGCAACGAGATCGTCGCCCCGAGCGGCAACGCGGGCACGAGATCTGCGGGCGGCCGGATTCAGCGGCCGACGGACCGATGCCGGTCGTGCGGACATCAGGGGCGGCCGACCCTGATCCGCACCGGCGGGCGTCGGGCCGCGGTTACTGCCTTCTGGCCGCCAGGTTGGCGAGCATCGCGTTGTAGGCGGCGAAATCGTCGTCGTCACCTTGGTCGAAGCGACGGTCCAGCCGGGCGGCTTCGCGGTCATCGTGGCGGCCCCACTGCACCAGGAGCGCCACGACGACCACGATCATCGGGATTTCCCCGGTGGCCCAGGCGATTCCGCCGCCGAGACGTTGATCCGAAAGGAGGTCAGGCATCCACGGCAGGGAGAGGTAGCGGTAGAACGTCTCGGCGATCACCGTCTGCTTGTTCATCAGCATCACGCCGAAGAACGCGTGGAACGGCATCACCGCGAACATCATGCCGAGCCGCGCGAGGTGCGGCATCGAACGCGGCGGGCGGTCGACGCCGATCACCAGCCAGAAGAAAACGTAGCCGGACACAAGGAAATGGAGGTTCATCAGCTGGTGCGCCCAGTGGTAGCGCATCGCCTCGCCGAACAGACCCGAGAAGTACAGCGCGTAGTACGAGCCGACGAACACCACAGACGCCACCAGCGGGTGCGCGATCAGGCGCGTGAACCGCGAGTGCAGCAGCGCCACGAGCCACTCGCGCGGACCGGCCGGTCCTTTGCCCGCCACCGGCAAGGCACGCAGCGCGAGGGTCACCGGTCCGCCGAGCACGAGCAGCACCGGGGCGAGCATGGCCAGCGTCATGTGGATGACCATGTGCAGGCTGAAGGTTCCGGACGAGTACGTGCCCAGGCCGGACGACGTCGCGATCAGCACCGTCGCCCAGCCGCACGTCCACGCCCAGAACCGGCCGCGAGGCCAGTCGTCGCCGCGATTGCGGAGGCGCCGTGCCCCGACTGCGTAGCCCGCAACCGCAAGCACCGCGACGACGCCGAGGAGCAAGTCCGGACGCCAATCGAGAAAGAGCCGAGCGAACGAAGGAGGATCAGGCAGGTCGTACCCGAGCACGGTCTCGCCGACGGTCGCCGGATCGTCCACGAACGCCGGCGGCACCAGATGCGCCAACCCGGCCGAAGCGCCCATCGCCCCGGCCAGCACCACGACCTCCGCCACGAGAGCCGCTGTGCCGCCACGCCAACGGCGGCGCGTGGCGGCGATCAGCACCGCCAACACCATCGTGATCACGACCTTCACCCCGAGGAGAAAGCCATACCCAGTAAATAATCCAGCCGGACGGGCAAGCGCCAGACCGTCGACGATCCCGGATGCGGCGAGCACGACGAGGCAACACGTCGCCAGCCGTCGATACCGGCGGAGCGCGATCTCTCGTGTCGTGCCTGAGCCACGGTGGACTAGCAGCGCAACCAGCGCACCGGTCCACAACGCCGCCGCGATCACGTGCCACACCAAGGCATTCGTGGCCAGGTCGTGCCACGCGCCGATGGAGACGTGCCCGGCGATCGCCCTCGGCAGCAGCGCGACGAGGGCAAGGCCGAGCCACAGCACCGTGGTGCGCCAGGTCAACGTGCGCCAAACGCCGATCGCCACCACGGCGGCTACCGCGAGGACGCAGAGCCACGCCTTGGGTTCCTCCATGGCGTCAACGAGGACGGCCAGTTTCGCCAGATGCAGCGCCTCGGAAACCGGCCGCCCTGATGCGTCGGCGGCGTCGAACGGCACCAGGATCGCTGCCGCGAGCGCCCAAACGCCTGCAGCGGCCGCGGCGGTGCGGGTCGCGGCGTAACCGTCTGGGGAGAGCCGGCCCGCTTCGCCCGGCGGGCTCAGAAACGCCGCGAACACCAACCCGCCGACGCAGACCACCCCGGCCGCGTCAGCGACCAACCGGAGCAAGGAGGTGCCCAAGGACGTGACCGGACCAGGAGCCGGGTTGCCGAGAGCGGCATAGACATCGCCCGCCGCGGCGACCACCACCACGACGGCCACCGCGGCAACCCCTGCCGCGGCAAGCAAACCCCGCCGGTGCGGGGTCGGAATAGTGCGCACACCAGAGTGGTCGGAAGGAGGTGGGGGCGAGTTCCCGCGACGTGGATCACGTCATGATCCACGTCGCGCGGCACGACGGCACAACGGCCCGCCGGACCGACGACGGCTCTGGCTCTGGCTCTGGCTCTGGCTCTGGCTCTGGCTCTGGCTCTGGCTCTGGCTCTGGCTCTGGCAGGGAGTGAATCACCAGCCCCGCGACCCATCACCGCCCGCACCGGACGATCACCGTCGAGCGAGCAGCCGCCACCCGACGAAGCCAACCGTCCAACCAGCCTGCCGGTCGCCTGACGCGAACAGCACCCTGCCCACCAAGCGGACCGCCGTCGAACGACCCCGCCCCAACCGACAACCGCGCAACCTGACGAAGAACCGGACCCCGCGTCACATCGCGGTGTCGTTCTCCTCCTGGGCGCGCAGCAGATCGTCGCGGGCGCGGGACACCCGGGAACGCACCGTGCCGACCGGGCAGCCGCACACCTCGGCCGCCTCCGCGTACGACAGGCCCAGGAACTGGGTCAGCACCAGGGCTTCTCGGCGGTCCTCGTCGAGGGTGTCCAGGAGCAGGCCCAGTTCGATCAGGTCTTCGAAGCCCGCCGTGCGCGTCCGGGCGGACTGTTCTTCGGCCGCGCGTTGCCAGTCGGCAGTCGTGGATTCGCGGGGGCGGACCGAGCGCGCGCGGATGCGGTCCACGACGACCCGGCGGGCGATGGACAGCAGCCACGTCCTCGACGACGACCGGCCCGCGAACCTCGGCAGCGAGCCGAACGCGCGCAGGTACGTTTCCTGGGTGAGGTCGTCCGCTTCGGCCGGGCTGGCGCGGTGGGCCAGGAACCGCCACGCGTCGGCTTGCGTCGCGCGGACCCAGGCTTCCAATGCGGCCCGGTCGCCGCGGCCGGCGGCGAGGGCCAGCGCGGTGATCCGCTCGTCGTCGTTGTCGCGGCCGGTGGACACGGACATCACGGTAGTCCATGCCCGTCCGGGACAGTCGCCTGACCAGGCCGGAGAAAAATCGCCGAACCCGCCGGGAACCGGGACGCGGATCCGAGCGACTATGACAGACGTGAGCTGTGAAATCTTCCGCGAAGCGCTGTCCGCGCGACTCGACGGCGAAGCGGGCCCAGTGCCCGAACCGCAGGTCGACCAGCATCTTGAGACCTGCGCGGCGTGCCGGAGCTGGTACGAGCGGAGCGCGACGCTGCGCCGTGCTCTGCTGGTCCGCAGCGCGCCCGAGGTGCCCGACCTCACCGGCCGGATCCTCGCCGAAACCCCGGCCCCGCCGCGAGAAAAATGGGGGCTGCGGGTCGCGCTGGGACTGGTCGGCCTGGTCCAGTGCGGGCTGGCGTTCGCGCAACTGCTCGGCATGGACAACGCCCACGGCGGCGGCGGTTTCATGGAAGGCCACCTCATCAACGAAAGCGCGGCCTGGAACCTTGCGGTCGGCGTCGGGCTGCTGTGGGCCGCCCTGCGCACCCGCGCGGCGGCCGGGCAGCTGCCGATGATCAGCGGGTTCGTGATCGTCCTCGCAGTGCTCACGACCAGCGACCTGATCGGCGACCGGGTGACCGTCGCGCGGGTGCTGTCGCACGTCTTCCTCGTCGTCGGACTGGCACTGCTCTACGCCGTTCACCGGCAGCATCGCCTCCGGCACCAGCCCGGCCCCGACCTCGCCGACACCGCCGACGACCCGGACCACACCACCGTGCCGACCCACGGTGCGCTCGCCCTGGTCCGCCCGCATCCGAAGCGAGGCCGCGACTCCCAACGCCCGACCGGACGGCACCGCGCCGCCTGACGCCCGCCCGGGGTTCCGGCTTGGACAGCTCACCCAGCCGGAACCCGCGGTGCGAGCACGGAATCCGCCGCCCAACCGATGGCGCAACGATCGAAGCGAACCGCAACCCGGAGAGTCAGGCGCAGCCTGGAGCCGCTGGCGCAGCGCGAGGCCCAGCCTTGAACTGCCCGCAGGCTGTCTTTGGCGAGACCATTCACGAAGCCCAAATCGAACCCGCGAAGTTCTGCGCCCGCGGACCTGACCGCGGACAACCGCCCTCGTGGCTAACGCCAATCCAGCGAGGACACATCCGCTCAGCCCAATAACGGACACCGCGAAATCTGTCCCACCCGCCCAGAACCAGCCACTCAAGTCAGATCCGTGAAGCCCGCCTCGCGAAACACAGCTCGCCAGACGACAGGCTCAGCGAATTCTGGCTGTGCAGCCATAACGAAGGCCGCCCCAGGCTGCGAGACGCGGCCCGAAACCACCTCAATCTCAGAAGGCGGCGCATCCGAACCACCCCGCCGGGCTCAGATCATCGCTACCGCCATCACCGCCATCCCCAAGCTCATCACGCCTTCCATCGCGAGCCCGACCTCCCGCCGTCCGGGGCGGGCGACCGTCCGGGCGTGATCGATCGCCCGGGCCAGCCACGCGATCCCCGCCACCAGGAAGACCACCGCGAGCACAACCGCCACCACCACGACATGCGCAGGCGCGTGCCCGGTCATCGTCATGCCAGCGTCGCCCATGTCCATTCCGGCGTGCTCGCCGCCCATCGCGGTCGCGGACATCGTCATTCCCGCCATCGCCGACGGCATCACGAACGCCATCCACGCCATCCCGGCCATCATCAGCGCGTGGTGTGCTCCGGGCAGGCGTCCATGCCCGAATCCCAGCGCCGTGCTCACCGCGAACCATCCGGCTGCCGCCGCGAACAGCACCACCTGCGGCATCCGGGCGAACGTCATCGTCGCGGGCCAGGCCATCGTGACCATCCCGGCGCACATCGCCGCGTGGAGTGCATCGGCCACTCGTCCGCTGAAGCCGGGGCGCCGCGCGCATCGGTACAGGCAGAACGCCCCGCCCGCCGCGAACAGCAGCGTCAGGATCCATCGCAGACCCGGTTCGGCGATCATCGGACGGCCTCCCGGCGCAGGCCCAGCAGGCAGTCCACCGCCAGGAATCCCAGCAACGACACCCCGAACACCGGCAGGAACCAGCTCACCGCCGCCAGTCCGACCAGGACCGGGGCCAGCACTCGACCGGGGATCCGCCGCCATGCGCCACGCACTGGCAAGCGGCCAAAACGGCTCCTGCCTCGCGACCGAGGGGGTCGAAGCCCACGCGTCGGCTCCTGGCACGCCGACTCCGCTAAGGGCTGTGCCGGGGAAGCGTCATCGCGCAACCCTGCGCCATCCGAGGACAGCCGACCGAAGCTAGCCGCACCCTCCATCGGCGCCTCGCCGCATACCGATTCGATGCTCACCGAGGACTCACTCGGAGCAACGTCACGCACCCGCGCGCGATCCGGTCGACCTGGATCAGCCTCCCTGCCCACCGAAACCTCGCCACCCACCGGCTCAACGCCCACCAACGACCCACCCGGAGCAACGTCACGCAGCCCCGCGCCCCGACCGGCAAGCACCTCCGGCGACTGACCGCCAACCGCCGCCAGTCGCACAGAGCCTCCGCTGCCGCGCAGCCGCTCACCAGGCCGGGACCGTCCGGAACGGCCCCGCAGCCACCACATCCGGTACCCCCACAAGACAACACAAACCAACGCCGCCCCGAGCACCGTCAGCGCCACCTGGTTCGCCACCCCAAACAACAGCCCCATATGCGCGTCGATCCCCCACCGGCTCAGCTTCGCGGCGAGCGGGTAATCAGCGAACCTCAACGTCCCGGTGATCTTCCCCGTCCCGGGATCAACCGACATCGAGTCCTGTTTGGACGGCCAGCTCCGGCCGACCTGCTGCACTACGTAACCGCCGTCCGAAGGCGGCCGGATTTCCACTGGGTCGGACAATCCGGCGCGCGCGGTCGCGTCTCGGACCGCCTGCCAGCCGACATCGCCGGGCGACGGGGCGGCCGACGAGACCGACGGCGTCGTCCAGTCCAAAGTGGACCGGAGGTCGGTGATGTTCGCGCCGGCGTGCAGCGACCACGTCAGGCCGGTCGCGGAAAGGAACAGCAAACCGGCCGCGATCCACAGGCCGGTCGAGCCGTGCCAGGAACGCAGTCGTCCCCGGCCGGGTTTGCCCGCGGACGGCAGCAGCACCGCGCGCAAGCGCCGACGGCGGCCGAGCCACAAGGCCGCTCCGAGAAGGGTGATCACCCACAGCCAGCTGGCCGCGAGTTCGCTGTACAGGCGGCCGAAGTCGCCTAGATGGAGGTTGCGGTGGAGGGTGTCGATCCAGCCGCGGACTGGCAGCGCCTGTCCGGAACCGTAGGTCTCCAATGCGCCGCGGACCTCGCCGTCGTGCGGGTTGACGAACACTGTGTACCGGTAGCTCGGCTCCAGACCCGGACGGTCGAAAATCACCTGGGTGGTGTCGGTCGCGGACGGCGCCGGGCGGACGCCGATGACTTTCCCGTCCGGGACCTGACCGCGCGCGACAAGGACCTGCTGGTCCAGCGGGACGACCCCGGCAGCGGCCGGGACGTGCAATTCGTGCGCGTAGACGGCTTGCTCCAGCTGCGGCGTCCACACGTACGCGATCCCGGTCAACGCAGCGACCAGGAGGAACGGGCCGACGAACACTCCGGCGTAGAAATGCAGCCGCAGCACTAACGGCCGGATCGCCGCCCACCCCGCCACCCGTGCCGGTTCCTCGTCGATGCCGATGGCCATCCTGCTCCCTTCGCGTGGTCCGCCTCCTGAGGAGTCGGACCGGCGGGGCAGTCGGTTCCCGGCCGCGGCGAACGCCCATTCGGGTGCCTCGCACCGGCGAGGCATTGCTTCTGGCACTCGGTGACAGTATTGTCGCCCTCACATTCGACACGAAGTGTCAAATATCGCCGCCACGAGACAAGGGAGTCACGATGAGCGAGACGACAACCGCCGCCGAGACGAAGGCCGAAGAGGTCGTAGCCGACGAATTGCTCGTCGAGGAGGTCTCCATCGACGGAATGTGCGGTGTCTACTGATCGCAGCGCCGCGGCGTTCGATCTGGACGGTGCTTGGGAACTGGACAGCCGGGTCTCCATCCGGCCGGAGCGGTTCGGCGCGCTGCTGTACCACTTCGGCACCCGCCGGCTGTCCTTTCTCAAGAGCCGCACCATGCTCGCCGCGGTGCAGGCGCTGACCGACCACCCCTCCGCCCGCGCCGCGTGCGCGCAGGCCGGGGTCGCGCAGGCGGAACTGCCCCGCTACCGCGCCGCCCTCGCCGCACTCGCGGCGTCGGACATGATCCATCCGAGGAGCGTGTGATGCCGCTTGTCGACGAATTCCAGTTCGGGCTCGACGCGCCGATCTGCCTGACCTGGGAGCTCACCTACGCCTGCAACCTGTCCTGCGTGCACTGCCTCTCCTCGTCCGGCCGCCGCGACCCGCGCGAGCTGAGCACCGAGGAGTGCAAGGCGCTGATCGACGAGTTCGAGCGCATGCAGGTGTTCTACGTGAACATCGGCGGCGGCGAACCGACCGTCCGGCCCGATTTCTGGGAGCTGGTCGACTACGCGACCGAACACCACGTCGGGGTCAAGTTCTCCACCAACGGCATCAAGATCACTGAGGACGTCGCGAAACGGCTCGCCGGCAGCGACTACGTCGACGTCCAGATCTCCCTCGACGGCGCCACCGAGGAGGTCAACGACCACGTCCGCGGCCCCGGCTCCTACCGCACCGCGATCCGGGCGATGGAGAACCTCGCCGCGGCCGGGTTCGGGAACTTCAAGATTTCTGTCGTGGTGACCCGGCAGAATGCGGGGCAGCTCGACGACTTCAAAGCCATTGCCGACCGCTACGGCGCCCAGCTGCGGCTCACCCGGCTCCGCCCGTCCGGCCGCGGCGCGGACGTCTGGGACGAGCTGCACCCCACCGCCGCCCAGCAGCGGGAGCTGTACGAGTGGCTGGTGAAACACGGCGAAAACGTGCTCACCGGCGACTCGTTCTTCCACCTCGCGGGCTACGGCGACGGCGGCCTGCCCGGGCTGAACCTGTGCGGCGCGGGCCGGGTGGTGTGCCTGATCGACCCGGTCGGCGACGTCTACGCGTGCCCGTTCGCCATCCACGACACCTTCCTCGCCGGAAACACCCGCGGCGAAGGCGGATTCACCAGCGTGTGGCGGGAATCCGAGCTGTTCGCCGAACTGCGCAGCCCGCAGAGCGGCGGGGCCTGCACGTCGTGTTCGGCCTTCGACGCCTGCCGCGGCGGGTGCATGGCGGCGAAGTTCTTCACCGGGCTGCCGCTCGACGGCCCGGACCCGGAATGCGTGCGCGGCCACGGCGAACGCGCGCTGGCCGGGGTCGCCGCGGGCAGCGTGCCGAAACCGTCGCTGGACCACTCGCACCGCACCCGCAAGCGCGAACCGGTGCCGGTGACCATCGGCATGCGCCGTCCGCCGGACCGGGCCTGCGACGAAAACCCGCTCGCCGGCTTCGCCCCGGCACCGGGCCGCTGAAATGCGCCTGGCCGATCTGTCGTCGCCGGACGTCGCGGAACACGCGGCGTCCGGCGCGATCCTCGCCGTGCCGCTCGGGGCCACCGAGCAGCACGGCCCGCACCTGCCGTTGAGCACGGACACCGACATCGCGACTGCGTTGTGCGACCGGCTCGCCGCGGAGCGACCGGACGTGCTGGTCGCACCGGCCGTGCCGTACGGGTCGAGCGGCGAACACGCGGGCTTCGCCGGGACGCTGTCGATCGGCCAGGCGGCCACGGAACTTCTGCTCGTGGAACTGGGCCGGTCGGCCTCCGAAACCTTCCGGCGGCTGCTTTTCGTGTCCGCCCATGGCGGAAATGCCGCTTCGGTGACCCGTGCGGTCGCGACTTTGCGGGCCGAATCGCGGGACGTTTCGGTGTTCGAGCCGCGCTGGCAAGGAGATCCGCACGCCGGACGGCCGGAAACCGCTCTGCAGCTGAACCTTCGGCCGGACAAGGTGCAGATGGACAAAGCCGTGCCGGGAGACGACCGTCCATTGAGCCAGTTGCTCCCCGCACTACGCAAAGGCGGTGTCAAAGCGGTGACTGACACCGGAATCCTCGGCGACCCCACCGGCGCGACAGCAGACGAAGGACGGGATCTCCTCGACGACCTGACGGCGCAGTTGCGAGCGCACGTGCGCGACTGGACTTCGGTAGGCACGCCATGAAAGCCGCCCTCGTAACCGGCGCCGCGCGCGGGATCGGCGCAGCCACCGCGACAAAGCTGGCCGAACAAGGCTGGGCCGTGCTCGCGGTCGACATCGCCGAAAACGACCCAGCTCTCCCCTACCCCATGGGAACCGGCGAAGAACTGTCCACAGTGGTCGAGACAATCCGCGAAACCGGCGGCATCGCCGAGGAATTCCGCGCAGACGTCCGCGACCGCGCCCAACTGGCCGCAGCGGTCGCGGAAGCGGAACAACGCTGGGGCGGCCTCGACGCGGCCATCGCGGCCGCCGGGGTGATCGCGGGCGGAGTACCGCTGTGGGAAATGCCGCCGGAACAGGAAGAAGCGGTCCTCGACGTCAACCTCCGCGGTGTCCTCAACCTCGCGCACGTCGCGATTCCCGCGTTGCTGCGCCGTCCGAAACCCCGCTCCGGACGGTTCCTGGCTGTCGCGTCCGCCGCCGCCACGCGCGGGTTGCCGATGCTCGCCGCGTACTGCGCCGCGAAAGCCGGAGTCGCCGGGCTGATTCGCGCGCTGGGCACGGAATTGGGCGACTCCGGCGTCACCGCGAACGCGGTCAGCCCCGGCTCGACCGACACGCCGATCCTCGCCGAGAGCGCCCGCCTGTACGACCTTCCTTCGGCACAAAGCTTTGCCGCGCAACAACCTGTGCAGCGATTGCTCGATCCCGCCGAGGTCGCCGCCGTCCTGGCGTTCCTCGCCAGCCCGGAGAGCAGCGCGACGACCGGCGCAGTCATCCCGGTGGACGGAGGGCTGGCGCTGTGACCACCCCGCTGCCCGCCGGATTCCGCCTCGCCGTGGACCCGAGCGTCAAACAACTCACCGACGGCCTCCTCTTCGGCGGCTCCCCCGCCCGCGTTCTGCGCCTCACGAAAGCCGGGCGGACGGCGTGGGAACGCCTGGCGGACAACCCGGTCGAGACCTCGGCAGAAGGCGTCCTCGCCCGGCTGCTCACCGACGCCGGGTTCGCACACCCGGTGCCACCAGCCAAAACCGCCGACGCGACCGTCGTCATCCCGGTCCGCGACCGTGCCGAACTGCTCGGCCGCTGCCTCGCCGCGCTCGACGGCCGATACCCCGCGCTGGTCGTCGACGACGGATCCGCCGACCCGGCCGCCATCGCCGCCGCAGCCTCCGCGCACAGCGCGAAACTCGTCCGCCGCGACGTCAACGGCGGCCCTGGCGCGGCTCGAAACACCGCACTGGAACACGTTTCCACCGACCTGATCGCTTTCCTGGACAGCGATTGCGTTCCGTCGCCGGACTGGATCGACCGGCTGGCCGGGCATTTCGCCGACCCGCTCGTCGCCGCCGTCGCCCCACGCGTCTGTCCCCTGGCCCCCGATACCTGGGCGGGCCGCTACACCCGCGCCGCCAGCAGCCTCGACCTCGGCACCGCCGCCGCCCGCGTCGCACCCGGCACCCGACTGTCCTATGTGCCCACTGCGGCACTCCTAGTCCGCCGCACAGCACTGGAATCCGTCGCCCGCGACGGCGCGGTCTTCGACCCGGCAATGCGCGTCGGCGAGGACGTCGACCTCGGCTGGCGACTCCACGACGCCGGTTTCCGGATCCGCTACGACCCGTCCGCGCACGTCGACCACCACGAACCGGCAACTTGGCGCACGTTGCTCAGCCGCCGCGCCAGCTACGGGACTTCCGCCGCACCGCTCGCTCTCCGCCGCCCGGCCGCGATGGCTCCGCTCGTCCTGCATCCCTGGCCGACGCTGACCGTCGCCGCTCTCCTCGCCCGCCGTCCGCTTCCGGCCGCCGCCGCGTTCGCGGGCGCGGTACTGACCATGACCCGCGTACTGCGCAAAACCGACGTGCCCACCCACGGCGTCGCCCAGACGATGGCCACCGCCGTCGGCCAAACCTGGCTCGGATTCGGCCGCTACAGCACGCAATTCGCCACTCCCCTGCTCGCCGCGCTCCTGCTGCCGGGCGGGCGGAAACGCTGGGGACGCCGGGCCGCGGTCGCGTCCCTGCTCGCCGGACCGCCGCTGACCGCCTGGCTCCGGCACCGCCCCAGTCTCGACCCTCTCCGCTACACCACCGGCGCGATCGCCGACGACCTCGCGTACGGCGCCGGGGTGTGGGCGGGCTGCCTCAACCACCGCACCGCGGTCCCGCTGCGGCCGCGCGTCACCTGGCGCCCTCTGCGCGTCGACCCGAAGGGAAAACGATGAGCACCACCTGGTTCGAATCCGTCGCCGAAGCACAGCGGCGGGCGAAGAAGCGCCTGCCCGCGTCCGTCTACTCGGCACTGATCGCCGGTTCGGAAAAAGGGCTGACGCTGCAAGACAATCTCGCCGCGTACGACGAACTGCGCTTCGCCCCGCGCACCGCCGGGCTGCCCGGCGAACGCGATCTGAGCACGAACGTCCTCGGCCGCGACGTCGCACTGCCGGTGCTGATCTCGCCGACCGGCGTGCAGGCCGTGCACCCCGACGGCGAGGTCGCAGTGGCTCGCGCCGCGGCGGCGCGCGGGACGTCGATGGGGCTGTCGTCGTTCGCGAGCAAGCCCGTCGAGGAAGTAGTGGCCGTCAACCCGAACACGTACTTCCAGGTCTACTGGACCGGCAGTCGCGACGACATCCTGCGCCGGCTCGACCGGGCCCGGTCGGCGGGCGCGGTCGGGATCATCCTCACGCTCGACTGGTCGTTCTCGCACAGCCGCGACTGGGGCAGCCCGCACATCCCGGAAAAGATGACTCTGCGCGAACTGATCCGCTTCGCGCCCGAGGGCATGATGCATCCGCGCTGGCTGCTGACCTACGCCCGCACCAAGAAGCTGCCCGACCTCAGCGTCCCGAACATGGCCGAGCCCGGCACGCCGGTTCCCACGTTCTTCGGCGCGTACGGCCAGTGGATGCAGACCGCGCCGCCGACCTGGGAAGACGTCAGCTGGCTGCGGAAGCAGTGGGACGGGCCGTTCCTGCTCAAGGGCGTGTACCGCGTCGACGAGGCCCGCCGCGCGGTCGACGCCGGGGTCAGCGCGATCTCGGTGTCCAACCACGGCGGCAACAACCTCGACGGCACCCCCGCCACGATCCGCGCGCTGCCCGCGGTCGCGGAGGCAGTCGGCAGCGAGGTGGAAGTGCTGCTGGACGGCGGAATCCGGCGCGGCAGCGATGTCGTGAAGGCGCTCGCGCTCGGGGCCCGCGCGGTGCTGATCGGGCGCGCGTACCTGTGGGGCCTCGCCGCGGGCGGACAGGCCGGGGTGGAGAACGTGCTGGACGTCCTGCGCAACGGCATCGACTCGACGCTGCTCGCGCTGGGGCACCGCAGCGTGCACGACCTGAGCCGCGATGACCTGATCGTGCCGGCGGGATTCGAGCGCCGGATCGGAGCCTGACCGTCCGTCTACTGTGGAATTTCGCCCGCGAAGAACCGGACCGCCGCGGCGGTGAACTCCGGCGCGGCCGACGCCCCGTAGTGATTGCCGGGAACCGCGGCGAACTCCGCGGTCAGCAGCCGGGCGAGCGGCTCGCCGTCAGCGTGCCCCTCGTCCTCGCTGCCGACCACGACCAGCGCCGGAATGTTCAGCGCGGCGAGTTCGCGCATCGGCACGACCGAATGGAGAACGAGCAGCAGCGCCCGCGGGTCGGCGCCGAGACGGCCGATCCAGTACGCCGTCTGGGCGTCGGCCCGTTCCACCGTCCGGCCCTCGGCCAACGCCGTGAGCACCCGGTGCAGCGGACCGCCTCCGCCGCCCCGCTGCATGGCGGCAAGTCCTTGTCCGCCAAGGAGTATCCGGGACGGCCGCGCTCCCCGCACGACCATGCGGAGCGCGACTCGCGCGCCGAGCGAGTACCCGCCCAGGGCGTATTCGGTCAGGCCGAGCTGCTCGGCGAACGCGAGCCCGTCGTCGACGAGCACGTCCGGCGGATAGCAGGCTGGATCGCCGGGCTGCGGGCTCGCGCCGTGCCCGCGGAAATCCGGCAGCAGCACGCGGAACCCGCGTTCGGCGAGTTGCTCGGCCAGCCCGCTGCGCAGCCACGCCTCGCCGGACGAGGTGAATCCGTGCAGCAACACGACCGGCGTGCCTTCGCCGAGTTCGCGGTAAGCCAGTTCGAGCCCGTCGCGCGCACGGAACCGATGGACGGGCAGTTCGATCACGGGGTCCACTATGGCACGAGCCCGCTGGTCCGTGCGCACTGTTGACGCACGGACCAGCGACTCGCTCACGGCAGCGGACGCGTCCCCGGCACCACCCATTCCCGGTCGACCCGGCCGTCAACCGCGACCAGCACCGCGATCCCGCCGCGCGAGCCGTCCGACCAGGTCCCGGCGATGGTCTGCCGCTCCGGGTCGAGCACCAGTTCGCCGTGCCACGGGTGCGCGTCCTTGGCGAGCACCCGCAATTCCTCGCGGTCCAGATCGCCTTCGCCAGGCCCGTCCGGCAGTTCCGACCGGCCGTCCGGCGAGGGGATCGTCCAGTTCCGCGAGACCTTTCCGCCGGCGAGCACGCACAGGTCGGCTCCGGTGATGACCACGCCGTCGCGCCGGGTGACGTCCCAGGTGAAGGCGAGCCGTTCGGTGCCGTCGACGACGAAAGTGCGCGGGACGAACACGTTTCCGACGTCGCGCTGGTACTTCGCGATGAACGCCTCGGCGTCCGCCGGGCCGACCAGCGGGTCGAGGCCGGGTTTGGTGCCGGACCACTGGCGGCCGTCGGCGGTGAGCAGCCGGTGCGCGAGCGAGGCGTCCTCGTTCCACATGCGGCACCAGAGGGCGGGGATTTCTTCGGGGTTCAGGTCGTTTGCCATGCGAGAACGATCGCGGCCGCCGGCGACACCGTCCTGTCGGTGTTTCCCCGCCGCGTGGCGCAGGTCACTCGCCGAGCGGGCGGGCGGAGATCCGCGCGAGTTCGGCGTCGAGGTCGACCTCGCGGCGCTCGACGCGGTCGCCGGTCAGCGCGAGGGCGCGGATCCGGTCCAGCAGGAAGCCGCGGACCGCGTCGCGCAGGCGGCACCAGCCGAGCACGTACCAGCCCGCCGGGCCCCACAGCAGGCCCAGCGGCTCGACGTCGCGTTCGGTCTCCTGGCCTTTGGCGTCCACATACGACAGCCGGAGGACGCGCCGCGCGGCGAGAGCGGTCAGGATCAGTCCGCTGTGGACGGCGGGCGGTTCGGGCTCGCCGACCCGGTGCAGCCGCGCGGCGAGGTGCTGTTCGGCGTCGCGGACGTCGGACGGCAGCCGCGCGAGCACCTTGCGCGCCGCCGACTCCGCCGCGCCCGCGAAGGGCGAACCGGCGGCCGAACGCAGCGCGACGGTGATCGCGATGGCTTCCTCCGGCGTGAGCGTGAGCGGCGGCAGGGTCCGTTCGCGGTCGAGCCCGTAGCCGCCGGTCCGGCCGGTTTCGGTCCAGATCGGGACGCCTGCCTCGCGCAACGCGCCGAGGTCGCGCTCGACCGTGCGCACGCTGACCTCGAACCGGGACGCCAGCCACGCCGCGGTCCGGGTGCGCGGCGCGACCGCCCGGAGTTCCTCGACAAGTGCGTACAGCCGGTCCGTGCGATTCACCCGGCCAGCCTACGGACCTGCGGATCCTCACCCGATCGGGTGGCTTTGCGGGCGACTGCCGTCACGAAGGCGGACCTGCGCTGTTCCGTTCGCGGGAGCCGCGACCGGCGCCGGTCCGTCCTGTGGAGGGCGGCGGACCGGCGAGGTCCCCTCGTTCGTCGGGGGACGAGGGGTCCGCCGGGGCGGGTCGGCGCAGGGGGCCGGCCCGTTCCCGGTCCGGCGGGGACACTTGACTCTCACACCGTGTCAGAGCGTGTGCTGGGGAGGTCATGTTCACCATCGGAGAATTCGCGCGCCACGGCCGGGTTTCGGTTCGCATGCTGCGGCACTACGACGCGCTCGGCCTGCTCCGGCCCGCCGAGGTCGACCCGTGCACCGGCTACCGGCGCTACACCGCCGGGCAGCTGGCCGCGCTGAACCGGATCGTCGCGCTCAAGGAGCTCGGCTTCGGGCTCGGCGAGGTCGCCGCGCTGCTGGACGAGCAGATCCCGCTCGACCAGGTCCGCGGCATGCTGGCCCTGCGCCGGGCCGAGCTGGCCGAACGCGTCGCCGCCGACCGGCTCCGGCTGGCCGAGGTCGAGGCGAGACTCCGCACGCTGGAAAGCGAGCACGCCATGCCGGACACCGAAATCATCGTCAAGGACCTCCCCGCCGCACACGTCGTGCGGCTCACCGCGACCGTCGAGAGCTTCTCCCCCGAGGCGATCAGCCCGGTCCTGCGCCCACTGTGCGCGGAACTCGGCCGCCGCCTCGAAGGATCCGACGCCGTCCCGGCCGGGCCGTTGACCTGCTACTACGAAAAGCCAGCGGGCGAAGACGATCCCGTCGTCGTGCACGCGGCGCTCCCGGTGTCCGGGGCCGTCGCCCGGCCGAACGGCCTCGAGGCAGCCGAACTGCCGGCCGCCCGCGCCGCGACGCTGGTCCACCGCGGGCCGGCGAGCGGATTCCTCGCCGGCTACCAGCGGCTCGCCCGGTGGACCGACGAGCACGGGTTCCGCGCGGACGACTTCCCCTGCGAGGTCTACCTCCACACTTCCGGCGACGAGAGCGAATGGGTCGTCGAACTGTGCGAGCCGTTCGTCGAGGAACCGCGCTGACCGGCCAAGACCCGACCTTCGACGGGTTGCGCCGCCGCTCGTTCCGGACGCGAATGGGTGGGGACGACCCGAGGAGGACGCAGGTGTTCTCGACAGGTCCCGGCACCCAGCCGGACCGGCTCGCCGACGCGCTGGCGGACGGGCCGTTCAGCCGTGCCCTGACCCTGGCCATCGACCGCAGCGGGCTCGGTCTCGACCGGCTGCGCGACCGGCTCGCCGCGGCGGGCGCGGCGGTCAGCACCACGACTCTCAGCTATTGGCGGACCGGCCGCACCGTGCCCGCCCGCGCCCGTTCGCGCGTCGCCGTGCGGATTCTCGAGGGCGTGCTTGACCTGCCGCCTGGCTCGCTGACCGGGCTGATCGAACGCGATCCGGAACCGCCGCCGGTCCCGGTCGTGCGCTGGGAACGGCTGTGGGGACGCCGGAACGCCGTGCTGCGCGTGCTGAACTCGTTCGAGACGGCGTACCGGACGTCGCTGGTGGTCGTCAGCCTCCACGAGGCCGTGCACGTGGGCCCGGACCGGCGGCTGCACCGGCTGGAAGTGCGCGAGGTCGTCCGCGCAACCGAGGACGACACGCACATCCGGCTGGTCACCGCGCACGGCGTCGGCCCCGGCTGCCCGCCGCGACTGGTGCGCACCCGCTACTGCTCGCCAGGGCGCACGGAAACCCTCGCCGAAGAAGGGTTCACGGTGTGCGAACTCGTCCTCGGCCGAGGACTGGACCGGGGCGAAACCGCGATCGCCGAGTACGAATTCGAGTTCACCGACGACCGCCCGGACTGGTCCTACGAGCGCCGGTTCCGCAACGCCGTGCACGAGCACCTGCTCGAACTGCACTTCGCGCCCGGCTTCGAACCGCGGGCCTGCCACGCCTACCGCCTCGACTCCCCCGCCGGGCCGGAGACGACCGTCGCCGAACTGCCGATCACCGAAGGCCTTCCCGCGCACGTCGTGTCGGCCGAGGTCACTCCGGGGATCCTCGGCCTGCGCTGGCAGTGGGACCCGCCATGATGGACCCATGGAATCGACGCGGATCGACCGCTGGCTCTGGGCGGTCCGGCTGACCAAGACGCGCGCCGACGCCGCGGCCGCCTGCCGCGGCGGGCACGTGCGCGTGAACGACCGCCCGGCGAAACCCGCGACCACGGTCGTGCCCGGCGACGAGGTCCGTGCCCGGATCGGGACGACGACCCGCGTGGTCGAGGTCGTGCAGGTGATCCAGAAACGGGTCGGCGCGGCCGTCGCGGCCACCTGTCTCATCGACCGCACCCCGAAGCCGCCGCCGGAAGCCGCGATCCCGGTTGCCCGCCGCGAGCGCGGCGCGGGTCGCCCGACGAAGCGGGAGCGCCGGGTGCTGGACGAGTTCCGCCGCCAGCAGGGCTGATCGCGCAAAGCTCTCGGCCGGGCTCAGGTGCGTACCTTGTGCGCGTCCGAGATCCGGGCGTCCGCTGATGTGGCTGGCCTGATCAGGCGTCCGATTCCGCCTTCGCCCGCTTGCCCCAATGGATGTGCTGCTCCTCCCGCATCCGCTCGACCATGTCGGGATAGTGCAGTTCGAAAGCGGGCCGTTCGGAGCGGATCCGCGGCAGTTCGGTGAAATTGTGCCGCGGCGGCGGGCTCGAGGTGGCCCATTCCAGCGAATTGCCGAAGCCCCACGGGTCGTCCACGTTGACCTTCTCGCCGTAGCGGTAGCTCTTCACCACGTTCCAGATGAACGGCAGCACCGAAGCGCCGAGAATGAACGCGCCGATGGTCGAAATGGTGTTCAGCACGGTGAACCCGTCGCTGCGGAGGTAGTCCGCGTACCGTCGCGGCATTCCTTCCGCGCCGAGCCAGTGCTGCACCAGGAACGTCGTGTGGAAGCCGATGAACGTGGTCCAGAAGTGCCATTTGGCGAGCGATTCGTCGAGCATCCTTCCGGTCATCTTCGGGAACCAGAAGTAGATCCCGGCGAACGTGGCGAACACGATCGTGCCGAACAGCACGTAGTGGAAGTGCGCGACGACGAAATAGGTGTCGGTGATGTGGAAGTCCAGCGCGGGCGCGGCCAGCAGGACCCCGGTCAGGCCGCCGAGCAGGAACGTGACGAGGAATCCGACCGACCACAGCATCGGCGATTCGAACGACAGCGTCCCCTTCCACATCGTGCCGATCCAGTTGAAGAACTTCAGCCCGGTCGGCACCGCGATCAGGAAGGTCATGATCGAGAAGAACGGCAGCAGCACCGCGCCGGTGGCGAACATGTGGTGCGCCCACACCGTCGCGGAAAGCCCGGTGATGCCGACCGTCGCGAACACCATCAGCCGGTAGCCGTAGAGCGGTTTCCGGCTGAACACCGGGATGATCTCGGTGACGATCCCGAAATACGGCAGCGCGACGATGTACACCTCGGGATGGCCGAAGAACCAGAACAGGTGCTGCCAGAGGATCGCCCCGCCGTTCGCCGGGTCGAACACGTGCGCGCCGAGCCTTCGGTCCGCCTCCAGCGCGAACAGCGCCGCGGTGAGGATCGGGAACGCGATCAGCACGAGAATCGCGGTGAAGAAAATGTTCCAGGTGAAAAGCGGCATCCGGAACATCGTCATTCCCGGAGCCCGCAGGCACAGGATCGTGGTGGTCATGTTGACCGCGCCGAGAATGGTGCCCAGACCGGACACGATCAGGCCCATGATCCACAGGTCGCCGCCGACACCGGGACTGTGGACGGCGTCGGACAGCGGCGTGTAAGCGGTCCAGCCGAAGTCCGGCGCCCCGGCCGGCGTGAGGAACGCGCTCAGCACGATCAATCCGCCGAAAAGGTACAACCAGTAGGAAAACGCGTTCAATCGCGGAAACGCGACATCCGGAGAGCCGATCTGCAGCGGCAGCACGAAATTGGCGAAACCGAACACATTCGGCGTCGCGTACAGCAGCAGCATGATCGTGCCGTGCATGGTGAACAGCTGGTTGTACTGCTCCTGCGACAGGAATTGCAGCCCCGGCTGGGCGAGTTCGCCGCGCATCAGCAGCGCCATCGCGCCGCCGACCAGGAAGAACGCGAACGACGTGCCGAGGTAGAGCAGCCCGATCTGCTTGTGGTCGGTGGTGCGCAGGATGCCCAGCAGCACCGAGCCCTTCTTGCCCCGGCGCGGCGCGGCGGCGATCACCACTGGCCGGGGCTTCAGCTGTGTCATGACCGACCTCCCGCGCACCCGACGATCGCCGGGCAGCCCGCGGCCGCCCGGCCTCACCCGGGGCGGGTAACCGGCCGGGACCCGCGGCAAACCCCGGCTTGTGTCAGCTGTCCCGGTGATACGGCAGCTGCCCGTTCGTCAGCGCCGCGCCGAACACGACGGCCGCGCCGACCACCAGCAGCACCGCTCCGGCGGCGGGCGCGGACGCCCACCACACCACGCCCGACGCGGCCACCAGCCAGGCCCCGACGAGCGCCTCTTTCCGGGCCGGCGGCGTCGCCTTGCGCGCACGCAATCCCGCGCTGCCCAAAGCGAGCACGCCGATCGCGAGCACCGCCAGCACCGGCCAGTACACCCTCCTCACTCCCGGAACTCGCCGCTGTGCCTGCGATAGGCGACAGTCACCGAGATCACCGAGAAGATCGCCAGCAGCACGCCGACGATCAGCGAATTCGTGCGGATCGCGTCGCGGTGCCCGTCGACCGGGTAGCCGAACGCGAACGGCGCGGCGATGAGCCAGAACCCGATCGCGACGTTGACCAGCCCGAGCCAGCGCGCGCGTTCCGGCAGGCCGAACCGGACCAGCGCGACCGCCGCCACGGCGATCCCGCACGCGAGGCTGTTCCAGAACCCGGCCGTCGCGGACAGCGTGAACGAGTAGCTGTACGCGAACGCCGCGAACACCAGCCACGCCCCGGCCAGGAACTCGGCGGTGAGCGGCAGCCTGCTCTCCCGCAGCTTCCGGTCCCGCGGCGTGAACGCGGTGAGCGCCATGCTCATCTTCATCCGGTGGTCACCTCCTCGCCGGGGCTACTGCCCGGCCTTGATTCCCGGTTCGCCGTGATCGAACTGGATCGCCTGGTGCAACGGCACTGTCGTGGTCCGGGCGGGGCGCGGGACGCGCAGGCCCATCGGCAGGACCACCCGGTGGTGCGCCGCTTCGAGGACCATCGCGCTGCACGCGTACCAGGCCAGCACCGCGGACACGAGCAGGAAGTAGGCGGCAATGGTGCGCACGACGCCGACGTCGCCGATCAGGCCGATCGCCAGCAGCGTCGACGCGGCGGCGAGGACCGCGAGCAGCGCGCAGAGCACGAGGCTTTCCGCCAGCGCGGCGAGCGCGCCGGTCCAGGTGATCGCCGCGAGCCCGATGAACCAGAAGCCGATCGCGGCCGCCGCGACCGGGCTCGCCGCCGTCGACGGCAGCCCGCCGAGGCCGACGAACAGCTGGTAGACGCCGAAGCCGATCCAGAACGCGCCCCACGCCCCGTGGATCACCGTCGCGAGCGCGTCCCGGGCCCGGTAGGACCACATCCCGGCGAGGAACTGCGCGACGCCGCCGAAGGCGAACGCGAAGGGGGCGAGCAGCAGGGGCGTCGTCGTGCTGTCGCCGAACCAGCCGGCCATGTTGGCCGCCACCATGAACGTGGACACCGCGAACCCGGCGAGTCCCAGGATCGACGGTGCGGCCACCGGACTGAGGTTGATGTGCGTGTGCTCGCGCCAGAAGGAATACTCCGCGCCGTCGCCGCCTGCCGGCATCGCGCGGTCGGCCATCTTCATTTCCCGGGTCATCCTCGGCTCCTTTCCGCGCCGACCACCCCTGTCCGCCGCGCGTACCCCGCCGCCGACCTGCGGAACCCTGCATTCGCTAGGCCGAACGAGTGAATTTCGCGCCCGGCCGGGCGACGGGCAGTGTCCATTTCGGACGCGACACTCCCCCGCGCGGACGGGATGCCCGGCGACCAGGGGTCCGATATGCCAGGGTGTGCGCATGGCGAGCGTCCGCGGTTATCTGTTGTCCTGGACCACTTTGCTGCCGTTGCTCGCCCTGGTCCTGCTGGCGCTCACCTGGGGTCGCACGCTGGGTCCGGTGCCGGTCGCGCTGGTCGCGATCGCGCTGGCGGGCACGGTTCTCGCCGCGGTCCACCACGCCGAGGTCGTCGCGCACCGGGTCGGCGAACCGTACGGCTCGCTGGTGCTCGCGGTCGCGGTGACCGTGATCGAAGTCGCGCTGATCGTCACGATGATGGCTTCCGGCGGCGACCAGGCCGAAACCCTGGCGCGCGACACGGTGTTCGCCGCCGTGATGATCACCACCAACGGCATCGTCGGGCTCTCGCTTCTCGTGGGCGCGCGCCGGTACGGGGAAACGCGCTTCCACCCCGAAGGCAGCGGCGCGGCCCTGGCGACGGTCGGCACGCTGGCGACGCTGAGCCTCGTTCTGCCGACGTTCACCGCGAGCACGCCCGGACCGGCGTTTTCCGGGCCGCAGCTGGCTTTCGCGGCCGGTGCGTCCTTAGTTCTCTACGCCACTTTCGTGATGACGCAGACCGTCCGCCACCGCGATTTCTTCCTTCCCGTCGACCACGACGGCGAGACCCGCGAGGAGGAGCACGCGGAACCGCCGAGCGCCCAGAAGACCTTGGTGAGCCTCGTTCTGCTGCTGATCGCCCTGGTCACCGTGGTCGGTCTGGCGAAGGTCGAATCCCCGGCGATCGAAGCCGGCGTGCGCGCGGCCGGGCTGCCGCAGTCCTTCGTCGGTGTGGTGATCGCCCTGCTGATCCTGGCTCCGGAAACGCTCGCGGCGGTCCGCGCGGCACGGCGCGACCGGATGCAGATCAGCCTCAACCTCGCGTACGGCTCCGCGATCGCCAGCATCGGCCTGACGATTCCGGTCATCGCGCTCGCGTCGGTGTGGCTGAAGGGCCCGCTGCTGCTCGGTCTCGGCCCGACGCACATCGTGCTGCTGGCGCTCACAGTGGTGGTCAGTGTGCTGACGGTGGTGCCGGGGCGGGCTACGCGGCTTCAGGGCGGGGTGCATCTGGTGTTGTTGGCGGGATTCCTGGTGCTGGCGATGAATCCGTGACGGTGTGGCGGCGGAACGCTCCACAATGGAGCATCTGCTGACCGTTTCGCGCGCGGTGGCGAGGGCCGTAAAGGACGCCTTGAGGGAATCCAAGTCCGTGAAGGAGCCCCTCACGGACCTCGGCGGGAGAAGGCCGCCCGGCGATCCTGGCGCCTGCGGATCACGCCAAGCCCGCGAACGAGATTCCTGATTCGCTTATCGTTGCCGCGGCTGGCGACCTACCGCTGGTCGAGCTGCTTTTTCCGCCGTTTCCCGAGGCTCTTCGCGGGCCGCCGCCGCGGTCCGCGGGAGGAAAAGGCCGCCGGTTTTGTCGGTGCTTCTCCGTATCCTGGCCAGGTGAAGATCCAGCAGTCCCCAACCCCGTCCGCAGCGGCCGGTGAAGCCGCGCGCAGAGCTTTCCCCGGCAGCCTTCCGTCGGCCGGCGCCCGCTTCGTTCGCGCCGCCGACCTCGTGCCCGCCGCCTTCGCAAGCGCCCTCGCCTCGGTCAGCGAGGGGCGCCGATGAGCGGCGTCTCCTCCCCCGCCACGGAAGCACTGGAGCGCCCGCCCGCCAAGCCCGGGCTGCTGATCAGCGTGCTCGTGCTGTCGGCGTTCGTGATGATCCTCAACGAGACCATCCTGAGCGTCGCGCTGCGCGACCTCACCGTCGACCTGGCCGTCCCGACCACCACGATCCAGTGGCTCACCAGCGGTTTCCTGCTCACCATGGCGGTGGTGATCCCGACGACGGGGTTCCTGCTCGAACGGTTCACGCCGCGGCAGGTGTTCGTCTTCTCGCTCGCCTCGTTCAGCCTCGGCACGCTGCTGTGCGGCGTCGCGCCCGGTTTCGGCCTGCTGATGGCCGGCCGCGTCGTGCAGGCGTGCGGCACCGCGGTGATGATCCCGCTGCTGATGACCACCGTCATGCGGCTCGTGCCCGCCCAGCGCCGCGGCGCGACGATGGGCACGATCAGCATCGTCATCGCGGTCGCGCCCGCGATCGGCCCCACGATCGGCGGCGCGGTGCTGTCGTCGCTCGGCTGGCGGTGGATGTTCTTCATCGTGCTGCCGCTGTCACTGGCCGCGCTGGTCGCGGGGATGCTGCAGCTGCGGATCGACAGCGAAACCCGCGCGGTCCCGCTCGACGTGCTCTCGGTCGTCCTGTCCGCGATCGGTTTCGGCGGAGTCCTGTACGGCCTGTCGTCCGCGGGCGAATCCGCCGAGACCGCGCTGATGCCGCCGTGGCTGCCGATCGTCGTCGGCGTGGTTTCGCTGGCAGTGTTCGGCTGGCGGCAGCTTCGCCTGCAACAACGCGACCGCGCCCTGCTCGACCTGCGGCCGTTCACCCACCGCAGTTTCGTCGTCGCGCTGGGGCTCAGCGCGTTGCTGTTCATGTGCCTGATCGGCGCGGGCGCGATCCTGCTGCCGCTGTACCTGCAAACCGTCCTGCACAAGTCCACCTTCGTCAGCGGCCTAGCCGTCCTGCCCGGCGGGTTGGTGCTGGGCCTGCTCGGCCGTCCGGTCGGTGCCCTGTTCGACCGGGTCGGCGCGCGCCTGCTGGTCCTGCCCGGCGCGCTCGCGATGGCGGTCTCGCTGTGGCTGTTCTCGTTGCTCGGCCCGGGTTCGCCGCTGATCGCGGTGATCGGCATCCACATCGTCCTGATGGCCGGTCTCGGCCTGATGATGACGCCGCTGATGACCGAATCGCTGGCAGCGCTGCCCGACCACCTCTACTCGCACGGCAGCGCGATCCTCTCGACGCTCCAACAGGTCGCCGGTGCCCTGGGCACCGCCGTGTTCATCAGCGTCGCGACCCTGAGCAGCGCCGAACACGCGGCAGTAAGCCCCGATGCCGACGGCCTGCACATGGCGTTCCTCGTCGCTGGCTGCATCGGTGTGGCCGCGGTGATCGGAGCCTGGTTCGTCCGGTCGCCCCGCCCGGAACAACCGGAGGAGGCCTGATCCCGTGGACTCAGAGCGGCTCGACGCCGTAGCCCGCACCTACACCGCGCCGATGACCAGCATCCGCGGCCGACGCGTCCACCGCCTGATCACGCGCCGGTTGGCAGGCTACGACCACGTCCTGCCAGCCACCACCGCCGACGGCACCCCGGCGCTGCTGGCCCTATCCGCCGACGGCCGAGCCGCCTTCTGCCACAGCGACGGCCGCGGCCCGTCCGCAGACGTCGTCACCTGCGGCCCGACGCCCGGGGTCACCGTGACGTCCGCACACGACCTCACGAAGGACTCGCTGCCGGTGCTGAGCTGGACCGTCCGGCATCCGGGCCTGCTGGACGTCGCGGGCCCGCTGACCATCGTGCCCGGCGAGTCGGACCAGGAGGAGGTCGAGGCAGCCCTGCGTCCTCGATGACAGGGCCGTTTCAGAACGAGCGGCTCGGGGCTCGCGCTGACGACCGCTGTCCGGTCGTTGGCTGGGCCTCGAACTGCTCGGTTCGGAGGCGGATGCTGGGCCGCGGCGAAATCGCGACCTAGCGCGCCGAGGTCAGCGCCCATCGTCCGCGAGGCAGCCACACGCAGGTTCGCGGCGATGACCGCAGCTTTGTGCAACCCTGTCGAGCGTCCGCGAAGCCCCGATCAGCAAGCAGCCTCGCGCTCGCCACGGTCGGACCGGCGTTCTCGCCGAGCACCTGCGCAATCGCCGGGCACCAGCCCATCCCCTCGCCAGGCCGCGCCGCCATCCAGCCGGACAGGCGCCGTTGGGCTGAGCAGACGTCCCGGTCTCACCGGCCGAACACACGCCCGCGCCCCACCACACCGCGCCACCATTCGGTTGGGCAGGCGTCCTGGTCTCAGTCGCTGAACGCACGCTCCCGCCTCGCCACCATCCAGCCGTGCGGGCATCCCGGCCTCACCGGCCGAACCCACACCCACCACACCGCGCCACCATCCAGCCGGGCAGGCATCCCGGTCTCAGCGGCCGAACGCACGCTCCCACCGTTCGACGTCCCGCACCCTGCCGTCCGGCGCGGACCAGCAGGCTTGGAGCAGGTCGTAGCCGTCGTGGACCAGGGCGGCGTGGGCGGGCCAGCGCTCAGCGGCCCAGCCGGGCTCATTGTGCACCGAATCCACCCCGGCCCGGGTCGCGCCTTCCAGTTCGAACTGGAGGTCCCGGCGCGCAGCCGCCCGCGGAACCGGCGCACCGGCCAACACTGCACGCGCGGCGGCGCGCACCCGAGACCCGGTCCAGTCCAACGTCTTCCGGTGCGCACGCGGCGCCACCACATACTGCACAGCCACCGCCACCACGACCCCGATCGCCGTCTGCGCGAAACGGTCCGCCACCGCGGGCCACACCGGCCCCGGCTGGCTCGCCACCCCGGCAGCCAGCAGGGCGAGCGGCGTGATGACGACTGTCGCCACCGCATAATTCCGCGGTACCACCAGCTCCACGCAGAACTGCAGCACCGCCAGAATCAAAATCAGCATCACCCCGGACGGCGCGACCATCATCACCAGCCCGAACAGCACGAGCCCAGCCGCGGTCCCGACAAACCGGTGCAGCGCACGAACATTCGCCCGCCGCCGGTCCAACCCCTGCTGCAGCACCACCAACGCACTCAGCACCGCCCAGTGCGGCCGTCCAAACCCGACCGCCACCGCCAGTTCCCCAGCGACCACGCAACCGGCACCGACGCGCAACGCCGTCAACGCGGCATGCGACCGCAACGGAACCGCCCGCCGCAGCCGGTACCCGAGGTTCGGTCGCGGCAACGGCAGTTTCCCCGGCGGCAGTTCGACGGATTCGCCCGGCGAAGCGTCCGCGAACCGCCGATGGGCAGCAAGCAACGCCGCCACCAGGTCCGGTTGCGTGCCCCGGCGCGGATGTCCCGCGTCATGCAGGGACGTCCACGCCGCAGACACCGCGGCACCGGCAGCGTGCCGAGCCTCCGCCGTCTTCCGCTCAGCCGAGATGAACGCGTCGACAGCCCGCACCGCACGCTCGACAGCCGTCCGCTCCGGTTTCGTCCGATCGACCAGCACCCCGGCCATCGACACCACAACCGACGACCCGACCCCTGTCGCAGCGCACCCCAGCACCACCCACGGCCGGGCCCCAGCCTCGACCGCCGCCTGCGCACCCGCGCACACGAACGCGAAGAACAACGGCCCCGGCGGCCCAAGCCGCAATGCGTCGACGACATAGGTCGCCAGCACCGCGACCACGGAAACCACCAGCACCGACACCGGCCCCGGCGGCACCACGGTCCCCACCGAAGCACCCAACGCAGCCGCCGCGAGCAACCCGGCACCAGCAGTAGCCACGACACCCGCCCGAACCCGGTACGGCCGCCCTTCGCCGTACAAGACTGCGAACGTCCCCAGCGTGACAAACAACGCCGAGGCCGAAGCCCCCGCCAACACCAGCGCGATCCCCGGAACGGCCACCGCCGCCGCTGCCCGCAACCCCGCCGACCACCTCCGCCCGACCGGCGGCAAGGCGAACATGAGCGCCCGAAAACCCGCCACACGAGGCAACTGCTCAACCGGCTCGGGCGACTCCATCCGCCCATCCCAACACGCCGCCACCCGCCCCGAAAGCCCGGCCACGGCTGGCAGAGACCGCGAGCACACTCCCGGCGCCGGGTTCGCTCCGGGATCGAAACGCCTGGCCCGCGGACGGAGAGACACTGCCCGGCCCACCAAACGCGGCTGTGCCCCGCCTCGCCGCTCACCCCCAGCCCTCAGGCTCTGCTCACGAACCCCGCGGGCAGAGGACGACCGCCAGCCCGGCGAACACAGCCGTCACTCCAACCCACCGCGACACCCAGCCCTCAAGCTCCGCTGGCTAACCCTGCGAGCAGAAGACAACCACCAGCCCCGCGAACACAGCCGTCACGCCAACCCGCCGCACCCCCCACTAATTCCGGCGGACAGAAAACCACGGCCAACCCCGCCGAACGCGGCCCGTCGCTCGTGTCCGCCACGTCAGCCCTCGTGCGCCACTGCAGCGAGCCCTCGTCTCGCGACGATCGAGCCGCTGCCCGCCGAGCGGCGGCCACTTCTTACTCTCTCCGACCGATGCCCCGGCCCGCGAACCAGACCGGGAACCGTCGTGCACGCCCCCGCCCAGGCTTGAACTCGACAAACCCGGCGCACCGACCTCAGCCCAGTCCCCTCCGGAGAAGCCAGCGCCCTCCGCCGTTCACCGGAACTCTGCCCGCGCAGCCGCCTCCCCCACCGTCACCGGGTCGAGATCCGGGTGGGTCGCCTCGGCCCGTTCCCACTGCGTCGCAGCCTCATCCGCAATCCCCTGCGCCGCAGCGGCATTTCCCAACCCCAGGTGAGCCCGCGCCGCCTCGTGGGTGCTGCCGCAGGTCTCCGCACGGGTGGCCGCTTCCCGGTACGCCGACTCAGCACCCGGATGATCCCCGGCGCGGAATCGTGCCCAGCCTAGGCAGTTCAGTCCCATCACGACGTCCAGTTCCAGCCCCAGTTCCTCAAAAACCGCCAGCGTTTCCTCGACCAGGCGGGCGGCTTCGGCAGGCCGTCCCAGCGCGGTCAGGACCAGGGCGACACCTCGCGTCGTGATGGCGCCGCTGCGTCGGTTGCCGGTCAGGTCGTAGAAATCGGCTGCGGAGCGCAGGTCGCGCAGGGCTTGTTCGTGGTTGCCCCGATAGTGCTCGGCCCACGCGGCATGTGCCAGCGCGGTCGCTTCGCCGTGGCGGTCGCCGATTTCCCGGTACTCCCGCAGGGCCTGGCGGTAGCACCGGGACGCCTCGTCCAGATCGCCGCGGTCGACGTACGCGATTCCCAGATTCGCGGTGGTCGTCGCGGCGGCCCAGCGGTTGCCGACAGCTTCGGCGGCGGCGCGGGCCCAGCGGTGCGTCGCGATCCACGGGTCCCACAGTTTGGTCAGGTAGAAGAAGCCTCGCAGGAAGAACGCCAGCTGCCAGCATCGCTCGGACTCCCCGGTCCGGCGGCAGAGCGCGACCAGGTTCGGCCATTCGGCGCGGAACCACGCGATCGCGCTGTCCTGATCCGGGAATTCCACCTCGGGCAGACCGGGCGGGCAGGTCACCTCCGGGCGGTACCGCGGGCCGCTCAGCGCTCGGTCGGCGCGTTCCGCGGTCGCGACCGAGAAATCGGCCAGGCGGCGGAGCGCGTCCTCGCCGGGCACGTCGGAGGCGGCGAAAACCCTTACCAGGTCGTGGAAACCGTACCGGCCCAGTTCCGGCTGGGTGAGCAGGTACGCCTGGTGCAGGCGGTCCAGCAGGCGCTCGGCCGCCACCGCGTCCAGGGAGCCGAGCGCTTGCGCGGCGGTCACGTCGAAGTCGATGCCGGGGTGCAGGGCCAGCAAGCCGAACAGCCGTGCTTCCGGCTGCTCCAATTGGCGGACTGACAACCGAAAGGCGGCAGCCAGGCTTCGTTCGCCGTCGTCGAGTTCGCCCAGGCGGCGGGTTTCGTCGGCCAGGCGGCGTTCCAACTCCGCGACCTCCCACGCCGGATGGGCGCGCAGGCGGGCGGCGGCGATCCGGATTGCCAGCGGGAGGCGGCCGCAGCGGTCTGCGATGCGCAGGGCGGCATCCGGGGTCGCCCCGGTCAGGGTGGCGACCAGGGCGGCGGCGGAAGCGGACGGGAGCACGCCCAGCGAGACGTGCTCGGCTTCGTCCAATGCGGGCAGGCGGCTGCGACTGGTGATCACGACCCGGCATTTCGGTTCCGCGGGCAGCAACGGGCGCACTTGACCGGTGCTGCCCGCGTTGTCCAGCACCAGCAGGAAACTCCGGCCGCGCAGGCAGGTCCGGAAGAGCGCCGCGCGGTCGTCGGGATCGGCCGGGATCCGGTCGGCGGGCACCTCGAGGATCCGCAGCAGACGGTCGTGCGCGTCGGCGGGCGTGACCGGTTCGTCGGAGGTGCCGCGGAGATCGAGAAAGAGGCTGCCGTCGGCGAAGGACGCCTCCAGCCGGTACGCGCACCGCACCGCCAGTGCCGTCTTGCCGGCTCCGCCCATGCCGGAAATGACGCAGACTCCGCCGTCGGACTCGAGAATCTCGCGCACGGCCTGGGATTCGGCATCGCGGCCGGTGAAGTCCGCGGTTACCGGAGGGAGGCCGGACGGGCGGACGTCCGGCCGGGTCCGGCGTTTTCCGGTTTCCGCGGGAACCAGTGCGGTAAGGGCTCCTGGAGTGCCGAATTCGGATTCACACAATGCCGCGAGTGTGGAATTCGGTGCGGCGAGGCCGGTTTCGACCTTGCTCAGGTACCCCTTGCTGTAATGCACCCGTGCGGCCAGTTCGGCGAGCGACAGCCCGGCCGAGGTGCGCAGCCGCCGCAGTTCCGCCCCGAACGTCGCGCGCGCTGTCATCCGCCCCCACCTTCTTCTCGCTCCCAGTATGACTGTCCGGCAGACGCCGGGACGGGGTTTCGTCACGGCGCGGTCCGCACCGACACCGGCGGCGCGACCGGAGCCGGTCCGCCCGGATGGCCGAGCGCGACTCCGGACACGAGCGCGGCCGCGGCGAGCCACAACGCGGCGCGCACCAGCAGAGAAAACGAACAGACGACCTTCACGACAAGCTCCTTCCGAGGATTTCCGCCTGCCTGATCAGCGGCTTGTCCCGAGAATGCGGGAGCGCGCGGCAATCGGGGAAGGAGTTTCCCGTTTCCACCTTAATCGCGTGAACGGGGAACCGGAGGCGACGCCGCGGCGAAAGGCATTCCGCTCCGATGAGCAGGGCGCCAGCCCCGGTCGCGGGATCGAAAGCGGCGCGGCCGTCCCTGACTGGAACAGTCACCCGCCGTTTCGGGAAGGAGCCATCCGAGCGAATTTCCGCCCTGGATAAACCCGGCCGCACCAGCCGGACGCGGGAATGGGAAATCATTCCGGTCACAGTCCGTGCGCCGGGCCCGGGCGAGGCTGGACATCCGCGCCCGCATTGCGGAACAGTGGCTGCGGGCGGGGAGACGCGAGGGAGGAACGGGTGGAACCGAACGCGGCGGACTTGGTCGCGGAATTGAAAGTGCTCCGGAAGGGGCGCGGCGTTTTCACCACTCCGCTCGGGATTCGGGTCGGCCCGGTCCTGCGCGAGGTGTGCGGGATTCCCGACAACGCGGAAAACGTCGAGATCCGCGACCGGCTCGCGCACGTGCTGGAACCGCTGGCCAAGACGCTCCCGGACGACCTCCGGATCGCCGTGCTCGCGGCGTTCGCGATGCACGAACCGGCGCGCAAGCCGTTCTACCAGGAGCGGGTGCACTGGGCCGCGCGCGAGCTCGACCGCGACGACCGCACGATCCGGCGGCGCATCGACGAGGGCATCGAGCACGTCGCGCACCTCGCGCTCGCCGGCCCGCGCGAGGGCGGCGGGCGGCCCGCGCCCGAGGGCAGCTGGCACACCGAACTGCTGCGCGTGTCCCTTGCCCTGGACCAGGAGCGGCCCGAGGTGTTCGAGTTCCGGCGGATCGTCGCCGACGCCGACGACCTCGCCGAACTGGACCTCGCGCTCACCCTCACCACGACGTCCACGGCCTCCGGGCCGGTGCGGGAAAGCGATCTGGACGTCGACGTCTTCCACGGCGGCACGCTGGTCCGCCGCGCGATGGAGTCGAACGACCGGGTCGGGCTGGCGCTGCAGCTGGCCGACCCGTTGCCGCGCGGGAAAACGCACGACCTCGGACTGCGGTTCCGCGCGGAGTTCCGGCATCCGCACTACGTGTGCGTGCCGCGGCATCCGGTCGACCGGTTCGACCTGCACGTGCGCTTCCCGGCCGCGCCGCCGACCGAAATCGTGCGGCTGGACCGCGTGTTCCAGGACGACGCACGCGATCTGGGCGCGCGCGGCGACGTGGTGAGCCCGGACGGCTCAGGCGAGGTGCACCTGCGGTTCGACCGGCTCGCGCCCGGGTTCGCCTACGGCATCCGGTGGAGCCCGGCCGGCTGAACCTCCCCGGCCGGGCCCGGCGCCGGTCAGTGCGTGATCATCGCGATTCCCCTTCCCGATCGGGATTTCTCCGACCGCACCGGGATCGCCGCCGCGCCGCGCCGCGCTACCCGCCGGCGGAACCTGTCCAAGATCTGTCCAGGTCCGTGCGGATTCCGTTGCCGCGCAACGGACAGAAGCTGGACAACACCTGCGCGGGCGCAACACCGGCGCCCGGGCGGCCGATTCCCGGATCGAGCGGGCGAGACCACCGCGGCCGCCCGTACGAAAGGAACGACCCCTATGCCCACCGCCACCGTGCCCGAACCGGTCGAAGGCTATGTCCCGCTGTCCGCGCTGCCGCGTCCGTCCGAGCTGGCGCAGCGGCTGGAAACCGTGGTCCGCGCGGCCCGCGACAAGGTCCCCGGCGCGGCTCCGGAACTGCTGGCGCTGCTGAAACCGGTGATCGCGCGCTACTGCCGCGCCCGCATCGGCGGACGCGACCTGTCGTACCTGTCGGCCGACGATGTCGCGCAGGAGGTGTGCATCGCGGTCCTGCAGGCCGTCCCTGGCTACGAGGACCGCGGCGGATCGTTCCTGCACCTGGTGCGCGCGATCGCGGCGAACAAGGTGGCCGACGCGTTCCGCGCGGTGTCGCGCGACCGCTCGCGGCCGGTGTCCGACGTCCCGGAGAACCCCGACCTGGGCGACGGCCCCGAATCGCACACGATGACGGCCGACCTCGGCGCTTCGCTGGGCAGGCTGATGGCCGGGATGCCGAAGCTGCAGCAGGAAATCCTGACGCTGCGCGTCGTCGTCGGCCTCACGTCGGCCGAAACGGCGAAGGCGCTGGGGATGTCGCCGGGCAACGTCCGGGTGACGCAATGCCGCGCGCTGGCGAAACTGCGGGACTCGATCCAGGAGCAGGGACTCGCCGAAGCGCTGCTGGCGTGAACTCGCAACATCGCCGGAACTGGTCCGGACCACTGGAGAAAAAAATCCCCGAAGTTCACCCGCTCGGGCCACTTCGGCGGCGCGGGCGGGCCCGGAACGCCCGGGTCCGGACCGGCTCAGCCCGCGTCGAGCCGCCGTTTCATCCGGCGCAGGAACGCGATCCGGTCGGTCTCCACGCGGACCGCCGTGCGGTCCGGGTAGATGTCGAACACGCCGGTCATCCCGGTTTCGGCCAGCCTGCGGCCCGCCGCGCCCGAGGGATGCGCGAGCAGCCGCAGCACCACGCCCTCGGCGGCCGCGCGGTCCTGCGCGGCCCGCAGGACGTGCACGCCCGCGTCGCTCAATTCGGTCAGCCCGGTCAGGTCCAGCACCAGCGCCATCGGGCGCTTGGCCAGCGCGAACGTCACCGCCCGCACCACCACCAGCGCGGTGCCGGCGTCGAGTTCCCCCGCCAGCAGCAGCGTGAGCACGTCGAGGTCGTCGTAGCGGTACGACGACTTCAGCCGTGCCGATCCCTGTGAGCCGGCTTCCATCCGCGTGCAGCACTCCCTGTCCAGGCGGGGCCCGTCGCGCCCGCTCGTCCACCCGACACCATTCTGGACCTCCGGGCACGGTGACCGCGCTCACAGTCCTTGTCGGCGGCTCGTCAACGCGCGCTGGTCCGCTTGTCCCACGACGAAAGTCGGGAACTGAACCGGCCCGACCTTCGGCGGGTTCCGTCATTTACCGACATTCACGACGGTGGGTCAGTACCTGACCACACTCCCCGTACCCACCGGAGATGATCACCAGTGCGAATCGCGCGTACCGCCGCAGTCCTGTCCGGCCTGGCCTTCGCCGCCGTCGCCGCGGCGGCCCCGGCCACCGCCGCCCCCGCCCAGCCCGCCATCATCGACGGCAGCACGGCCGACTCCCTGCACGCCGCCGCCCGGATGTTCGCCGGCGGCCAGGAGCTCTGCTCGGCCACGATCATCGCTCCCGACTGGATCCTCACCGCCCGGCACTGCACGCAGGGCGCGGGCGGCAAGCAGATCACCTTCCACGTCGGCAGCCTCGACCAGACCCAGGGCACCGAGGTCTCCGCGACGTCCGTGCACGACTCCCCCGACGCCGACATCTCGCTGGTCCAGATCGACCAGAAGGTCCAGACCGAGTACGCGCCGCTCGGCACCGCGAGCGACGTCAACGTCGGCGACACCGCGCAGGTCTACGGCTGGGGCGCGACCTGCACCGACCAGCCGGAGATCAACTGCCAGTCGCAGGTGCTGAAGGTGGCGAACGTCCAGGTCACCTCGGTCGACTGCCCGGACGGCGCGGCCGGCGTCTCGGTGTGCGCCAACCGCGGCGACGGCATCACCGCAGGCGGCGACTCCGGCGGCCCGATGTACGCGAACGGCAAGCAGGTCGGCGTCGCCTCCACCAGCGACCGCCAGTCCTACACCGCCTACATCAACGTCACCCAGTACCGCGACTGGATCCAGTCGGTCGCGGGCGTGTGATCGCGGGCGGCCCGGACCCGGACGGATCCCCGGGTCCGGGCCGCTTGTTTCACCCCTCCCTGTCCCTGGCCCGCGCGAGCACCTCCTCCAGCCGCAGCGGGCTCGCCGGGTGGTGGCTCAGGCACAGCGGCGTCGACACCCGCCGGAACCCGAACGCCTCGCCGGACACGTAGAACTGGGCCCGCTCCAGCCGCGAGATGTCCGCCACCGGACTCCCCTTCGCCCGCGCCATCTCGTTCGCCGCGGCGATCTGCGCCGGGCTGTTGAGCCGCCCGAAGAACTGCGTCATCGCGTTGCCGGCGATCTGGTTGTGCAGGCCCTTCGGGGCTTGCGTCGCGAACAGCAGCCCCAGCCCGTACTTCCGGGCCTGCGCGGCGAGCACGATCGTGCTGCGCGTGCTCGCGGTGAGCGACCCGGACGCCGCGAGCGTCTGCGCCTCGTCCATCACGAACAGCGCGCCCAGCGGCCGGTCCCCCGCCGGATTCCGCTTGATCCACGCGAACAGCTCCATCTGCAGCTGGTTCACGAAGCTCTGCCGCTGCGCCTCGGCGGGCAGCCCGGCGAAGCTGATCACCGAGATCCGCGCCCGCTTGCCGTCGGCCGGGGTGAGCAGCACCGCCGGGTCGGCCGGGGTGCCGGCTCCGGCGAACAGCGGGTCGTTCACCATCGCGGCCTTGAGCAACTCCGCGACCTCAGCGGCGATTTTCCGGCCGCCGTTGAGATTCGTGACGCCCTCGGGGAGGTCTTCGAGGACCTCGATCAGCTCCGGCAGGCTCCGCGACCCGGTGCGGGCGTGGTGCACGATCGTCTGCCGCAGCACGGCCAGTCCGATGTCCGCCTTCGCGGTGCTGCCGGTGAGCCGGGCCTGCGGCGCGAGTGCCGCGACCGCCACCTCGACTGCCGCGGAAAACTCGTCCTCGTCGTCGAGCACCCCCGCGAAGTCCGGCAACGGCTCGAACCCGAGCGGCCGCCCGGTGGCGCGGCCCGGCGTCCAGACGACGACGTCGGTTTCCTCGAAGTAGCGCTCGGCGAGCTGGGCGTCTTCCGGACCCCAACCGCTCGGCGGACTCGGCCACGCGTCGCCGAGGCGGGCGAGGTCGTTGTTCGGGTCCAGCACGATGGACGACACGCCGAGCAGCGCGCATTCCTCGATGATCCGGCGCAGGAGCACCGTTTTCCCTGACCCGGAACCGGCGAAGACGGCGGCGTGCTTGCGCAGGGCGGAGAGTTCGATGCGGATGGGTTTGCCGGAACCGGTTTCGGTGCCGAGGGTGAGGGCGCCGTCGGGCGGCGGGTGGGTTCCGTCCGAACGCGGGGCCTGGGAGGTTCCATTGCGGTTCGAGCGCGGGGTCGGGGTGAAGAGCGAAGGCTGGGCGGCGGGGGCCGGGTGCACGGGTCGCTTCTCTACTGGCAGCGGGGCTGGGTTCGCGGGGCCGCCGGAACGCGCCGCGGCGTCGGGCAGGACTCCGGACAGCAGCTGGGAGCGCCGCGCGGGCCTGCGGTCGATGAGCCATTCGTGGACGTCCGGGCCGCCCTTGGCGAACATCTCGTCCAGCGCCCAGAACGTGCGGACGTCCGCTTCGGACATCTTGAGCCGCTTCCCTCCGGCGGCTTCGAACGCCCGGATCTCGGCCTGCGTCTTTTCCCCTTTGGACCACGAGGAGTTCCGGATCAGGACGAGGTGGCGGTTGTCCGCCCCGGGCCGCAGTCCCGCGGCCGAGCGCGCCTTGCGGAACCGGTTGAGCACCGCGAGCGGATGCCGCACGGAGATCGCCCGGAACGCCCAGTGCTCCTCCAGATCGGAGTCCTCGTCGAGGGTGTGGGTGAGCCACGCGTGCAGTTCGTCCTCGCTGCCGCGGGCGTCCCACTCCATTTCGTCGTCGCCGACCTCGGTGATCCAGCCGCGCAGCGCGGCCGACAGCAGCCGGGGCATCACCTCGTCTTCCACTTTGTGGTCGAGCAGCGCCGACGGATCCGCGGCCGCGCGCAGCTGCTCGAACCAGGCGTCGAGTTCGGCGAAGCGGTCCGGCTTCGGTTCCGCACGGGCCGGCAGCACCGGTGGCGCGTCGGTGTCGAAGCTGGTCAGCTCCTGCACCCGTTCCGCGCGGACGCAGGCGTCGATGTGCGCGCCGATCCGCTTCAGCAGTTCGCGCGGGGTGTACTCCTCCCACGGCCCGTCGAACGCGGAAGGCGCGACCGGCCAGGTCGAATGCGGCGGGGTGAAATCCATCGCGGCGTAAGCCACTCCGAGCCGCCGCTCCACCAGCCGCCGTCCGACCTCGGCGTCGAGCACCCGGCCGAGCGTCAGCGTTTCGCGGAAACGGTCCGGCACGGTGTCCGAGGCCTTGTCCTTGATCAGCATCCACGTCGTCGGGAGGCAGGCGAGCACGGTCAACGTCCGCCGGGTGACCTCGCGCAGTTCCATCAGGCCGTCGGCGATCTGGGCGACGAGGAAGTCCTCCTCCCCGCGGTGCCCGATTTCGCGGGCCTGCAACGAAGACCGGGCGATGAGCGTGTCGAGCTGGTCGACCCCGATCACGAGCGGACCGGTGAGCGCGAGCAGCCGCGTGATGTCGTGCACCTGCCCCAGCGCGGACTTCGCCTTCGCCCGGATGCCCCACTTCCGGCGGACGCCGGATTTCGATTCCTCGGAACTGCCGAGGTACTCGTCGCCGATCTCGTTCTGGGTCAGGTCTTCCGCGGCGTACAGCACCAGCGCGCGGGCGGTGTCCGCGCATTCCACGGCGACCTGGCGGTCGAGCTTGCGCAGCCCCAGCACGAACGCGTCGAGGTGCGCGCGAGTCAGTGCGCCCGTGCCCAGCAACGCCGAAGTCGCTTCCCAGGACACGTCGCCGCGTTCGCAGACCCGGCGCACGAAACTGCGCAGCTGCGTCTCGCCGGAGTCGTCGGTGCGCAGCAGGCCGCGGCGCAGCGCGTCGGCCGTGTTCTCCCAGAACGCGTCGCCCGCGGTGAGGTCGTCGAGGAAGAAGTACCCGCCCGCGCGGTGCGCCGCCCGCCGGACCATTCCGAGGAGATGGGTCTTGCCGACGCCCTTCATCCCCTGCATGACCAGGCCGATCGGGCTCGGCCCCTCGCTCGCCGCCGCGTCGCGGATGCCGACGTCGATCGCGGCGATCACGTCCGCGTGCAGCCCGTCGACGTGGTACGGCGAATCGCGCCACACGTGGTCGGGCGTGTCCGCCCAGTCGAACCGCAAAGTCGCCAGCACGGCCAGATGTTCGATCATGACGCCTCGATGGACAGCATGTGGTTCTCTTCACCGCCGATGCGCACAGCCGCCGCCCGGTCCGCCGCGGTCAGCACCTTGCGGTTGGATTCCGGCACCAGTTTCGCTTGCCCGGTACGGCTCAGCTCCTTGAGCACCGCGTCGACCTCGGCGGTCTCGGCGTCGCCGAGCGACGACCGCAGATCGGCCAGCCCGACCCAGCCCCGGGGCTCGCGAGCGAGTTCGCGGTAGGCCTTGACGATCATTTCCTTGAGGTTGACCGCCTGCGGCGCGTTGCCCTCCGCGCCGCCGAAAACCTCCTTGAGCGATACGTTGTGCAGCCGCAGGTACTCGAAGAACTTGTTCAGCGCCAGGTAAGCCACCACGGTCAGCGTGCTCCGCACCGGTTGCGGCGGGGACAGCGCGGCCAGTTCCTCCGCGCACCAGTCCCAGCCGGCGTCGGTGAGCTGATGCGCGAACGCGCGGCCGGATTTCCTGCTGCTGACGTAGCGCTGGTTGAGCTTGACCCGGTCCTTCCCGTCGAGCGCGAAGCCCGCGGCGTCGCGGAGTTCCGGGTTCGTCATCTCCTTGCCGTGCACCATCAGCGCGATCATCGCCGCGGACTGCTTGTGGCTCAGTCGTTCGTGCATCCGCCGTCCTTCCTCGGGGCATCCCGGCCGCGGGCGCGGGCGGGTGTCTGGCAGGTGCGGCTAGTTGCCGTTCACCCGCACGTCGAGCACTTGCTGGGCCCACGCCAGGGCCTTCTGGACCGGCAGCGGCGGCGGTATCGCGCCGTTGTCGTGGCGCGGGCGCAGCACCACAGCCAGGTCCGCGCCGAGCTCCTGCGCGCGCACGCTGTCCCCGGCTCCGACGACGGCGGGCAGTTCGCCGGCGAACTCGCCCACGAGGTCCCACAGTTCCGGACGCAGCCGGACGTGTTCGGCTTGCCGCAGCAGGGAAACCAGGTCCGCTTGGCCGGTGTCGACGAGAGCCCGCCCGGCGCCGATCTCGTCGGCGAGGCTCCGCGCGACCTTCGCCGGGCCGTTCAGCGCGCTGAGGCGCAGATGCCGCAGGTTGCCGAGGTAGCCGGACAGCTCGCGCGAGTCGGTTCCCTCGGTGAGCACCGGGATCAGCCTGCGGTCCTGGCCGAGCGTGCGGTGCAGGAACAACTCGACCTCCGCCAGCTGCCACCGGCTCGCCTTGCCGTCGATCACCAGGCACAGGTGCCGGGCGTCGGTTTCCGCGCGGCCGAGCCAAGAACGGTCGCCCGACAGCGAACGGCCCACCCGGATGCCGAGATTCTCCAGCTCCGCCACCAGCTCCCGGGAAACTTCGAGGTTCGACCGGGGCATGCTGACCTGGATGTCGTAGGCGAAACTCTGCGTCCGGGTGCGCACCGCGGCCACGTACGCGTCGCGGTTTTCGGCCAGCAGCTCGGTCCGGTCGAAGGAATGCGCGATCACCGCGGCGACGGTCTCGAGCGCGAACCCGATCTGGTCCGCACCCGGGCTTTTCTCCAGCAGCACCGGAAGTTGCTCGCCGAAGGTCCAGTACGAGACGTAAGGCAAGGTGAGGTGGCGCGCGATCACCGCGGGCGGAACGTCCTGGTCAAGCCAGCTGTCGAACAGGCTTCGGGTCTCCTTGAGGCAGATCTCCCGCCAGCTTTCCGACCGGTCGTACTCCTCGCGCGTGTCGAACCGCGAAAGCACCGGCAGCACGGGAAGCTGCGGACGGTCGTACGGCAGGGCGTTCCGCGCGACGTTCGCCCGGCGCGCGACGTCGACCGCGCCGCGCACGCTCTGCATGTTCGCGGTGTAGAGGACGACCAGCCGGTCCGGCAGGTGCGCGGTGCAGATGCTGCCGACGTCGGAGATTCCCGTGCGGCTGTCGAGCAGGACGTAGTCGTACTCCGAGGTCCAGGCTTCCCGGCAGCGTTCGAGATACTCGCCGAATTCCTCGTCGTACAGGCTTTCCCAGTCGATTCCCTGCACCTGTCCCGGATACTCGGGGCCGTCGCCGCCCGCGGCGAGGAAGTCCAGCGTGCCGGCCACGTTGTCCAGGCGGACCGGGAGGACGTGCCGGTTCGGCCGGACGGTGCCCGCCCGGAAATCGGCGACGAGATCGACTACGCCGCCTTGCGGATCGTGGTCCAGCTTCGGCCGGAAGTACTCGTGCAGACCCGGTGCTTCGAGGTCCCAGTCGATGCACAGCACGCGGTGTCCCCAGCGGGCCAGCAGCACCGCGATGTTGGCCAGCGTGAAGCTGCGGCCGACGCCGCCCTTGTAGGAATAGAAGGTGATCACGACGCCCGTCATCGCTCAGAGCCTCGGGAACCGGGAAGCGGGCGGGACGTCCGGCCGCGGAGTCAGCACCGGCCAGTCCGGCCGCCACGCCGGGGCGGCGCTGAGCAGTTCTTCGATCTCGGTCGCGATGCGGTTCATCTCGTCGTGGAAACCGATGTATTTGGCCGAGACCTGGAATTGCTCGTACGGATGATTCCACTCGGTCAGGTTCTTCATCCGGCGCTGGTGCGCGTACGGCGGGAAGTTTTTCGAATCGCAGTAGATGACCGGGTAGATCAGGGTCGCCGGGCGGTCCCGTCCGGCGAGTTCTTCGCGGCGTTCCATCGAGGCCCATTCGGCGAGGCACCACTCGTTGTAGAAGTACTTCGGCGAGCACACCGGGACCAGGATCCTGGTGTGCCGCAACGCGGAGCGCAGTTCGTCCGGCCACTTGCCGCCGACCCGCACCGACCCGTCGAAGAAGACCTGGACGTCCCGGTCGAGGTTGCCGTCGAGCAGTTCGCACAGCCGCGGGTGGAAATGGTTGCGGACCCATTTGGAGATGGCCTCGGCGCGCCGTTCGTAACTGATGAAAACGTCGTAGTGATACACCTGGGCAGCGCTCCCCCGTCGATTTCCGCGTCCTGGCGATCCCGTCCTCGGACCACGACGATACCTTTGGCGAAGACCCCGGCAAGGGACAGATTCTGGACACTTTGTGGCCGAAAACCCGCTGCCGCCGGCCGGACCCGAGACTGAACGGGTCGCTGCCGCCGGAAATTCGAGGAGCCCGATGTCCGCCCCCGCCGCGCCCCGGATCTTCATCAGCTACGCCCACGACACCGCCGCCGAGCACTACCGGCAGGTCGGGACCTTCGCCACCTTCCTCCGTGCCCGGATCGGCCTCGACGTCCGGCTGGACCAATGGGACGACGCGTCCCGGATCGACTGGTCGGCCTGGGCGATCCGGAACATCCACGCCGCCGATTTCGTGCTGGTGATCGCCTCGCCGAACTACCGGCGGCGCGCGGACGGCGAGGCGCCCTTCGACGAGGGCCGCGGCTCCCAGTTCGAGGCGCGGATCATGCGCGACGCGCTCACCCGCGACCTGGAGCGCGAGACCAGCCGCATCCTGCCGGTGGTGCTGCCCGGCGCTTCAGTCGAAGACATCCCGGCGTTTCTCACCCCGTATTCCACCACGCATTTCCGGATTCCCGAATTCACCGACGACGGCGTCGCCGGGCTGATCTCCGCGATCACCGGGCGCAGCCAGAACGAGCGTCCGGTGCGCGGGATCTGGCGCGGAGCAACGGATTCCGCGCCAGGGCCGGTACTGGCGACCGAACTGCCGTGGCGCGACAAGAGCGCGGACATCACCGCGGGCTCAGCGCGGATCGACGGGATCAGCTACGAGCACAGCGTCGTTTTCCGCACCGCCGGGCCGACTTCCGGGGCGTGGGCGTTCGCGGAAATCGACCTCGGCGGCTCCTACGCGCATTTCAACGCGGTCGCCGGAGTGCTCGACGACGCCGAGGACGCGGATTTCCAGATCGGGCAGTTCTGCGTCCGGCTCGACGGCGAAATCCGGCACCTCGACCATTCCGCGTCCGGCAGCCCGCGGCACACCGAACTCGACGTCACCGGCGTCCGGCGGCTGCGGCTCGAGATCCGCCGTCCCGCGGCGGGCCCGGCTGCCCGCACGACCCGGCCGGCCGCGCTGGCCTGGGGAAACCCGACGCTGCGCTAGGCACGTGTTTCCTGCTTTCGAGGAAACAGGAAACGCCTTGTCCGCACCCGTTCCCGGATCGCATTCTGGGTGCACGCCGCTCGTTCCGGGCGGTTCGCCGAGAATCACGGAAATCCGACAAGCTGCGAAAGAGCACTGTTTCGCGGCGGGGGTTTTCCGTGCCTGGATCCGGGAGGGAGGTGCGGGAAAATGCAGACGCACGGAATCGTTCTCATCCTCACGCTGCTGGGCCTGGCCTGACGCGGAACGGCCGGATTCGCCGCGAGGGCGGATCCGGCCTATCCGCGGGCCCGCAGGTGGTCCCGCAACGCCCGCGCGACCCGCGCCATCAAGATCTCCGCTTCCGGCTGGATCGCCGCGGGCACCCGGGATTCGGTGAGCGCGGCGACCGCGAACGCCTGGCCGTCCGAGTGCTCCACCACCCCGATCTCGTGCCGCAGGTTCACCAGCGTCCCGGTTTTCGAGGACCACTTCGCGGAATCGGACGCGAAATCCGGGGCCAGCCGTTGGCGCAGCAGGTTTTCGCCCATCAGCTGCCGCACCCGCGCGGACACGTCCGGGTCGATTTTCGACGGCGTCCACAACGCGGTCAGCAAATCGGTGAACGCGCGCGCCGAACCGGAACTCGCGCGCGAAACGTCCAGCTGCCGCACCGGATGTCCCTGTCCCTCGGTCACCGCGCCGATCGCCAGCGAATGCGCGAGGTGCACCTCGGCCGCGCCGAACCGTTCCACCGGCGTGTCGCTCAGTTCGCTCAGCGAATGCCGCACCGAGATGCCGGTGATGCCCCAGTCCCGCACCGTCCGCGTGACCTCCGCGGGCGAGGTGAGGGCGAACAGTTCGTCGGCCGCCGCGCTGTCGCTGATCGCGGAGGCCAGGTACATCAGGTCCTCGACCGAAACCCGCGCCGGATGCCGGAACCGCGCCAGCCCGGTCGGCCCCGCGCTCTCGGCACGCCCGGGTTCGACCTCCACCTGCCGCGCGCCGTCCAGTTCGCCGCGCCGGATCCGGTCCTGCGTCACCGCGACGAGCGGGACCTTGACCAGCGACGCGGTCGCGAACTCCAGGTCGGGCTCGATCCCGATCTCGCGGCCGGACCCGAGATCGCGGACGAGGAACGAGCCTCGCAGCCCGCCCTCGTCGAGTTCGTCCCGCAGCCGTGCCAGCAGCGCCTCAGTGTTCACGGCGCCAGTCTGCCGCACCGCCCGCGCCCGGACGGCGAGCGCGCTCCCCCGTCGCGACCTCCGCCCCCAGGCACCGCGCGATCGCCGCACGCAATGGCGTCCGCACCCGGTCGACGTCGTCGCCCAGCCCCGCCGCCACGTCGTATCCCCGCGCGAGCCGGGCGCCGCCCACCGGACGCCACGCCAGCCCCAGTTCCCGCGCCTGGTCCGCCGAGCACAACAGCAGATCCGCCGACCCGATCACGCTCGCCGCGGCCGTCGTCAGCGTCCCGGCGACCTCGACCTGCGCGGGCAGCAGCCCGGCCGCATCGCGGGCGCGGAACACGCGGTCGCGAACATGCGGCACGTCGTCCTCCGGCTGCACCCACACCCGGCGGCGTGCTCCGGGCGACCGGCCCGCGCGCAGGGTTTCCAGGTGCACCACGGCTTCGTCCGGCTCGGCCTCGCTCGCCAGCCCGAGCGGCACCGTCCACACCCCGTCCTCCGGCGGCACCGCGACCAGCGCGGCCCGCACCTCCTGCGTCCGCACCAGTTCGGCCCGCTCGGCCGGCCCGGCGACGCGGAACTCCAGGAAGACCTCCACTGTCCGCGCCTGCGCTTCGAGCTCGGCGAGATCGCGGGTGGTCGACGTGTCCGGGACCGCCAGCCGCAACGGCCGCCGACGCGCGCGCTGCGCGTCCGATTCCATCGCCTCGGCGAGCCGGACCAGGCGTTGCGCGGACGGCAGCAGGTCCCGCCCGAACGGCGTGAGCCGCGCCCGCCGGGTCGACCGGTCGAACAGCCGCTCCCCCAGGTGCTTCTCGAGCGCGGCGATCCGGCGGCTCGCCACCGGCTGCGGGATCCGCGCGACCGCCGCGCCGCCGGTGAAGCTCCCCGCTTCGGTCACGCTCACGAACGCTTTGCAGCAGCCGACCAAGTCCACGACCAGAGCTTATGCCAGATTCGCATCATGTCGCACGGAAGTGTCTTGGACCGCATGAACCGGACGCGGGCACGCTGCTGGGGAGTTGATCGACTTCGGAGGGAGAACCCCGTGTTCCGCAGGCTGACCCTGGCCGCGTTCGCATTGGTCGCGCTAGCCTCATGTGCCACACCAGCAACACCCGACGCCCCGGCGAGTTCCGCGCAGTCCGCCGCGCCGGCGGCGGCCAAGACAGTCGCGCAGCCGGATTTCGCCGCGCTGGAGAAGGCTTTCGGCGCCCGGCTCGGCGTCTACGCGATCGACACCGGCGACGGCCGCGAGGTCGCCTATCACGCGGACGACCGGTTTGCCTACGCTTCCACGCACAAGGTGTTCAACGCGGCAGCGATCCTGCACCGCGGGGATGATCTGGCCCGCACGGTCACGGTTCGGCAAAGCGATCTCGTGCCCAATTCCCCGATTACGGAGAAGCACATCGGGGAGCAAATGTCGTTACAGAGCGTCCTCGACGCTGCGCTGCGTTACAGCGACAACACGGCGGATAACCTCATGTTCCGCGAAATCGGGGGTCCCGCCGGGCTGGCTGCGGAGCTGCGCCGGCTGGGGGATACGGTCACCCACGTGGACCGCATCGAGCCCGCTCTCAACGAGACGAGCCCTGGTGACGTCCGGGACACGACCACCCCGCGAGTCTGGGCCAAGGACCTGCGCGCCGTCGCGCTCGACTCGGGACTCCCGGCGGACAAACAGGCCGTGCTGACCAAGATCATGCGCGCCAACACCACCGGCGCGCACGTGATCCGCGCCGGCGTGCCCGCGGACTGGCAGGTCGCGGACAAGACCGGGTCCGCCGATTACGGCACGCGCAACGACATCGCCGTGCTCTGGCCGCCGCACCGCGCGCCGATCGTGCTCACTGTGCTGTCCGATCGCCCGCAGAAGGACGCGAAGACCGACGACAAGCTGATCGCGCAGGCCGCCGCCGCGGTCGTGAAGGCGTTGCAGTGACCGGAATCTACCGAGTGGTCACCCACGTGCTCGCGGTGCTTTTCGTGCCGGTCGCGTGGGTGGTCGCGCGGGGCCGGGCACGGCACGTCGCGTGCCAGTGGGCGCTGGGGGCCCGCTATCCGGCCGAAAACCTCGCCGGGCTCACCCCCGGCACGCACGCCGCATTCACCGCGGCGCGCACCGAAGCGTTGTGGCGGCACGGAATCCTGCTCGGCCTGACTTCCGGTCACCGGGACGCCGCGACGCAGGCCGACCTGTTCCATGCCGAAGTCCAGCGCGCCGGTTCGCACGAACTCGCCCTGCACCTCACGCTCCCGCCCGCGCAATCGCAGCACGTGCGGGGCGTCGCGCTCGACGTGCGGCCCTACGAAGGCGCGCAGTGGCTCGAAGCCCACGGCGGACGGTTCGGCCTGTATCGCGTGTACGACAACGAATGGTGGCATTTCGAGTACCACCCGGACGGCCGCCCGCAGCGGCTGCCGCATCCCGGTTTCGCCGCCACCCGCGCCGCCAGCTGAGCCTGGTTCGTCCACTGTGGACCAGGCCGTGAGTCACAGATATGTGACGAAACCGGACAAGCGGTAACGAAAGCCTGAGCCGGGCGAATAACCGGATGTGCCCGGGGCGTCCTGGGCCTGTCCCGAACGGAAACCGCATGATTCGCCCGGTCTCGAACCGTCTCCTCCTGCGCTGGGGCGCCGTAGCGGCCGCCGCCGCGCTCGCGTGCACCGCCTGCTCCGGCTCCGGCTCCGGCGGGAACGCCGCCCCGCCGCCCGCCGCCGGCGCGGCCGCGAGTTCGCCCGCCGCACCCGCCTCGCCGTCCGCCGCCGCGCCCGACGCCGCCACCGTCGGCGCGACCGTCAAGGCCGCGATGAAGAAGTCGACCGCGGTCCACGTCAAGGGCACGAAGAGCGAAGACGGCAAGATGAAGGTCGACATGCAGTTCAACAAGGACAGCGTGAGCGGCTCGATCGAGAAGGACGGCGTCGAGGTGCCGGTGCTGCGCGTCGGCGAGAAGGTCTGGATGCGGTTCAGCAAGTCGCTGGTCAAGGAGACCGGGATGCCCGCCGAGGCCGCGGCGATGGTGAACGACAAGTGGGTGTCGCTCGACTCCCCGCTCGCCCAGGGCATGGGCGAGGTGTTCAAGCTGTTCATGGACTTCGACGTCTTCATCGGCTCCATGGCCGACGACGTCGACAAGCCCGGCTACTCCGCGGCCGAACCCGCCGACGTGGCGGGAACCCCGGCGCTGCGCTACAAGAACGGCAGCCGGACGATCTTCCTCGAAGCCGAGGGCTCCCACCGCCTGCTGCGGCTCGAGTCCCCCTCGGAAGGCACGATGGAATTCAGCGGCTGGGACCAGCCCGTCCCGGCCCAGGCCCCGCCCGCTGCCGAGATTTTCTCCGGCCCCGGCTCCTGACCGGACGGCCTCGCGTTCCCGCGCCGTTCGGGAGCGCGAGGCCTTGCGTCCACTGTGGACCGCAGCGTCACGAATCCGCTTTGGGCCGAGATAAGCCGTAACGGACCGCCGACCCGCTCGACCCCGCGGCCATCAAGGCGGCGATGAAGAAATCGACCGCGGTCCACGTCAAGGGCACGGTCAACAGCGGCGGCGACATCAAGATCGACCTGCAGCTCAACAAGGACAGCGTCAGCGGCTCGATCGAGAAGGACGGCGTCGAGGTCCCCGTGCTGCGCGTCGGCGACAAGATCTGGATGCGGTTCAGCAAGTCGCTCACCAAGAAGGCCGGACTGCCCGCCGCGGCCGCCGCGATGGTGAACGACAAGCGGGTGTCGCTCGACTCCGGTCCCGGTTCCTGACCAGACAGCCTCGCGTCCACTGTGGACCACAGCCGTAACGAACCGCCGGACCTTGCGATAACCGGATGCGCCCGGGGGTGTCCCAGGCCTGTCCCGAACGGAAACCGCATGACTCGCCCGGTCCCAAACCGTCTCCTCCTGCGCTGCGGTGCCATTGCGGCCGCGCTCGTGTGCGCCGCCTGCTCCGGTGCCGGAGGGAGTCCAACCCTGCCGCTGGTCAGCGCGGCGGCGAGTTCGCCGGTCAAGCCGTTCGACGCGCCGCCCGATGCCGCGACGGTCGGGGACACCGTCGCGAACGAACTGGGCATGGCCAGGGCGGTCCACCTCAAAGGCACGAGCGCCGACGGCCTCACCGTCGACCTGCAGCTCAACCACGACAGTGCGAGCGGTTCGATCGAGAAGGACGGCGCGCCGCTGTCGCTGGTGCGCGTCGGCGACAAGGTGTGGATCAAAGTCACCGCCGCGCTGGCGAAGATCACCGGACTGTCCGCCCGAGCCATGTCGACAATGGACGGCAAGTGGCTGCCGGCGGACGCTCCGCTGCTCCACGGCCGCGGCGCGAAGTTGAAGGACCTCCTGGACTGCGACTCCTTCCTCGACTCCGCCGCCGACGAGCTCGGCCAGCCCGGCTACTCCGCGGGCGAACCCGTCGACCTGGAGGGCACTCCGGCGGTGCGCTACCGGAACGGCAGCAAGGCGATCTACCTCGGGCGCTTCGGGACGACCTACTCCCTGATGCGGTACGAGTCCCCGCGGGACGGGGCGCTGGACCTCGACCTGGGCGACCCCCGCCCGGCCAAGGCCCCCTCCGCCGACGAGATCTACTCCGGTCCCGGCTCCTGAAGTTCTGCCGTCCGGGCGAACGAGTGCGACACTGCCCGAGATGATCGGTCTGCTGTATCCCACTCGCGATTGCGCCGAGGACGACTTCACCGCCCTCGCCGGATGCCTGGACGCCCGGCCCGGCGTGGAGTTCGCCTACGTGCCCTGGGCGCGGCGCGTGGTCGAGCGGGAGAACGTCCAGACCGCCGTGCGCGAGCTGAGCGAGCCGGACCGGCTGGTCCGGACGGCGGCGAAGTTCACGACGTCCCCGCGCGTGGTCAGCTGGGTGTGCGCGAGCTGCAGTTTCCTCGACGGCGTCGCCGTGGCCAAGACGCAGACCGACGCCCTGACGGACGCGCTGGGCGTCCCGGCGAGCAGCACGTCACTGGCGTTCCTCGCCGCCGCGCACCGGCTCGGCCTCAAGCGGATCTCGCTCGCCTCGGTATACGCGCCGGACATCACCGACGCGTTCTCGGCGTTCCTTGCCGAGGAAGACATCGCCACCGTGCACGCCGTGTCGGCCGATGCCGGTTCGGACCGCGATCTGGCGGCGTGGGACAGCGGCCGCATCCGCGAACTGGTCGATTCCGCGGCCTCGCCGGACGCCCAGGCCGTCCTGCTCCCGGAGACCGCCCTGCACACCGCGCCGCTGCTCGCCGAGCTCGAAAACCGGGCGGGCAAACCCGTGCTGACCGCGACGCAGGTGACGCTCTGGCACTGCCTCACCCTGCTCGGCCGGCCTGCCGCCGGACCGGGTCTCGGCACGCTGCTCGCCCACCCGCATTGACCGTCCACTGTGGACAAACAAGATCCCGGGCATAACCGCGGCCGATCGCGGGTAATTCCCCGATCATGAGCAGCCACCTGATCGCCGTCACCGTCGACTGCCGAGACGCCGACGCGCTCGCCGAATTCTGGCGGGAAGCGCTGGGCTACCCGCCTGCCGAGCGGTGGCCGGACAGCCACGGACTCGCCTACGTCGAACTGAAAGCGCCGGACCGGCCGTCGCTGCTGTTCCAGCCGGTGCCCGAGGGGAAGACCGTCAAGAACCGGCTGCACCTGGACATCGCGCCGGACACCGTGGAACAGCGCGACGAAGTGGCCCGCCTCGTCACGCTTGGCGCGAAAGTCGTGGAAGATCCGGAGAACGACCACTGGATTGTGTTGAAAGACCCCGAAGACAACGAATTCTGTGTCCTCCCCCGGCGGTCCTGACCCCGCGCTACGATCTCCGCCGTGCCCGACCCCCGAATGCCCGCACACCCCGACCTCGGCATGCTCGCCGGGCGGTTGCTGTTCGCGGTGCAGCGGGAACTGTTCACCGCGCTGGCCGCCGAGGGTTTCGCCGACCTGAGCCCCCGGCACGGCGCGGTGCTCGCCTACCTCGGCCCGGACGGCGCCCGCGCGACCGAACTGTCCCGTCTCTCCGGACGGCGTAAGCAGGTCATCGGCACGATGGTCGACGAACTCGCGACGCTCGGCTACGTCGAACGCCGCCCCGACCCGGCCGACCGGCGGGCGAAACTCGTCTGCCCGACCGAACGCGGACAGGCCATGATCGCGGCCTCGACCCGCATTCTCGCCGGGATCGAGGACCGGCACGCCCAGCGCCTCGGCCAGGCCGAGTACGCCGAGTTCAAGCGGGTGCTCACCGAGGTCACGGACGAGCAGCGGCACTTCGCCGGGCAGTGATCACTGGCCCGGCCAATTCTGCTGCGGCGGGCCGGAGGCGGGCCATTGCCCCGGCATCGGCTGCTGCGGATACGGCTGCTGGGGATACTGCGGCTGCTGCGGGTACTGCTGCGGCATTCCCGGAGCGCCGTACTGCTGCGGATACTGCTGCCCCGGATACTGCTGTCCCATCGGATACTGCGGCATCCCCGGAACCGGTGCCCCGTAAGGCATTCCGTATCCCACGGGCGGAGGCGTCTTCGCGGACACCGCGGGCAGCCACAGCACCACCGCCAGGATCGCGATCACGCCGAACGCGATGGTGTCCCACCAGGAATGAGCGAGGATCACCCCGGCGAGCGCGCACAGCAGCTGCACCGGCGCGCCCCACAGCAGAATCCGGCCGACCGATTGCCGCCGCGGGAAAATCAACACGATGCCGACGAGCACCGCGATCGCCAGCACCAGGGACGCCGCAGACAGATAACTGGACGGGCCAGCGCGGCCTCCAACGCTCACGATTGTGCCGACCGACCAGAATCCGCCGAGTACCACATAGGTCTCCAGCAGTGCGAGGACCACCGCCACCGCGATGCCGATCCCCGTCACCTTCGGCCGTACTGCCGGCTGAGTCATCCCCGGTCCCCTCCGTCACCCTCCGGAGGGAACACTCTACCAAGCGCATCCACCGTCCACAGTGGAACAACCGCCCCGGCCCCGGCGACCGGCCCGCCCGCCGTCTACGATCGGCCCCGTGACCGCCTACGACGACGTCTTCGACGACCTGGACGCTTCGGCCCTGCCCGAGCGGCAGCAGCGCATCCTCGCCACCATCCGGGACTGGGTGGGCAGGCACGGATACTCGCCGAGCACGCGCGAGATCGGCGAAGCGGTCGGGCTGCGGTCGACGTCCTCGGTGTCGAAGCATCTCGCCGCGCTGGAGGACAAGGGGTTCCTGCGGCGCAGCCCCACCGTCTCCCGCCCGATCGACGTGCGCGCCTTCCTCGGCGACCTGCCCACGCGCGAAAGCAGCGACTCCGTGCCGGTGCCGGTGGTCGGCGACATCGCCGCGGGCACGCCGATCTCCGCGCAGGAGCACGTGGACGACGTCATGCAGCTGCCGCGCGGGCTCACCGGCCGCGGCACCGTGTTCGGGCTGCGCGTGCGCGGCGATTCGATGGTCGACGCGGCGATCTGCGACGGCGACATCGTCGTGGTCAAGCAGCAGCCCGAGGCGCATTCGGGGCAGATCGTCGCCGCGATGATCGACGAGGAGGCGACGGTCAAGGTCTACCGCCGCCGCGACGGGCACGTCTACCTCGAGCCCCGCAACCCGGCCTACGACGTGATCGACGGCGACCGGGCCACGGTGCTCGGCGTGGTCGTCTCGGTGCTCCGCAGCATGTGAGCGGCGATGCCGGGGCGCACCGGCACCGCCACCCACGAGCCACCTCAGTCGACGGCCACCGGGACCCGGGTGTCGGCCAGCACCTCCGGCTCGGCCGCCCGGCCCTGCCACGGCCGCGCGACCAGCCACAGCACCAGGCCGGACACCACCAGTCCGCCGAACATCACCGTCGCCATCGCGACCGCGTTGTTGCCCAGCAGGCCGACCACCGGCGACACCGCCGCGCCGACGCCGAACTGCACCGCGCCCAGCAGCGACGCCGCGGTCCCGGCGTTGTCGCCATGCGCGTCGAGCGCGACCGCCGGCGCGTTCGGCAGGATCAGCCCGGCGAAGAACAGCACCACCCACACCGGCACCGCGACGCCGAACATGCCGCCGAAGCCGGTCAGCGCGGTCACCAGCAGCACCGCGGCCGAGGCCGCCGCCGCGACGCTCGCGAAAAGCAGCACCTGGTGCGGTTCGAACCGGTTCATCAGCCGGGCGTTGACCTGCGTCGCGGCGATCAGCCACACCGCGCTCGCCCCGAACATCAGGCCGAACTGCTGCTGGTCGAGCCCGTACTGCTGCTGGAAGACGAACGACCCGCCGCTGACGAACGCGAACAGCCCGGCCATCGCGAACCCGGCCACCAGCACCAGCCCGACGAACGAGCGGTCGGTGAACAGCGTCCGGTAGGACCGCATGGTCGCCCGGACCTTGAACGGCTGCCGCCGCGCGGGCGGCAGGGTCTCCGGCAGCGCCAGCGCCGCCGCGACGCCGCTCGCCAGCCCGATCGCGGCGAGCGCCACGAACACCCCGCGCCAGTGCGTCCACGCCAGCAGCGCGCTGCCGAGCGTCGGGGCCAGCACCGGGGACACGCCCATCACCAGGATGAGCTTGGACAGCAGTTTCGCCGCGGCGCGATCGGTGTAGAGGTCGCGCACCACGGCCAGCGCCAGCACCGCGCCCGCCGAGGCGCCCAGCCCCTGCAGCACGCGCGCCGCGCTCAGCAGCTCGACCGTCGGCGCGACCAGGCACAGCAGCGACGCGAGCACGTGGATCGCGCTTCCCGCGACGAGCGGAATCCGCCGCCCCATCGCGTCCGAGAGCGGGCCGGCGATCAGCTGGCCCAGGCCGAGCCCCAGCACCGTTCCGGTGAGGGTCAGCTGGATCGTCGACTCCGTCGTCAACAGTTCGCGGGTGATGTCCGGCAGAGCCGGCAGATACATGTCGATGGACAGCGGCCCCAGTGCCACCAGAACGCCCAGCACGAGCACCAGCTTCAGCTGGCTCCCGGCTTTCGGCGCTTCGCGTGTTTCGTTCACGCCACTCCCCTTCGTCGTGAGCACGCCAGTGACTTACGACGAAGGGGGCCGAGAAATTCCGGAACCCCCGAACAGATCACACCCTGGGAATCCCGCTTGACAAACTCAGCCGAGGCCGAGGGCGAATACGTGGAGGTCCGGATCGGACGGGAGCGTCACCGTCGCGATCTTCTTGCCCGCCGGGATTTCCAGCGGCGACGTCGCGTAGACCGATGCGCCGATTCCCTGGCCGCCGGGCTGATTCCGGTACGCGGTGCGGGCCACGAGCGTATTGCCGAACACTGGTTCGGTTTTTCCGCCCGGCAACACCCAGTCACCGAACGAAAGATCGGCGGTCGCCGTCGTGCCGTCGGTGAACGCGACCGTCGCGCTCCCGCGATGGTCTCCGTTCGTCGCCGAACCGACGAAAAGCAGGCGGGCGGCTGAAGTTCCACCTAGATCGAGCTTCTGCCCGGACGGCACCGCGTTGTCCGGACGGCCGGACGGCGCGGCGGGCCAGACGAACGTCGTGCCCGCCGCGTGTCCGGTCGAACCCGGAGCGAGACCGGCGTCCGCCAGCGCTTTCCGCGAATAGCTGTTTCCGGCACCGTCGAAATTCGCCGAACCGCCGTCGCCGTCGTCGGAAATCCCGGCATTGCCGAAGGTCGCGGCGAGGCTTCCCTTCGGCGCGACCAAAACAATTACCGAGGAAGAAACGGAATGTCCGGCTCCGCGCAATGTCACCGGCACTTCGTAGTAACCCGCGGGAGTGCCCGCCGCCGCGGTCACGGTCAGGTCCGTTTTCCCGCCGCCGGTGTGGTTGTCGAGCCACACCGAACGCGGTCCGGACACGGTGATCCCGGCGGGCGCCGACGTCGAGAGGTTCAGCGAGCGCAGGTGCCCGCCGAGCCGCTGGCCGTTCACCGCGACCGTGCCGGAGCCGCCCGGTTCGAGGGTCACCTGGTTGGCGACCGAGCCGACGAACGGTTCCTCGTTGTCCCGATAGGACGGTGGTTGCGTGTTCGCCGCCCAGTTCCGGTCCGGCTGCGCGGACAGCGCGAAGTCGAGCCGACCGCCGTTGCGCGCGAGATCTTGCGGCAGCGACGTCCGGTCCCACCGGTGCCCGTTCAGCGCGAGGCCGTGGACGTACTGCGTGGTCGTCGAGGCTTCCGGCGCGCGGATGTCCAGCGTGCGGCCGCCGGGCAGGGTCAGCACCGCGCGCTCGAACAGCGGGCTGTGCACGGTGAGGTCCGGCGTGCCCGGAGTCGACGGGTACAGGCCCAGCGCGGCCCAGACGTACCAGGACGATTGCGCGCCGAGGTCGTCGTTTCCGGGCTCTCCATCTGGCGTAGCGCTGAACAGAGTGGTCGCGATCCGGCGCACCACCTCTTGGGTCTTCCACGGCTGGCCGACGTGGTTGTACATCCAGGGAACGCCGAAGTCGGGCTCGTTGCCCGCCCACATGTACGGTTCGTTCGGGCCGACGTTGAGCTTCTGGAAGAACGTGTCGAGCCGCGCGGACACCGCCGCCGGACCGCCCATCGCGGTCACCAGCCCGGCCGTGTCCTGCGGCACGAGCCAGGTGTACTGCGCGGCGTTGCCCTCGTCGAAACCGTCCTGGCCGAAGGTGCCGGGCGCGGGCGGCTGGTAGGCCGGGCCGTCCGGGAACCGGCCGTCCTGGCCGCGCGGCTGCAGGTAGCCGGTCGCCGGGTTGAACAGATGCTGCCAGTTCTGGCCGCGTTTCGCGAAGTCGCGGGCGACGCCTCGGTCGCCGATCGCACCCGCGAACTGCGAGATGGCGAAGTCGTCGATCGCCCATTCCAGCGTGATCGAGGCGCCGACGCGGGCGTGGTCGCCGCGGGAGGCGTCGTTGTTGGGCAGGTAGCCGCGGGCGAGATAGTCCGCGATCCCCCGGCGTTCCTGGTACGCGCCGGGCGTCTCGTCCACCGACGTCGCACCCTTGACCAGGTACTTCAACGCGGTCTTGACGTCGAAGTCGCGCGCGCCGAAGGCGTAGAGGCTCGACAGCAGCGCGACCGAGCTGTCGCCGGTCATCTGCCCGGTGTAGCCGTTGGCCATCGGCCAGCGCGGCCACCAGCCGCCCTGGACCGCGTCGTTGGTCAGCGACTGCGCCATGTCGCTGGCTTCCTTCGGGAACAGCATGCCGTGCAGGGGCGCGAGCGAGCGGTAGGTATCCCAGTCGGAGAAGTTGGCATACTGCGAATGCCCGGCCGGGAGCGTGCGGACCTGGTTGTCGAAGCCGAGGTAGCGGCCGTCGGCGTCGTTGAACGTGTTGGGGTGCATCAGGCCGTGGTAGAGCGCGGTGTAGAACGTCTTGAGCTGCGCGGAGTCCTTGCCCGCCACGCGGATCCGGCCGAGTGCGTCGCGCCAGGCGTCCTTGGTGCCCTTGCGCATCGCGGCGAAGTCCCAGCCGGGGGTCATGTTCTTCTTCGCGCCCTGAACGTCCACATAGGACATCGAGACCTTCGCGTGGACCACGCCGGCGTCGCCGAACGTCAGGTACGCCCCGGCTTTCGGCGCGTCGACCTGGTCGCTGCCGGGCTGGACGGTTTTGCCGTCCCAGGTGCCGTGCGCGGTGAACGGACGGTCGAAGGTGATGTCGTAGTAGACGGTGTACTTGTTCGGTTTTCCGCAGAAGTGGCCGGTCGTCGCCTGGCCGCTGACCTCGCGGTCGCCGGTGATCCGCAGCCCCGCCGCGGAGTTGCCCGCCAGGCTCGCGCCGCCCTTCACGAGCACCTGCGCGTTCTGCCCCGCCGGGAAGGTGAACGCCGCCATCCCCGTGCGGGTGGTCGCGGTCAGCTCGGTGCGCACGCCGGAATCGGGGAAGGTGACCGCGTAATAGCCGGGTTCAGCCTGCTCGCCGTCGTGGGTGAAGCGCTCGACCCGGTCCCACGGTTTCGCCCCGACGTCGCCGGTGACCGGCAGGATCGGAACGTCGCCGAACGCGTTGCAGCCGACCGACGCGTGGTCGAGGCTGAAACCGCGAATCTTGTCGCTGTGGTACTGGTAGCCGGCGTAGGACCCGTCGGTGTCCGGCGAGAACTGCATCATCCCGAACGGCGCCGCGGGCCCGGGAAAGTTGTTGATCTCGCCGACCGAGGTGCCGCCGCGGCCGGTCCCGATGAGCGGATCCACGTACGCCGCCGGATCGCCGACCAGGGCCGCCTGCGGCGCGGCCGCCGCGACGGTCCCCGCTCCGACGACCGCCGCCGTCGCCAACGCTGCCACGACTGAGTACCGCACGGCACCTCCCAGACCTCGTGTTGTCCGACCTTTCCGGCTCGCGGGCGGCGAGGTCAACCGGATGACAGAGATCTGGCCGGTTTCGACCGGACAGACATCCGACCGGCGGCACGGCAGACTCCTGCGGAGGTCGGAATCAGATTCCGTCCGGGGTTTCCGCACAGACCTGCGCTTCGCGTGCCTGCCGGGCTAGCCTCGACGGACATGACAGAACCTGCCACCCGGGACGTCGAGGGCCACGAGGTCGGCTCCGGCGTCTCCGTCATCCGCGAATACGCCACCGAGCCCGGGACCGGACCTCGGCTGCACCGGCATCCCTACCGCGAAACCTTCGTCATCCAGCGCGGGCGCGCGTTGTTCACCATCGGCGAGGAGCAGCGCGAAGGGGTCGCCCGGGAGGTGCTCGTCGCTCCGGCGAACACCCCGCACAAGTTCGTTTCCCTCGGTCCCGGACCCTACGAGGCGGTGCACATCCACGAGAACGACCGGTTCGTCACCGAGTGGCTGGAGTGAGGTCGAGCCGCATTTGTACGTCCCGTGTATCCCGTTCGGCGATGCTCGGCCCGGACCGACCAGGACCGGGAGGACACGGATGCTCAGGAAACTCGCAGTGCTCACCGCCGGAGCCGCGGCGGCGGCCACGGTCGCCGTCGCCGTTCCGGGCGTAGCCGCGGCGCTGCCGGCGGCGAACATGGAGGCCGTGCTGCTCGCGGCCCAGATCGACCCGCAGCGCGCCGACAGCACGCAGACCCCGGGCGCGCACGACAGCGTCCTGCTGGTCGAAAAGGCGCTGCAGGCGAAGGGGCTGCTGGACGCCAAGTACGTCGACGGCTACTTCGGCACCACCACGATCGACGCCTACTCGAAGTACCAGAAATCCCTTGGCTACACCGGAATCGACGCGTCCGGTCTGCCCGGCAAGACGTCGCTGGAGAAGCTCGGTTCCGGCAAGTACACGGTGTCGAACGTCGTGTCCGCGGGCAGCCACGTGACTTACCACGGCGTCACGCTGAACACGCGCACCAAGGCGATGCTCCAGGCGGCGGAGAAGCTGTTCGGCAAGGATGTCGGCCTCACCCAGGGCTCGTACAACCCGGGCGGCGTCGGCGCGTCTGCCGGAACGCACGACGGCGGCGGCGCTTTCGACGTTTCGGTGGCGAACATGTCCTCGGCGACCCGCACTGAATTCGCCAAGGATCTCCGGAAAGTCGGGTTCGCGGCCTGGGTGCGCACGCCGTCCCAGGGCGACTGGGGCTACCACATCCACGCGATCGCGGTGAACGACCCGGATCTGTCCTCGGGCGCGCAGCACCAGGTCGGCGCTTATTACCTCGGGCAGAACGGCCTCGCCAACCACGGCAAGGACGACGGCCCCGCGGTCAACCCGAAGCTGACCTGGGAGCAGTACCAGCGCGGCTGACTCACCCGGCTGCCGCATTTGCTGGCGCGAGTGCGGCAGCCGTGGTTTTCTGGTGCCATGGCGGGAAAAACATTTCGGTTCGGGGTGGTCGCGGCAGCGCAGGAGGGCGGCGCGAAATGGCGCGAAACGGCCCGCCGTGCGGAGGATCTCGGATATTCGACTCTGCTGTCGCCGGACAATCTCCGCCTCCCCACCCCGACCGCGGCGCTGGCCGTCGCCGCGGCGGTGACGACCGAACTGCGCGTCGGCACGTTCGTCTACGCCAGCCCGCTGCGCACGCCGCGCGCGGCCGCGTGGGAGGCGCACAGCCTCAGCGTGCTCACCGAGCGCCGGTTCGAGATGGGGATCGGCACCGGGATCCCGCCGATGCGCGAGGCCGCCGCCGAACTGGGCCTGCCGTACGGCACCGGCCCGGAGCGGCTCGCTCAGGTGTCGGACACGATCTCGCACCTGCGCCGCCTCGACGGTGACGCGCACACGCCGGTGATGGTCGCCGCGGGCGGTCCGAAAGCCCGGCGGCTGGCCGGGGAACGGGCAGACATCGTCACTCTCGCGGGCAGCGTACTCGCGAGCCGCGCCGAGACCGCGGAGTACGCCGCCGAGATCCGCTCGGCGGCCGGCGGCCGGGACGTCGAACTGGCGATGAACATTTTCGTCGTCGGCGAAGAGATCCCGCCGTGGATCCGCGGTTTCATCGGGCACGACCACGAAACCCTCGTCGAGCACGACTCCCTCACCCTCCTGCGCGGCGGACCGGCCGCGATGGCCGACGAGCTGCAGCGGCGGCGGGAGGAGCTCGGGGTGTCGTACTACAGCGTGAACGGCGCGTTCATCCAGGACTTCGCCCCGGTGATCGCGCGGCTCGCCGGGCGCTGAGCCACTCCCGCGAAGCTGCAGCGGGTCGCCCGGCGGGAATAGCCGCGCCGGCCGGGGCATTGCACCGAGGGTGAAAGCTGTGACCTACCGCCAGTTCGGCGGCCCGGAAGTGCTGACGTTGTCCGAACTCGCCGTGCCCGAGCCGGGGCCGGGCGAGGTGCGCGTGCGGATCGTCGTGTCCGCGGTGAATCCGACCGACTGGAAGGCGCGTTCCGGCTCCCGCTTCGGCGTCGAGGCCGAGTTGTCCGTGCCCAACCAGGACGGGGCGGGCGTCGTGGACGCGGTCGGCGCCGGGGTGGACGGATTCTCCGTGGGCGACCGGGTGTGGCTGCTGCTGGCCGCCGCGCACTCGCCGACGTCCGGGACCGCGCAGGAGTACACCGTGCTTCCGGCGGACCGGCTCGTCCCGCTCCCCGACGAGTCCGGGTTCGACGAGGGTGCCGCCTTCGCGATCCCGGCGCTCACCGCGCACCGCGCGCTCACCGTCGCGGAGGACGGACCGCAGCGGCTCGCCCCGAATGCGTTGGCGGGCAAGACGATTCTCGTCAGCGGCGGCGCGGGCGCGGTCGGCAACGCCGCGATCCAGCTGGCGCGCTGGGCCGGAGCGACCGTGATCGCCACGGTCAGCACGGAGGACAAAGCAGCGCTCGCGCGCGCCGCCGGTGCGCAGCATGTCGTGCGGTACACCGAAGGAGACGTCGCCGCCGCGATCCGGGAAATCGCGCCGGACGGGGTCGACGTGATCGTGGAGGTCGCCGTCGGCGTGAACGCTCCCCTGCACGCCGCGGTTCTCCGCCCGCGCGGGGTGGTCGCGGCCTACGGAGACGACCGCGGCACCGGGACCGTGACTGTCGATTTTGGACAGAACGTCTTCCTCAACAGCCGCTACCAGTTCCTGGTGCTCTACACCGTCGGATGGGACCGGCTGCGCGCCGGCGCGGAAGACCTGAACACCGCCCTGCGCGACGGCGGGCTCCGGCTCGGCCCGGATCACGGGCTCCCCGTGCACCGGTTCCCGCTGGCGGAAACCGCACGTGCGCACGAGGCGTCGGAGAAGGGCGTCACCGGGAAGGTGCTGATCGACGTCAGCTGAATACCGGCTCGACCCCGGTCAGCTCCACGCTCGCCGCCCACACCCGGGCGGCGGCTTCGGGGTCCGCGTACGGCCCGCGCACCGGCTCCGGCCGGGGCTTTCCCTTGAGCCCGAACACGCGCGGCCCCCAGATCTGACCACTGTGGACATCCGGACCGACTGCCGCCCGCACCGCTGGCCGCGCGCCGCCATCCTTGCCCTGCAAGGCAATGCGCGCGAGACTCAGCTTCCTGCTCCGCACATGCAGCGGCGGCCGGTCCGGAGTCAGGCTGTCCAATGCCCCGCCCGGATGCGCGACCACACTCAGCCAGCTGCTGCCGGACGCCCGCAGCCGCCGATCCAGCTCCAACGCGAAGAGCGTTTGCGCGAGCTTCGACCGCTCGTACGCGGTTTTCGGCTGGTAATCCCGCTTGCTCTGGAGATCGTCGAAATCGAGCTTCGCTGATTTCGCCGCGAAACTGCCCATGGTCACGATCCTCGCCCCCGGCATCAACCGGTCCTGAAGCGCCGCGGTCAGCGCGAAATGCCCGAGATGATTGACCCCGAAGGTCATCTCGTGGCCGTCCTTGGTCTCCCGCCGCTCCGGCCCTTCGAGATACACCCCCGCGTTCAGCACGACCGCGTCGAGTTCCCCGACCTCGATCCCCTTCACCGACGCCAGATCGGCAAGGTCCAGCCGCGCCCACGACGCGCGCACCCCCGGGACCCGCTCGCGCAGCACCCGCAGCGCGACCTCCGCCTTGGCCGCGTCCCGGCTGCCGAGGACCACTTCCACCCCCGCCTCGGCTAACTGCTCCGCGACGAAGTAGCCGATCCCCGCGTTTCCCCCGGTCACCAGCACCGTCATGACACCCTCCTAAAACTGAAGTGACTTCAACTTTAGACCCATTTCAGCTTTGGGGTACCCTGGGGTGGTGGTCAACACAGGACGACGCGAACGCCGCAAGCTCGAAACCCGCCGCAGGCTGGACGAGGTCGCGCTGCGGCTGTTCCTGAAGCACGGCTACGACGGGGTGACCGTCGCGCAGATCGCCGAAGAGGCCGACCTCTCCGTCGCGACCCTGTTCGCGCACGTCCCGGACGGCAAAGACGCCCTGATCTTCGACGACGGCTCGGAACGCCGAGCCGGAATCGTCGCCGCGGTCCGGGATCGCGCCCCCGACGAACCGGTTCTCACCGCCCTGCACAAATTCTTCGCCGCCCGCGGCCCTTACTCGACGGACATCCCGCCGGAGCACGCCCCGAAACGGGACCTGATCGTGCAGACGCCCGCCTTGCGCGAGTACGCGCGCCGCCTATGGCATTCCTGCGAACCCGAACTGACCGCCGCACTGGCCGACGAAAGCGACTTGCCGCCAGACGACCCGGCAGTCCGGGCTTTGGCACGGTTCGTGCTGGAGATCCCGGATCTCACCGGTACCGCACCGGATCCCGCTGCCGCTTTGGCGTCGGTATTCGCGCTGCTGGAATCCGGATGGCCGCCGCGGTCTCAACCCGCGGACACCCTCACCAAGCAGCACTGACCTCGCGCACTTCGGCGAGCACTTCCCTTGCCAGCGAAGCGAAATCCGCGCCGCTTGTCCCGATCCATTCGTCGTGCGCGATTTCCCAGGCGAGCCCGCCCAGTTTCGCGGCCACCTGCGCGGTCCGGCCGGGGACGCCGCGGCGTCCTAGCGCCTCGATCATCGAATCGACCAGACCGATCCGTTTGCGCGCTTCACGTTCCCGCAATTCCGGATTGGCGTCCAGCACCGCCTGACGCCGGGCGCTGAACTCGCGCCGGTCGCCGGCGAAGAACTCGTTGCCCAGCACGTCCAGCGCGTGCGTCACCGCCTCGAGCGGCCCGGCCGAGGGCGGCGCCGCGGCGATCGCGTCGACGAGCAGGCCGGTCAGCGCGCTTCCGCCGAAGAGCACCTCGCGCTTGTCCGGGAAGTGCCGGAAGAACGTGCTCTTGGTGAGGCCCGCGCGCTCCGCGATCTCGATCACGGTCGTGTTCTCGTAGCCGCGCTCCTCGAACAGGTCGAGCGCCGCGGCGGCGAGCCGTCCTGGTGCGTCGGGTTGCCAGCGAGCCATGGGAGCAGTCTACGGGACTTGGTCTCGTCACTGCGGTACGGTTGATGAGACCAAGTCCCATCACTGCCCGAGGAGAACCCCCGATGAGCAAAGCTGTCCGTTACCGCCGATTCGGCGGACTCGACGTCCTCGACCTGGAGGAGGTGCCTGAGCCGCACGCCGGACCGGGCGAGGTCCGCGTCCGGGTCACGTCCGCCGGGCTGAATCCGATGGACTGGCAGATCGCCGCCCGGCCGGAAATGGCGGCGCGGTTCGGCATCACCCTGCCCGCCGGGTTCGGCAGCGATTTCGCCGGAGTAGTGGACGAAACAGGAGCCGGAGCCTCCGGTTTCGCCGTGGGCGACCGGGTGTTCGGGGGCGCGATCGGGCGATCCGTCGCCGATTTCGTCCTGGTCAAGACTCCCGCCACGACTCTGTGGCGCACCCCGGAGGGCATCAGCGACGAGGTGGCGAGCACGCTTCCGGTGGCCGGTCTGACGGCCTCCGCCGCACTCGCCGCGATCGGGCTTCACACCGGGGACACCGTCCTGATCGGCGGGGCGGCGGGCGGCGTGGGCATTTTCGCCGTGCAACTGGCGAAACTGGCCGGTGCCTGGGTGCTCGGGACTGCTTCCGAGCGCACGTTCGGCTTCCTGCGCGAACTCGGCGCCGAACCCGTGGCATACGGCCCCGGCCTCGCGGATCGGGTACGCGCCTTGGCGCCCGAAGGGATCACCGCGGCGACCGACCTGTTCGGCAGGGAAACGGCCGAGACCGCCCTCGAACTCGGCGTGGCTCCCGAACGGATCTCCACCGTCGCCGACGGTCCTGCGCTGCCAGGCGTGCGCGCGACGGGTGCGTTCGATGCGGAATCCGGTGCCCTCGAACGAATTACCACCGCGATCCGCAGTGGCGAGCTCACCGTGCCGATCGCGGCGTCCTTTCCGGTCGAGCAGATCCGCGAGGCGGTGACGATGCAGGCCGGACGGCACGTCCACGGCAAGATCGTAGTCGCACTGTGAACCGTTGACGCAGCACCGAAAACCAAGTCCGGACTTGGTTTTCGGACCGCCGCCCGCCGCTGGGCATCCGGCGCACTCCCCGCCAGCAGACGCCGGAAACGCCGTTCCCCCCAACGGACCCGCCGCTTCCCCGAACCGGACGCCGCCCCCTTCACCAGCCGTTACCACACGCCGCGGATCGGGCGGAACCTGACTTTCGCAGGTATCGGAGAGACTCCGGTCACCGGTATACCTTGACACCGGTCCAGGAAAGGTCTGGACCACTCTGCGGACCGGTACTGGTGTCCGAACGGACGTCGCCGCCGTCCGCCCGAGTCGTCCTATGTGGAGGCATCATGCACCGGCTGGACGCGGCACAGGATTACGCGCTCGGTTTGTTCCGCATCGTCGTCGGGTTCCTCTTCGCCTGCCACGGCGTGAAATCGCTGTTCGGAGTGCTCGGCGCGCACAGCGCGGCGCAGGTCGGCTCCTGGCCGGGCTGGTGGGCCGCGCTCATCCAGCTCGTCGCGGGCGGGCTCGTCCTGCTCGGCGCCGCCACCCGCGTCGCGGCGCTGATCGGATCGGGGTCGATGGCGTACGCCTACTTCTCCGTCCATCTGCCGCAAGGCATTTTCCCCATCGAGAACGGCGGCGAAGCGGCCGCGATGTTCTGCTGGGCGCTGCTGCTGATCGCGTTCACCGGCCCCGGCCGGCTCGCGCTCAGCGGGGCGCTTTCGGCGCTGCGGCCGCGGGATTCGCGCGTCGGAGCGGTCCCGCACGCCTAGCCGGACAACCGCCTATCCCCGGGTCGACCCGCGCACGATCAGCTCGTACTCCGCCGGCCCGGGGACCGGCGGCTCGATCCCCTCGACCCGATCGGCGAGCACCGCGACCGCGGTCCGGGCCAGTTGCACGGGCCGCAGATCGACCGCGGTGATCGGCGGGACGCCCGACCGGGTGTGCTCGGAATCGGAATCCGCGCCGCAGGCGATGCGCACGTCGCCGGGCACCGCCAAGCCCCGCGCCAGCGCGGCGGCCCGCACCCCGGCCGCGTGCCGACCGGTCTGGCAGTACACCGCGTCCGGCGGCGAAGCCAGCGCGAACAGTTCCTCTCCCGCCTCGCGGCCGCCCGCCTCCCCCGCGACCTCCGCGCGACGCACCGCCAACGGCTGCTGTCCTCGAGCACGAACCCAGTCCAGGTAAGCCTTTTCGGCGTCCAGGTTCCATTCGTTGCGATCGGTGCCCAGCACCGCCGCGACCCGCGTCCCGCCCGCAGCGGCCAGGTGGTCGAGCACCTCGGCGACGATCCGCCCGGTGCCGAGGTCGAGGTAGTCCGGCGACGCGGGCCGCGCCGGGTCCCGCCCGACGCCGAGGAACGGCACGCATTCGCGGTCCAGCATGGTGATCAGCGGATCGTTCTCGACCGGTTCGGTGATCAGGAACCCGTCGCAGGCGAGCCCGACCGCGGGCGCGTCGGCGCGCGTCGGGTCCGGCACCAGCATCAGGCCGTACCCGCGTTCCACCGCGGCCAGCGCGGCCGATCCGGCGAACCGCAGGAAGTAGTCGACGCCCTCCAGGAACGCGGTGTCCGACGGGTCGAGCGGCCGCACCACGAGCCCGAGCACCCCGAGCCTGCTGGACCGCAGCCCGCGCGCGACCGTGTCCGGCCGGTAGCCCAGCTCGCGCGCCGCCTCCCGCACCCGCTCCGCGGTCTCGGCCGCGACCGTCCCGTTCCCGCTGAAGGCATGCGACACCGTCGTCGGCGAGACCCCGGCGCGGCGGGCGACGTCCTTGATGGTCGCCCGCGTTCTTTTCCCGGCCATGACGCAGCAGCCTAACCTCGCCCAAATCGTTTTGGAACGGGGTTCGCGGAGAGCATTGCCCAAATCGATTTGGGTCCTTACCGTGGCCCGAGTCGATTCCCCGGTCCGGAGGTTCGCCATGACCGCTCCCGCCACCCCGCCCGTGTCGCCCGGCACGTCCGCCCCGCCCCCGCCCCGGTCCGGGCGCGGCCCGCGGGTGGAGGCCCACGGCATCGACGTCATCGGCGACGACGAACGGCACGGCCGCGCCCGTGACCTGTTCGGGGTGTGGGCCGCGCCCAACGTCAGCTACCTCAGCCTGGTCGTCGGCGGCGCGCTGGTGCTCAGCGGATTGAGCCTGCTGCAGGCGCTCGCGGTGATCGTCGCGGGCAACCTGTGCTGGGTGCTGGTCGGGCTGGTCTCGGTCAGCGGCCCGGCGGCGGGCGCGCCGAGCGAGGTCATCATGCGGGCGATGTTCGGCACCCGCGGCAACCGCTTCGTGATCGGCCTGAACGGCTGGCTCGTTTCGGTCTGCTACGTGGCGTTGAGCTGGTCCGCCGCGTCAGTGACCGCGTTCAGCCTGTGCGCGCGGCTCGGCATCGAGCTGAACACCCTGGGCAAAGTCCTCGTGATCGTCGCGATCGCCGCCGCGACGCTGGTGATCAGCGTTTACGGCCACTCCGTGATCGTGCGCCTCTACCTGCCGCTGGCGATCGTGACGACCGCGGTTTTCCTGGTACTGGGCGGATTCCTGATCCGGCACACCGCCTGGAGCTACCAGCCCCCGACGCCGCTGCACGGAGTCGCGCTGTGGGCAGCGCTGGCCGGCGGCGTCGCGTTGGTCGCGTCGGCTTCCTTGTCCTACAACAACAGTGCGGACTTCGCGCGGTATCTCCCCCGCGACACCAAACCGTTCGCCGTCGCCGCCTGGACCGCCGCCGGAGCGTTCCTGCCGAGCATCGTGTTCACCGCGCTCGGCGCGTTCGCGGCGACCACTTTGGACATGAGCGATCCGCAAGCCGCGCTGGAATCCGTGCTGCCGCCGTGGTTCACGCCGATCTTCCTGATCGCGGTGATTCTCGGCGCGATCGCCAACAACGCGATGACCGTGTACAGCTCCGGCCTCGCGCTGCAGGCGATCGGCGTCCGCCTGCGCCGCTCCCGCAGCGTTCTGCTGGACGGCACCGCCGGCGTGCTGCTGACCCTGTACGCCTTGCTCGTGTCGGATTTCCTCAAGGCAGTCAACGACATGATGCAACTGATGGTCGTCGTGCTCGGCCCGATGATGGCGATCTACGTGACCGACCTTCTGCTGCGCCGCAACCGCTACGACGGCCACGCCCTCGCCGACGAACGCCGCGGCGGCCCGTTCTGGTACGTCGGCGGCGTGCACTGGGCCGGAATCGCCGCGCTCGTCCTCGGTGCGACCGCTTCGGCGTCCTGCCTGGCCGTTCCCGGGATGTACACCGGGTTCCTGGCGAGCGCGGCCGGCGGAATTGACTTCTCGCTGCCAGCGGGAATGCTGATCGCTGCCGGTGTCTACCTGCTCGCCGGCCGCCCCCGCGCCACCGCCTGACCTCGACCGCAAGGAAAGCGATGCACCTGCTCGTCAACGACCCGGACCCGCACGCCCGCGGAGTTTCCCGCGGCGCCCAGCTGCGCGAGGGCCTGACCGATGCGCTGGAGCTGTATCTGCGCTGGTTCGCCACCCTCGGCCGCACCGAACAGCAAATCCGCACCGACGCGCTCCGGCTGCTGGACAACGTCGCCGCCTGGCGGAGCCGCTACGCCGACGAGATCGCGGGCATCGCCGCGGGCGCCGGGATCGAACTGTGGCAGGCGGCTGCGCTCAACGGGCGCACCGAGATCATCGCCGCCGCACCGAGCACCCAGCCGGAGTGCTCAACCCTCGTGCGCGTTCCCGATTCCGGCGCCCCTTACGGCATTCAAACCTGGGACTGGCACATCGAGCTCGCGGAATGCTGGCACACGCAGGAAGTGCGCGGCACGCGGTACGCCTTCGCCGGGATCACCGAACACGGCATCCTCGGCAAGATCGGCGTCAACAGCGCCGGACTCGGGCTGTTCTTCAACATCCTCGGCCACCAGGACGACTCGGCCGCGGGAATCCCGGTCCACGTGCTGGCCGCGGCCGTCCTCGGCGAAGCAGGCAGCACCGCCGAAGCCCTCGACCTGCTGCGAACAGCCCCGATCCGCACGTCCGGCGCGTTTACGCTGCTCGATCCCGGCACGGCTGTCTGCGCCGAGCTGAGCCCGGCCGGAGTAACCGCCCTCGACCCCGAAGCAGGTTTCCTGGTGCACACCAACCACTTTCTCGACCCCGACGCCGCCGCCCGCGAGAAACGCGGGCTCTTCGAACCGGATTCCCAGCTGAGGCACGCCATGATGACCGCTCGGTTGCAGGATTACCCGACGCCCGCGCACACGGTCGACCTCGTCGCCTTCCTCCGTTCCGAACCCGGCGAACCGAAGTTGTGCTGCGTCCCGGACGCGGACGCCGCATTCGGCGACCGGTGGGCGACGCTGGCCACCGTCCTGATCGAACCGGCCGCGCAAACCGTGCGCGTGCACGCGGGCAGCCCGAACACGGTGACCGATTGGCGCCCGTTCGTCGCGGCGGAGACGGTGGTGGCCCGATGACGGCAGTGCACTACCGCGGCGGCCGGATCTTCACCGCGAGCGCGTCCGGCTGGGCGGAATCCATGGTCGTCCGCGGCGAAACCATCGAATACGTAGGCAGCACCGCCGAAGCTGACCGGATCGAAGCGCGGGTGGTCGACCTGGACGGGGCCTTCGTGCTCCCCGGTTTCGTCGACGCGCACACCCATCTGGTCATGATGGGCGAAGCGCTGGAGCAAGTGGATCTCTTCTCCGCGACTTCGCCCGAAGACATCCAGCACCGGCTCGCCCGTGCCGCCGCGAACGATCCGGCCGCACCCCGGATCCTCGGCCGCAGCTGGCTTTTCGACGCGCTCGGCGAGCAAGCGCCGCACCGGAACCTGATCGACGCGGTGGTCCCGGACCGTCCGGTCTACCTCGCCGCCAACGACGTCCACTCCGCGTGGGTGAACAGCGCCGCGCTGCGCGAACTGGGCATCGACCGCGACACCCCCGACCCGCTCGACGGCCGCATCGGGCGCGACGCGTCCGGCGAACCGGACGGCATGCTGTACGAAACCGCTGCACTGCAACTGATGCGGCACTTCCTCGACGAGCAGACCAGCGACGCCGACCGCGACCGCGCACTGGCATCGGCGTTCACGCACTACCTCGCGGACGGCGTCACGACCGCGGTCGACATGGCGCTCTCCGAGAGCGAGCTCGCCGCACTGGAACGGGCTCTCGACGGCGGTCGGCTTCCCCTGCGCGTCGCCGGGCACTGGCTGATCGAGCGCACCGGAAACACCGAGGACGACCTCCGCCAGGTCGAGCGCGCAGCGGAGTTGAGCGCGCGGCTGTCCGGGCCGTGGCTGCGGGTGGCCGGGATCAAGGTGATGGTCGACGGAGTCATCGACACTTGTACCGCGGCGATGAAAAAGCCCTTCGCGGACGGCAGCCACCCCGGCCCGTTGTGGCCGTTGGAAGCACTGGCCCCGGTCGTCGCGGCGGCGGACGCGGCCGGGTTGCAGGTCGCGATGCACGCGATCGGCGACGAAGCGTCGGACATCGCGCTGTCCGCGCTGGAGCACGCGATCGAGGTCAACGGCCCGCGCGACCGGCGGCATCGCCTCGAACATCTGGAGACCGTGGCCCCGGAAAACGTCCAGCGCCTGGCGAAACTCGGTGCGGTCGCGTCGATGCAGCCGGTGCACGCGGACCCGGCGATCCAGGACAACTGGCGCGCGATGCTGGGCGACGACCGCGTACAGCGCGGCTACCCGTGGCCGGAAATGACCGCCGCCGGCGCCGTCCTCGCGTTCGGCTCCGACGCCCCGACCGCGCCCCATCCGCCGCTCCCGAACATGTACGTCGCGACGACCCGCCGGTCCGCGCTGAACCCCGACCTGGAACCCAACCTGCCGGAATACGCCCTGCCCCTGGCGGAAGCCCTCGCGCACGGCACCCGCGACGCCGCGTACGCGTGCCGATGGGAAGGCCTGACCGGACAGCTCGCGCCGGGCTTGGCCGCGGATTTCGTTGTCCTGGACGTCGATCCGTTCACCGAAGCACCGGACGCCCTGCTGCGGGCCCGGGTGCGGCAGACGTTCGTGGCGGGCAAATCGGATTGACGGCTTCGCCGGAGGTGGGCAGGGTGGTGATCATGCGGTTTTCGATCTGCATCCCCAACTTCGGCGATTTCGCCGACCCGCGCGCGGTGGCCAAGGTCGCCGCGGCGGCGGAAGAGGCGGGCTGGGACGGCCTGTTCGTCTGGGACCACGTGGTGCTGGACAAACGTCCCGGCCGCCCCTTCGGCGATCCGTGGATCCTGCTCGCCGCCGCGGCCCTGGCCACCAGCCGGGTCCGGCTCGGCCCCATGGTCACGCCGGTCGCGCGGCGCCGCCCGCAGCAGCTCGCCCGTCAGGTGTCCACTTTGGACCAGCTGTCCGGCGGCCGGGTGGTGTTCGGCGTCGGGCTGGGCGCGCCGCTCGACGCGGAGTACGCCGACTTCGGCGAATCCGCCGACCCGAAGGTGATCGCCGAGAAGCTGGACGAGGGCGTCGACCTGATCGCCCGCTTCTGGACCGGCGAACCGGTGACGTTCTCCGGCAAGCACTTCACCGCCCGCGACATCACGCTGCTGCCGACGCCGGTGCAACGCCCGCGCCCGCCGGTCTGGGTGGCGGGCCGGTGGCCCAACCGCCGCCCGATGCGCCGCGCCGCCCGCTGGGACGGGGTGGTGCCGATCTTCGAATCCGCCGGCCCGACGGGTCTGCCGGAACTGGCGGAGGTGCGGGACCTGATCGCCTATCTCCGGAGCCAGCGGGAGACCGACGCCCCGTTCGACGTGGTCTTCGGCGGAACGAGCCCCGCCGACCCGGCCAAGGCGCGCGGGGTGGTCGAGCCCTTCGCCGAGGCGGGGGTCACGTGGTGGGAGGAAAGCCTGCCGTTCGGGAGTGCGGAGGAGGACAAGCTGGACCCGGTGCTGCGCCGGGTGGAGGCTGGGCCGCCTGCGCTGTAGTCCCGGGCGGTGCGATCGCGGTCGAATGCCGCGCACCGGCTCCGCCGACGTACGTGAGGGGAACCCTCATTGACTCTGATTCCCTCAGGGTTCCCCTCACGTACAGTTCCCGCCCAGCCGGACCGGCGGGCATCGGCCGGGGACGGCTGTACCCGTGCCTCGCCATGCACCCGCGCGGCGCTACTGAGAAAACCTCAGTGCGAGGTCCCCGACTCCGCCAACGCGTCGATCGCCCCCACCAACTCGTTCAGCGCAGGCACCGCGGCCGCGATCAAATGCCGCCACGCCGGATGCACCCCGTCCAGCGCCGCAGCCAAGATCGCGGCGTTGTGCCCCTGCCACCGCTCGACCGCGGCGCGCCCCGTGTCGGTGAGTTCGAGCGCCACCGTCCGCCGGTCGTCCCCGCCGCTGGTGCGGGTGACCAGGTCCCGCGAGCGCAGCCCGGTGACCATCGTCGTCACCGAATTCGGCGCGAGCTTCAGCAATTGCGCGATCCGGCTCGGCCGCGCACCCGGGTTCTCGAACAGGCAAGACAACAATTCCAGCTGCGCGACCGACAGCGTGTTGTCCGGATCGGCAGTACGCGCGGCCCGCCGCATGGCGCGGCGGAGGCGGGCGACGACGTCGGCGAGGGCGGGTTCGGGCGCGGTCACCGGGCCTGCTCCGGGCGGGCCGCCAGTCCGGTCGCCGCGGCGAGGACGCCCGCTCCGGCCAGCACCGCGAGCGCGGCCGTTTCGCCGCCGGTGTGCAGGCACAGTGTCACGAGTGCCACGCCGAGCGCCGTCCCCAGTCCGCGCGCCATGTTCACCAGTCCTCCTCCGGTGGCCGACATCCGCGCCGGGATCGCGCTCATGACAGCCGAGTTGTTGGCCGGAATGAACACTCCCAGACCGAGCCCGGCCACCACCAGCGACACGCCCACCTCCCAAGGAGCGGACGCCGGCCCCAGCGCCGCGCAGCCAGCCGCCGCGACGAGCGCGCCCAGCACGGTGCGCCCGCGAGAACCGAGCCGCGCCGGGAGCACCCGGTCGGCCAGCACCGCCGCCACCGCGAAGCCGGCGGGAAGACACGTCAGCACCGCACCGGTTCCGCCCGCCGTGCCGAGGACCTGCGGCAGCAACGTCAGCGGCCCGAACAACACGAGGTAGCCGCACAGCGCCCCGGCCAGTCCCAGCGAAACCACCGGCGGCCGCAGCACCGAGAGTTGCAGGATCGGGCTGCTCGCCGCCTTTTCCCGCAGCACGAACCCGATCGCCGCGCAGACCGTCGCCGCGGCCAGCGCGATGAGCAGCCACCCCGGCATGTCCAGCCCGGACACCCCGGAAATCACCAGCAGCAACGCCGTCGACGCGGTCGCGAGCAGTCCGACGCCCGCCCCGTCGAACCGGCCCAGCGGCGTGCGCTCGCGAGTGCGCGGCAGCAGGTAGCGCCCGGCGATCAGCCCGGCCAGCCCGACCGGCGCGTTGACCAGGAAAACCCACCGCCAGCCGACGGTGTCGACCAGCAGCCCGCCCACCGCGGGCCCGAGCGCGAGCCCCAGCGCCTGCGCCGCCGCCTGCACCCCGAGCGCGGCGCGCGCCCGGTCCTCGCGGACGCTGCGCACCACCAGCGCGACGCTGTTGGCCTGCAACATCGCCGCCCCGATCGCCTGCACGACCCGGAACGCGACCAGCCAGCCAAGCGTCGGCGCGAGTCCGCACGCCACCGACGCGACAGTGAAGACGCCGAACCCCTGCACGTAAGTGAGCTTCCGCCCGACCGCGTCGGCCACCCGCCCGACCGCGGCCAGCAACCCCACCAACGCCAGCAGATACGCCAGCGACACCCACTGGACGGCCGCCAGCGGAGCCCCGTACTCGTGCTGCAGCGCGGGAAAAGTGAGCGTGACGATGCTGGCGTCGAGCTGCCCCATGAACGCGCCGAAACACACCGCGCCGACGGCGAACCACCCGGCGTTCGGATGATCCCGCACCGCCGCCGGCCGAGCCCGCTCCAGGCCGATCGTCACTGCCGCCTCCCGCTTAGTTAGTTCTGTTGCAGAACTACTGTACGGGATGTACGTACATATGGCAGCCCCGGGATGGTGCCGTTTACCCGAGCGGCGGAGTGAGATAGGTCGCCCGACGAGTTAACTGAAGGTAACGAGCCGTCACATGACGGGAAGTTCTTCGTCGTCTTCACCGCCGCTGACCTGCGCGACGGACAGGAAACCGAGCCCTGATGACGTCGATCGAGTCGCCGCTCACCCGCTTCGCCACGGTGACGGCGAAAGCCCGAGCCGATTCCGCTGCGATGCCGCTCGGAGGCCAGTTCAGGCGGGGATGCCCTGCGGGACCCAGGCCGGTAAGCGAACGAAGAAGCTGTCGCGATCAGCTTCCCGGACCAACGAGCACAGCTCGAACAATGTCAGCGTCAGCCCAGCCGCTCCGCCATGCGCATCGCAACCGGACTGCTGGGCAGGTCTCGTCGTGCAGACATACTGCGGCGGACCCAGGCATCGCCCCTGAGTCCGCCGCAGCACCTAGCGGGCTTTACCGCACCTCACTGCTGATAAGGAGCCGCCGCCGACTGGGCCGCCGTGATCAGCGCGCCCTTGTTCTTCGGCCAGAATGTGCTGTCCACGCACGAATACCGCGGCAAGAACCCACCACAGCTCCCGCTCTGGCCGCCGACCTCGAACGTGTAGCTGGCGACTCCCAGCGCGCCATAGGTGAAGTCGTCCGTCGTACCGCTGGTCGAATAGCCGACGGTTTCCGTGTTGGTCCCCACCAGATACCCGTTCGAATCGCTGAACTTCGCGCCGAGCTTGCGCAGCGCGGCGTCGTTCGGCGCGGGGTCGGAAGTGAAGCCCCACGGGACAATGATGTCGTTCCCGTAGCTGTGCAACGTGATCATCGTGCCGCGCGCGGTGTCCGGAGCCGGGTCGTTGTCGCCGCTGCCGCGCTGTTCCGGGTAAATCGAGCGGAAAAGCTTCTCCAGCGCCTGGACCTCAGGTTCCGATCCGGCACTCACCCCTTGGTACGTCTCGGCGCACGGCGAGTCCGAGTCCGCGCCCCAGCGGAAGGTCGAGTTGCGGTTCAGGTCGATCCCGATGTTCGTCCCGCTGCAATTTCCCCGGCTGGTGTTCGCGTTCTTCCGCTGCAGTTTCGGCGAATTCCCGCCGGAGGCGACGATGTCGACGCCGTCCGGGTTAGAGATCGGGACCACCCACACCTCGGTGGTATCCAAAATGGACGTCGCGGTGGCGTCGCTGCCGTACCCGTCGGCGAGGTAGTCGATCCAGCGCCAGGCGAGTTCGCCGGTCGAGATTTCCCGGGCGTGGATCTGTGCCATCAGCGCGAATTTCGGCTTCGGCGATGTCGTGGACAGCGTGCAGTCGCCGTCCTTTTTCTTGGTCAGGCAGATCGCCTTGATGTCGTGGCCGCCCTTGCCCTGGGTCTTCCGCCACGACTGGCCGATCGTGTACTCAGTCGCGAGATCCGGATGCGCCGCCGCGACTTTCGCCAGGTGCGCTTCCTGTGCGGCGACAGTGCGATAGCCGCCATAGAACGTGTCGCCGGCGGCGCGCGTGGTCACTCCTTTGTAGACAGTGTCGAAGAATTCCGGCGAGTAGCCACGATTCCGCAATTGCCCGGCGACCGACTGGTTCCCGATCACATAGGCCACACCAGGGCTGGTCCCGGCGACGTCGAACCCGGCGCGGGCCAAGGAAGCCGCCTCGGCGGGCGTAGCGGGGACGCGCCACGAGACCGGATCGTCCGGCGCGGCAGCGGCTGCGGCGGTCGTGGCGCCGCCGAGTGCGACCAGCACTCCGACGACGCTGAGGGTGAGCCGGATCGAGAACCTGCCCGCCATCGGAGCTCCTCACGCAGCGAAGGAAGGCCACCCCGTGCGGACGGTGACCACTCGGCAGCGCACAGTGTGCTCTTCGGGACGAATCCGGCCCACCTCCGAAAGTCGGGTGTCAGCAGGTGACCGAAACCTTCGCGCCGCGCTCGAACGAAACGTGGACGTGGTCGAAGTGGTTCGCGGTCTCACCGCCGCGGTCCTCCATCGCCGACCAGCCGCTGCCGTCGTTGTAGCGCTGCTGCCAGATCACGTACTTCGCGCCGAGCTCGTCCTGATGCGCGAGAACGTAAGCGGCCAAAGCGTTTCCGGTCTTCGTGTCGACCATGAAGTCCAGCGCGAGACCGGCGGGATGATCGCTCGCGCCCGACCGTCCGGCCCGGCCGCCGACCGTGTCCACCGAAAACTTTTCCTTGAGGAAATTGCCCGCCTGAGCCACTGCGGGCTGCGTTCCGGCCAAAGTGGACGAACACGCTTTCACTGCCGGAGTCACCGAAGTACGAGAAGTCGTTTTGCTGGTGGGCGAAGACGAGGACGTCGTCGGGGCAGCGCTGGAAGACGTCGTAGGCGGCGTCGAAGTGGTCGACGGAACGCTGCTCGACGGCCGTGGCGCGCTGAACGCGTGCATCTCCGCGGCCGCGGCCGGGAACTGCTCCGGTTCGACCGAGCCGGCGGCCAGCCACACCGGCACCGCCAGTGCGCCGACGGCCAGCGCGCCCGCCGCGGCAGGCAGCCGCCACGACTTCGATCCGTCCCGATGTCTACCGGACACCTCGCACCACCATCTCCTCGTTCGGGTCGCAAAGCCGCCACGACATTACGAACAGGACACGGCAATGTCACCGACAAGTGACAGCGGGCACAGCGCGAACGGGATCACCGCAGGTCAGCGCGCGATTACCAGACGAACGCGCGCCCTGCTCAGGACAGCGGAATCTCCGCCGAATCGGTGAGCCGCAGCTTGCGCCGGGCCCGCTGGTAGAAGGTCGTCATGCCGAGCCGCACGACGCGGGCCGCGTTCGGCCGGGCGTGCACGTCGATCGTTTCGCCGGGCCCGACGTACCCCGCCACCTGGCCGTCGACCTCCACCGCGAGCCGCCCGCTCGACGGCAGCACCTCCAGCGTCACGGTGTCCTGCACCGACAGCACGACGCCGCGGCTGTACGCCGAATGCGGCGCGGCGGGCGTGACCAGCAGTGCTTCCACCGCCGGGCTCGTGATCGGCCCTCCGGCGGAGAAGCTGTACGCGGTGGAGCCGGTCGGCGTCGCGACCACGACCGCGTCCGCGGCGTAGCTCACGAACTGCTCGCCGTTCACCAGCACCGCGACCACCGCGCTCCCGTCGCCGGGCACGCGCACCACCGCGACGTCGTTGAACGCGGTCTCGATCCGGCCGCCGAACCGCGCGTCCACGGCCAGCCGCGGCTCGACGGTGAACTCCTCGCGGTCGATCGCGGACAGCGCGAGCGGCAGGTCCGGCACGTCGACCTCGGCGAGGAAGCCGAGCTTCCCCAGGTTGACGCCGAGCACCGGCGCGTGCTGCCCGTCGGCGAGCCGCATCGCGCGCAGCATGGTGCCGTCGCCGCCGAGGCTGACCACCAGATCCGATCGTTTGCCCAGTTCAGCGGGCTGGACGGCGGTCGCCGAACAGTCGACCCTGGCGATCTCGTCGTCGATGCCGAGGATCTCGATCCCGCGCCCGGCGGCCCAGTCCAGCACCGCGTCGACCGCGGCTTTCGCATCGCGGCGCGGGTGCAGGACGAGTCCAGCGGAATGCATGCGGGGTCTCCTCGGTCGGCCTGTCCCCAGTCTGCCGTGCCGGAGCCGATTAGGCTCGGCCCTCGTGATCGAAAACTGGGCTGGCAATCTCACCTACCGCGCACGCGAGGTCGTCGCCCCGCGCACGCTGTCCGAAGCGCAAGAGCTCGTCGCCGGCTCGGCCCGGATCAAGGCCCTCGGCAGCCGGCACAGCTTCAACACGGTCGCCGACAGCCCGGACGGCCGCCAACTCGACCTCTCCGCCGTCAACATTGCCCCGGAAATCAACGACGCGACGCTCACCATCGGCGGCGCGACCCGCTACGGCGACGTCGTCGCGCAGGTGCACGAAGCCGGGTACGCGTTATCCAACCTGGCGTCGCTCCCCCACATCACCGTCGCGGGCAGCGTCGCGACCGGCACCCACGGCTCCGGACAGCGGCTTCGCGGACTGGCTTCGGCAGTGTCCGCGGTCGAACTCCTCACCGCCGACGGCTCCCTCCGCACCTTCTCGCGCGCCGACGCCGAATTCCCCGGAGTAGTGGTGAACGTCGGCGCGCTCGGCGTCCTCACCCGGCTCACCCTCGACCTGGAGCCGACTTTTTCGGTGCGCCAAGACGTTTTCGACGCCCTCCCCTGGTCCGCCGCCCTGGAGCATTTCGACGAAATCCAGGCCGCGGGCTACAGCGTCAGCCTGTTCACCAACTGGACGCGCGACGTGATCGACCAGGTCCTGCTCAAGAACCGCGTCCCGGCGGAGATCCCCGATGCGCTGTTCGGCGCACTTCCCGCCGACGGCCCGCGCCACCCCGCGCACGCAGCGGGCATTTCGGCGGAAAATACCACTGTGCAAGGCGGAGTTCCCGGACCGTGGTACGACCGGCTGCCGCATTTCCGCCTGGAATTCGCGCCGAGCGTCGGAGCGGAATTGCAGAGCGAGTACTTCGTGCCGCGTGCGCACGCGACTGCGGCGTTCGAGGCGTTGCGCAGCCTCGGCGACCGGATCGCGCCGCTGCTGGTGGTGTCGGAAATCCGCACCGTCGCCGGCGACGAACACTGGCTGAGCCCGGCGTACGACGGAGACCGGGTGGCGGTGCATTTCACCTGGGAGCAACGGCAGCCGGAGGTGGAAGCGGTGCTGCCGCTGATCGAGGAGAAGCTCGCGCCCTTCGGCGTCCGCGCCCATTGGGGAAAGCTATTCCACGGTGCGGCTTTGGATCTGGACCACCACGGGGTGCGGCAGTTCCGGGAGTTGGCGGCGGAGCTGGACCCGGCCGGGAAGTTCCGCAATCCGTTCCTGGACCGGCACTTGCTCCGGAGGTCGTGAGTGTTTGTGCCGGTGAGAACCGGCATCGCCGCGCCCTACCGCCGAGATGCCCGCGCGATCATCCGCGCCAGATCCGCCACCAAAGCCGGATCATCGGGCAGCTGCCCAGTCGCCACCCGGATATGCGGCGTCCCCGGATTGCCCGCCCGCGTCCCCGACCCGGCGGAAACCCCATTGGCCGCCAGCGTCATCAACGTCCGCGACTCCTCCGGAACCGGCACCCACAGCGTCAACCCGTCCCGCGCGCGCACCGAAATCCCGTGCTCCCGCAACGCTTCCGTCAAAGCCGCCCGCCGATGCGCGTACCGATTCCGGGCCCGGTTCAGCAATTCCGCACTGCCGGGATCGGTCAGCAGAAACGCCTGCGCGTCCTGAAGAATGCGGCTCGACCACACCGACCCCGGCCCGCGCTGCTGTCGCACCCGTTCCACCAGCACCGCCGAACCGCCGATCACGCAACTGCGCAACTCGAGCCCGAACGCGGTGCAATACGACCGCACCAGCAACACCCGGCCAGGCAAAGACGCGCCGAGACTCACCGAAGGAGCCGAAGCCAACGGCCCGAAATCATCGTCCTCGATCACCGCGATGTCCTCTTCGGACAGTACCGCGGCGAGTTCCGCGAGCCGGTCCGCCGGAACCGAATGCCCGAGCGGCGACTGCGCACGCGGCTGATAGACGAACGCGACCGGCCGATGTTCCAACGCCGCGGCCAAGGAAGACGGCATCGGCCCGTCCTCGTCGCACCGCACCGGCACCACGTGGATCCGCGACCGGCGCAGCAGTTCGCGCAGCCACGGCGTCGTCGGCGCCTCCAGCGCGATCACGTCGCCCGGCCGCGCGACTGCCTGGCAGGCCAGCAACATCCCGTCCTGCCCGCCGGCCGCGACGGTCCACGATTCGGCGGCGAACGGCCACGTCGGCTTCACCGCGGCACGCAATTGCGGCGTGATCGAGTTCCTCACCGGACCGCCGAACCGTTCCGTGTGGACACCCGCCGCGACGGCGTCCTCCAGCGGCGGCAACAGTCCGGGATCCGGGAGGCCGTGTTCCAGGTCGACGGTCTGCCAGCCGGAAAACGCGCGTTCCGGCGGCGGGCTCGACGGCGGTTCCAGCACTATCGTGCCGCGCCGCCGTCCCGTGCCGATCAGCCCGGCCGCGCGCAGTTGCGACCACGCTTCGGCGATCGTCGTGGGACTGACCGAAAGCTCCGCGGCCAGCGCCCGCACGGTGGGCAGCCGCGTGCCCGGCGGCACCTCCCCGTCGCGGATCAGGCCGGACACCGTCCCGGCCACGCCGCGCGCCGTGCGCTCGCCGATGCGGGACCCGAGCCAGCCCGCCCCGACCGGCAGCGTCGTCGTCGCGAGTTCGCCCGTGGCCACGCACCGGCTCCCCTCGTCACCCGGAAATCCGAAAACCTCTGACCCGATCAGAAGCTAGAGCGGCAACGGCACGCGGCAAAGGCGTTTCACATCCTGGCGGGCCCGCCCGGTACAAACGCCCGTGACGTCCGACACCGCCGCGATGTCCGCTTTCGGATTATCCCTCGATCAGGTTAGGCTAACCTTCATGAGTCACTCCTGGCCGGAAGCACCGGCGCTCGCCGGCACCGGGCTCGCTCTCGGCTACGGCGCGAAACCGGTGGTCCAGGACGCCGAGATCGTCCTGCGCGCGGGCGCGGTCACCGTCCTGGTCGGCCCCAACGGGTCCGGCAAGTCGACGCTGCTGCGCTCGCTCGCCCGGCTGCATCCGCTGACCGCGGGCGACGTCACGCTGGCCGGGCAAGACGCGCTCGCCTTGTCTCCCAAGGAGTTCGCCCGGCACGTCACGCTGCTGACCCAGTCGCGCCCCACGCCCGGCGGCGTGCGCGTGCGCGACGTCGTGTCCTACGGCCGCCATCCTTACCGCGGCCGCTTCGGCTCCGGCGATCCCGAGGGACCGGAGCTGGTCGAGCGCGCGATGCGGCACACCGGCGTCGACGGAATGGCCGAGCGCCCGGTGGACGAACTGTCCGGCGGCGAGCTCCAGCGCGTCTGGCTGGCGACCTGTTTCGCCCAGGACACCGGCGTCGTCCTGCTCGACGAGCCGACCACCTTCCTCGACCTGCGCTACCAGATCGAAACGCTGGACCTCGTCCGCGATCTCGCCGACGAGCACGGCGTCGCGGTCGGCGTCGTGCTGCACGACCTCGACCAGGCCGCCGCCGTCGCCGACGAGGTGGTGCTGCTGTGCCGCGGGGCCGTCCGCGCGACCGGCCGCCCGGCCGACGTGCTGACCGCCGGCCTGCTCAGCGACGTCTACGGCCTGCGCATCGACGTCCACGTCGACGACGAGGGGCACGTCCGCACGCGCCCGGTCGGACGGCACACCTCCCGGCCGCGGCCGGTCCGTTCAGCTTGACCTGTCCCCTAGTTCAAAGGAAAACCCCGTGTCCAGTGTGTTCTCTCGTCCTGCCCGAAGGACGGTCCTGACGACCGCGGCGGCAGCGCTCGCGGCCTTCGCGCTCGCCGCGTGCGGCACCACCGAAACGCCCGCGGACCAGGGAGCGGCCGCCTCCGCGAAACCCTCCGGCCCGGTCCACCTGACCGACGAGCGCGGCAAGGTCGACCTGCCCGCGCCGGCCGCGAAGATCGTGTCGCTGGAATGGGGCCTCACCGAGAACCTGCTGGCGCTGGGCGTGAAGCCGATCGGCGCGGCGGACGTCAAGGGCTACAACACCTACGACAAGGTCATGCCGCTCGCCGCGTCCACTCCGGACGTCGGCACCCGCGGCGAGCCGAGCCTCGACGCGATCGCCGCGCTGCACCCGGATCTCGTGGTCACCACCACCGACCTGCCGGACAACGTCATCGCGCAGCTCTCGAAGCAGACGAAGGTGCTGACCCTGCGCGGCTCCGATTCGGCCGACCCGATCGGCTACCTGCGCAAGACCGTGACCACGCTGTCGGAGGCGACCGGAACGCAGGAGCAGGGCCGCAAACTGCTTGCCGAATTCGACACGAAGGTCGCCGAGGGCAAGAAGAAGCTGGCCGACGCGGGCAAGTCCGGGGCCAAGTTCGTCATGGCCGACGGCTACTCGACCTCCGGCACGGTCACCGTCCGGATGTACACGAAGGGCTCGTTCCTCGGCAGCATCGCCGGCCAGCTCGGCGCCGCCAACCAGTGGACCGGCGAGGGCGACAAGGTCTACGGCCTCGCCCCCACCGACGTCGAAGGACTGACCAAGATCACCGATCCGGCCACGTCCTTCGTCTACGCCGCCAACGCCGCCGAATCCGACGTCTTCACCCAGGACCTCGCGGGGAACGCGGTGTGGAAGCAGCTGCCGTTCGTCAAGGGCGCGAAGCTGCACCGGATCCCGGACGGCATCTGGATGTTCGGCGGCCCGAAGTCCGCGATCGCCTACGTGGACGCGCTCACCAGCGCTCTGACGCGCTGATCCGATGACCGCACCAGCCCTCGCACCCGCCCGGCCGCGCGCCGCCCGGGGCACCGCGTCCGCCGTCTTCCTGACCGGGCTCGTCGCGCTGCTCGTCCTCTCCGCCGTGCACCTGCTGCAAGGCACGTCGCACGTCGGGCTCGGCGAACTCCTGCGCGCCGTTTTCCCGGGCACGGACGACGACGCGCGCAGCCAGGCGGTGGCGGTGCTCGTGGCCAGCCGGCTCCCCCGGCTGGCCGCGGCGCTGCTCGTGGGGCTGGCGCTCGGGTTCGCGGGCTGCGTGCTGCAGTCGGTGGCACGGAACCCGCTCACCTCGCCGGACACGCTCGCGGTCAACGCCGGCGCGTACGTCTCTGTGGTCGGCGTCGCGGCGTTCGGGATCTCGCTTCCCTTCTACGTCAACGGAATCGTCGCCTTCGTCGGCGGTCTCGCGGCGGCCGGACTGGTGCTGCTCGTCGCGCGCAGCAGCAGCGGCGGAGCCGCCCGGCTCGTGCTCGCCGGGTCCGCCATCGCGCTGGCGCTGACCGCGCTCACGTCGGTGCTGCTGATGTTGTTCCAGGAGCGGACCGCGGGCCTGTACGGCTGGGGCAGCGGCACGACTGTCCAATCCGGACTGAACCAGGTTTCCCTTGCCGCACCGGTGATCGCGGTCGGCATCCTGGCCACTCTCCTGCTCGCGCACCGGCTCGACGTTCTCGGTCTCGGCGACGACCACGCGCGCGTGCTGGGCATCGACGTCCGCCGCACGCGCACTTACGCCGTCATCGTGGCGGTGCTGCTCTCGGCGGTCGCGGTGACCGTCGCCGGGCCGATCGGGTTCGTCGGCCTGTGCGCGCCGGTGATCGCGCGACTGCTGGCCAGCCGGGTGCCCGGGCTCGGCAAACATCCGCTGCTGCTGCCGCTTTCCGGGCTGACCGGCGCGCTGGTCGTCGTGGCCGCCGACGTTCTGCTGCGCGCGCTCGTCCCGGCGGACAAAGCGGTTTCGGTGCCGACCGGCGTCGTGACGACTCTGGCGGGCGCAACCGTGCTGGTCTGGCTGGCGCGACGACAGCCGTCCGGAACGCCATCCGCACGCGGCACGCACGGCACCGTCCGGTCGCGCCGATGGGTGGCCGGAACCGGCGTCGTTCTGGCGATCGCACTCGTCGCCGCGGTGATCGCCGCGCTCCTGCTGGGCGACCGGATCGTGCTGCTCGGCGACGTCCTGAACTGGCTCCGCGGCGTGTCCGGCACCGAGGTTTCGTTCGCGCTCGACCTGCGCTGGCCACGGATGCTCGCCGCGCTGCTCGGCGGCGCGGCGCTGGCCGTCGCGGGCGCGCTGGTGCAGGCGATCTGCCGCAACCCGCTGGCCGAGCCGAGCCTGCTCGGCGTGACTCCGGGTGCGAGCGTCGGCGCGATCAGCGTCGTGCTTCTGGTGCCTGGCATCGGAATCTGGCCGATGATGGGTGCCGCGACCGTCGCCGCGTTCGCGACGTTCGCTCTTGTGCACTGGCTCGCCACCGGCCGCGGTTCGAGCGGCCGCGGACTGTCCTCGGACCGGCTGGTGCTGGTCGGCATCGGCGTCAGCGCGGGCGCGCAGGCGATCACGACGCTAGTCGTGGTGCTGACCTCGCCGTGGAACGCGCATCTGGCGCTCACCTGGCTCGCCGGATCGACCTACGGCCGGGAGTTCAGCCAGGTCCTCCCGGTGCTGTTGTGCCTGGTCATCGCCCTGCCGATCGCCTTGTCCAGCGCACGGACGCTCGACCTGGTCTCGCTGGACGAGGACGTGCCGCGGGTGCTCGGCGTCCCGCTGGACCGGTCCCGCCTCGCCTTCGCCGCACTCGCCGCGGTGCTCACCGCCGCCGCTGCGTGCGCGGTCGGCGCGCTGGGATTCGTCGGGCTCGTGGCCCCGCACGCCGCGCGCGCTTTGGTGGGCTCCCGCCACTCGCGCTCGCTGCCGGTGGCGGCCGCGCTGGGAGCGGTGCTGGTGTGCGTCGCGGATACGTTGGGGCGCACCGTCCTCGCCCCGACCCAGATCGCGGCGGGCTTGGTGACCGCGCTGATCGGGGCGCCGTACTTCGGCTGGCTGCTGTGGCGGAGCCGCGCGAACGCCTAGCCGAACCAGGTATTTAGCGCACATCCAGTGCGAGCGTGGTCCGACACCGGGTGACCCGGCCGCGCCGTCGAGGACCAGACCTGGCCGGACCATCGGGGACGACTCCGGCTACGCGCTCGGCATCCTGCTAGCCGGTTTAGCAGCGACGCTTCAAGGTGCAATGACTTACTAAGTTGTACAGTTGCACTTTTTGCATGGTTGCACCTATGCTCGATGCCAGACCACACCGGCACGAGAGGGGAAGAGCATGAACGAGACACCGCGCATCGCCATCGTCGGCGGCGGCCCGGGCGGGTTGCTCGCCGCGCACGTCCTGCACGGCCACGGCATCGCCGCGACCGTGTACGACGCCGACACCGCCGTCGACTCACGAGATCCCGGCGGCACGCTCGACCTGCACGCCGACAACGGCCAGATCGCCCTGGAAGACGCCGGGCTGCTGCCGGCCTTCCACGAACTGGCCCGCGCCGAAGGCCAAGCCATGGCCAGACGCGACCACCACGGAACCCTGCTGAAGCAGTTCGCCCCCGCCGACGACGACACCGCCGCCCCGGAAATCGACCGCGGCCAACTCCGCACGATGCTGCACGAACGACTCGCCCCCGGCACCGTCCACTGGGGACACAAACTCACCGACCTGACCACCGAAAACGGCGTCCACCGCTTGCACTTCGCCAACGGCTCCACAGTGGACGCCGACGTCGTGATCGGCGCGGACGGCACCTGGTCAAAGGTGCGCCGCCGACTCACCGACGTGAGTCCGGAATACCTCGGAGTGTCCTTTTTGGACGTCCGATTCGACGCCGTCGAAACCCGGCACCCGGAAATCGCAGCCTTGGTGGGCAACGGACAACTGTTCACCGCCGACGGCGCCGGCCGCGCAGTGATCGTGCAGCGCAACAGCAACGGGGTGATCCGCGGCTACGTAGCTTTCCGCGCCGAAGAGGACTGGGCCGCACGGGAAGGCGTCGACCTGACTGACCGCACGTCGGTCCGCGAGTTCCTGCTCCGCGAGTTCCGCGGCTGGGGCTCGAAGGTGCTCCCGCTGCTGACCGACAACGACGGTGATTACGTGGCACGCGCGTTCACCGCGCTGCCCGCTCCCCTGACCTGGGAACGCGTCCCCGGCATCACCGTAATCGGCGACGCCGCACACGCAATGGCCCCGTTCGGCGGGCACGGCGCGAACCTGGCATTGCTCGACGGTGCGGAATTGGCGCACGCACTGCACGAGGAGCCGGACGTCGAAGCCGCGTTGACCCGCTACGAGACCGCGATGTTCGCCCGGACCGGCCACCTCGCCGCCTCCGCGAACGCCGCGCTGCGCGGTTTCTTCGCCGACCAGCCGGAGGGTGGCGCGCAGGACGTTCCGGATCGGGAGGAAGAACTCCGCGCTTACGAGGCGCGGGCTGCTGAGTACCGCGATTCACGCACGCCCGCCGCTCGCTAGCCCCGCTCCCCTGTTGCGGAGTTTCCTATCGCCGGCCGCCAGTCACGGAACTCCCCACCGCTGAACGCCAGACACCACACGCCTCCGCCGCCGAACGCCCCGCGCCAAATGCCGTGAGGGGACCCCTGAGGGAATCTGATTCCCTCAGGGCCCCCCTCACGGACCTTCCTACGGCGAGGATTTCTCCGCTCCACGACTGCTGCCGGAGTTCCCTCACAAACCTCGCGGCCGCCTGGGCCGACTGTCCGTGAAGGGCTCCTTGCGGGACTCAGATTCCCTCAAGGAGCCCTTCACGGCGTTCGTCAGGAGCGCTTGCGGCGCACCGCCACTGCCGCCACCAGCGCGCCGCCGATGAGGAGCAGTGCGCCGCCTCCGATCAGGTAGCCGCGGATGTCCGCGCCGGTCGACGCGAGCGGGCCCTGGTCGGACGGGCCGGTTCCCGGGGCCACGCCGCCGGAGTTGTCGCTCGTGGTCGTGATCGGGGCCGGGGCTTCCGACGACGAGCTGGACGTCGTCGGGCTCGTGGTGCCGGACGAGGACGTCGGCTGCGAACTCGAGGACGTCGCGCTTGATGAGGACGACGTCGGCGCGGTCGAGGAAAACGTCTCCGACGGGCCGGTCGAGGTCGTGGTGGAGCTGGTCGAGGTGGTACTCGACGAAGTCGTGCTCGTCGGCTCCGTGCTCGACGACGTAGTGCTGGACGAAGTCGAGCTCGTCGGCGCCGTCGAACTAGTAGTCGGAGCATTGCAATCCGGCAGATCACCAGTGAACGGATAAGCGTGGAACTCCTGCCCGCCCGCCGCGCCCTCCGACGTGTGCAGCAGGTTGCCCGCGGTGAAGAAGCGGCCGTTGGTGCCCGACGCGGTGACCGTCGTGTCGCTGGCCGGGTTGCCGACCAGCACGCTGCCCTGGAACTGCGCCTGCCCGGCGATCTTCACCTTCGACGCGTCCGGGAAGTTCCACAACAGCTTCTCGCGCAGGTGGTTGATCGGGTCCTGGTCGGCGAGGTCGCCGGTGTAGGTGTTGATCACCCGGTTGCCGCCGACGAGGTTTACCAGCACCGTCGCGCCCGCCGGGATGCCGGCGAATTCCAGGCCCTGCATGCTGCCGCCGCGGTTGGTGAGGTCGAAGTCGACGTTGAACACCTGCAGCGCGGACTTCCCGTCTCCGGTGAACAACGTGCGGTAGCCCTCGTTCTTCGCCGTCCCGGTCGCCGCGGACTTGCTGTAGCAGGTGCTGGCTTCCTGCAGCTGCGGCCGGAGCTGCTTGTACGGGTCGGCCGCGTTCGGGTCCTGTTTCAGCGTGCCGGTCACGGTCCCGGTGACGGTGCCGCCGTAGCGCACGACGCCGCCGTCCGCGAGGAGCCGCTGGTTCGGCGCGACGGTGATGTTCTTGCCGGTGGTGAGGAAATCGGCGCCGTCCGGCGGGGGCACGCGCGAGCCGACGCCCGCGATGCCGACGTTGTAGACCGCGGACGCCCCGGTCCGCTTCGCCATGTCGAACCCGCCGAGCACGACGACCCGGCCCTCGGCCTCGGCCGCGCCTTCGCGCACGAGGAAATCGCCGCCGGCGAAGACGTTGATGCCGTTGTCCCGTCCCGCGAACGGCCCGTTGTTGACCGGCGGGTACTTCTCCGGGCAGGCGTCGCCGACGCACGGGCCCAATCCCCCTGGCAGCGGAGCGGCGCTCGCGCCCGGACCGGCCACGAACGCCACCGCACACACCGCCGCGGCGATCGCTCCGCCGACGACGGCCATTTTCCTGGCACGCATGCGGCCGATCCTCACCCGGACCGGGCAGAATACGGCACTCGAAACACCGTAACCCACCCGAACGGGTCAGAAAATCCCCGACTCCTCAGACAAGTAGACTAGTGACGCTCCACACTCGACACCCCGCCGGAAGAATGTCCCGCAGTAGCCTCGCTCCTGCCGCCCCGTCCGACCAGAAAGCCCTCCGATGCCCCCTCTCGTGCACCGGCACCCGCTCGCCGCGCAGGCCGCCGAAGTCCTTCTCGGACGCATTCGCGCCGGCGAATGGCCGCTCGGCCACAAATTGCCCGGGGAAACGACTTTGGCCGCGCAACTGGGCGTCGGCCGGTCGACGCTGCGCGAAGCGATCCGCGAATTGGCGGGCAAAGGCGTGCTGGATTCCCGCCAGGGTTCCGGGGTTTTCGTGACCGCGCTGGACGTCGCCGAGGATTGGGACGCGGTCCTGCGCCGCGCGACGATCGGCGCGGTGATCGAGGCGCGCATCGCCATCGAAGCGGAAGCCGCCGCCCTCGCCGCGCACCGGCGGACGCCGACGGACCTGCGCGCGATCCGCCGCGCGCTCGCCGCCCGCGCGATCGGCGACCCGGACGTCGAACGCCTCGTGGACACCGACACCGCGTTCCACCGCACCGTGCTCGTCGCCGCGCACAACGACGTGCTGATCGAATTGTTCGACAGTTTCGTCCCGCGAATCCACCGCGCCATGACGGACATGCTGCGCGCCCGGCCGATCACCGCCCCCGAAGAAGACCAAGCCGCGCACCTGGCGCTCGTCGAGGCGATCGCGGACAAAGACGCGTCCGCCGCCGCGGAACTGAGCCGGGCGCACCTGACCGCCTTGAAGGAGGCACTTTCGTGAGCGAGGTCGTGCTGCAGCTGACCGACGTCGTGTTCCGCAGGCAGGGCAAGGAAATCCTGCACGGCGTGAACCTGACCGTGCGGGCGGGCGAACACTGGGCGCTGCTCGGTCCGAACGGCGCCGGGAAAAGCACGATCCTCGGTTTCTGCGGCGCGGTCACGCATCCGACCGCAGGCACCGTCGACGTCCTCGGCGGACGGCTCGGCCGGGTCGAACTGCAGGCGCTGCGCCGCAGCATCGGGCACGTCGACCCGCGGCATCCGCTGCGTTCGCCGCTCACCATCCGGGAGGTCGTGCTGACCGGCGTCACCGGGAGCATCGACACGCCGCCGCGCTGGCAGCCCACCGCCGCGCAGCTCGCCCAGGCCGACGAACTCGTCGACCTGCTCGGTCTGGCCGGCAAGGCAGGCGAACGCTGGCCGACGCTGTCGCAAGGCGAACGCGGCCGCGCCCTGATCGCCCGCGCGCTGATCAGCGACCCCCGGCTGCTGCTGCTCGACGAACCGTCCACCGGCTTGGACGTCGCGGCCCGCGAGCAGCTGCTCGAAACAATCGACCTGCTCACCCGGACCCATCCCCGGCTCGCCTCCATCGTGGTCACCCACCACCTGGAAGAACTGCCGGAAACGACCACGCACGCGTTGCTGATCGCGGACGGCTCGGTGGTTTCGTCGGGGCCGATCGACCAGGCGGTGACGACGGCCAGCATCAGCCGGGCGTTCGGCCACCCGATCCGCGTCGACCGCCACGACGGCCGATGGAGCGCCCGCGCCGCCCGGACGCGCTCCACCGAGGTCGCCTGACCCGGGCCGCTGTCCGTGAAGGGCTCCTTGCGGGAACCAGATTCCCCCAAGGAGCCCTTCACGGACTGCCAGCGGCTCAAGCGGTCCGCAGCACCCGCCAAGCCGAGAACCCCAGCAGCACCAGCTCCGCCGCCGAAAAGCCGACCAGCGCGAGCGGGCTCGGCACCCACAGCAGCGTCATCCCGACCAGCAGCACCGGCACCACCAGCCCGGCGTAAGCCGCCAGGAAGATCCCGGCCAGCACCTCGCCGCGGGACAGCGGATCGGCCAGCGCCGCCACCGTCCCGACCGCGGCGCGGAAGCCGAGCCCCATCCCGCTCCCGGCGATCACCGAGCCCGCCAGGAACAGCGCCAGGGAGGGCAGCAGCGCCGCCGCCGAAAGCACCGCCAGCCCGATCGGCATCAGCACGAACCCCAGTCGCAGCTGCGCCCGCGACGCCATCGACGCGAAGACCACCTGCGCCACCGCCGCCGCGCCCAGCATCGAGCCCGCGGTGACCCCGGCGAGCATCCGGCTGTGCTCGTGCAGGCCTTCGGCGAGCAGGGTCGGCGCGAGCGACATGAACAGCCCGGTGATCGCGAACGCGGCGAACACCCCGATCGCCGCGCCGACGAACGCCGGCCGCGCCCCGGCGGGCAGCGACACGCGCTGCGGCCGGTAAGCCGGGCGCTCCTCGCGCCGCTCGACGGTCTCCGGCACCAGGCACACCGCGAACGCCGCCACCAGCAACACCACCAGGAACACGACGAACGTGCTGGTCAGCGGGCCGTCGATGTACTGCGCGAAGACGCCGCCGACCACCGGGCCGAGCCCGAGGCCGCCCATGTTCACCACGGTGGCGATCAAGCCGGAGCGGCCCAGGTCCTGGTCCGGCCGGGTCACCGCCCGCAGCTCGGACAGGTGCGCGGTGGCGGTGGCCGTCAGCGCGCCGATGCCCACGCCGCAGACGAACCGCGCGATCAGCAGGCCCGGGACCTCCGGCCAGAGCAGGAACAACACCGCCGACAGGGCCTCGGCGAGCGTCGAAGCGAGGATCACGCGGCGGCGGCCGAGCCAGTCGCTGACGTGCCCGGCGAGGTAGAGGCTGGCCATCACGCCGACCGCGTACGCCGCGAAGATGACGGTGACCAGGAACGTCGGGAACCCGTCCCGCTGCTGGTAGAGCGCGTACAGCGGAGTGGGCACGGTGGAGAACGCGAGGCACGCGGCGAACGCGAAAGCGATGACCCTGAACCCCCAGCCGTGGCTGACGCGCCATCCGGCCGGGGCGGTGAGAGCGGGCGGAGCTGTGGTGACCATGTCGACCTTCCAAGCGGGAACCTACCCCTGAAACGATCCCCCGCCCCACTCATCAAGTCCAACGAAAAGTGTTGGTCATAGTTATCGTGATCCGCGATAATTGGGGCATGGAGACGCGGCAGCTGGAGTACTTCGTGGCGGTCGCCGAGGAGCTGAGCTTCACGCGGGCGGCCCAGCGGCTGTTCGCCACGCAGTCCACGGTCTCGGCGACGATCCGCGCGCTGGAGACCGACCTCGGCGCGACGCTGTTCGACCGGTCTACCCGCCGGGTCGCGCTGTCAACCGCGGGCGCGCTCTTCCTGCCCGCGGCGAAAGCCGCGCTGGAATCGGTGGAGCGGGCGCGCGAGGTGGTGCAGCAGGCGTCCGCCGGTCTGCGCGGAAGCCTCCGGATCGGCACGCTGACCAGCATGAACGCGTTCGATCTGCCGGTGCTGCTCGGCGCGTTCCACCGCAGGCACCCGCTGGTCGACCTGCATCTGACGGTGTCCCTCACCGGTTCGTCCGGCCTCGCCGACGACGTCCGCCACGGCGGGCTCGACGTCGCGTTGCTCGGCCTCTCCCGGGCCGAGCTGGGCGGCCTCGACGCGACGCAGCTGGCCAGCGTGCCGTACTACGCCGTGCTGCCGGACAGCCATCCGCTCGCCGGACGCGAGCAGGTCCGGCTGCCGGAGCTGGACGGCGAACTGTTCGTCGACTGTCCGCGCGGCTTCGGGAACCGGCTGGCGGTCGACCGGGAGTTCGCCGCGCTCGGGCTTACGCGCCGGGTGACCGCCGAGGTCGCCGACCTGCGGACGGTGCCGCGCTACGTCGCCGCCGGGCTCGGCGTCGCGGTCCTGCCCGGCACCGCCCGGCTGGATCACCCGGGCGTCGTGTCGATCCCGCTCGCCGACACGTCGCTGACCTGGCCGCTCACCGTCGTCGTCTCCGCGAAGCGCCCGTCGTCGCAGGCCCTGCGGACGCTGCTGGACCTGTTCGTCGCGGCCGCGGCGGAGGGAGATATTACGGAGTTCTGACCGGGCCCCCGGCCACCGGAATAGCGACCGGCCCCGCGGCGTCATCCTGTACACGGAATCCCCGATGGGAGAGAAGGAAATGACGGAAAAAGCGATCCTGGCCGGCGGATGTTTCTGGGGCATGGAGGAGCTGTTCCGCCACCAGCCCGGCGTGACCGCGACCCGCGTCGGCTACAGCGGCGGCGACGTCCCCCACGCCACCTACCGCAACCACGGCACCCACGCCGAAACCATCGAGGTCACCTACGACCCGGAGCAGACCGACTTCCGCGCCCTGCTGGAGTTCTTCTTCCAGGTCCACGACCCCAGCACCAAGAACCGCCAGGGCAACGACATCGGCACCAGCTACCGCTCCGCCATCTTCTACACCACCGACGAGCAAAAGCGGATCGCCGAAGACACCATCGCCGACGTCGACGCCTCCGGACTGTGGCCCGGCAAGGTCGTCACCGAGGTCACCGCGGCGGGCGACTTCTGGGAGGCGGAGCCGGAGCACCAGGACTACCTGCAGCGTTATCCGCACGGCTACACCTGCCACTTCCCGCGCCCCGGCTGGAAACTCCCGAAGCGCGGATGACCGATTACCCAGCGGCGGCAGTCCAGGCCGGACACGTCGAACCGGTCCCCCGGCGAGTGCGCGGAGTGCTCGCCGGGAAGACCATTGTGGACAGCACGCGGGCCAAATATGTCTGGGAATGGCCCTACTATCCGCAGTTCTATTTCCCGCTCGACGACGTTCTCCCCGGCGCACTGGTCTCCGGAGACGACGGGCGGTTCTCGCTGCGCGTCGGCGAGGTCGAAAAGCCTGCTGCCGCTTGGGTGAACGACTCTGTCCTACCTGGACACCTCCGGTTCGAGTGGGACGCGCTGGACGCCTGGTTCGAAGAGGACGAACAGGTTTTCGTCCACCCGCGCAACCCGTACACGCGAGTGGACGCTTTGCGTTCGACGCGACACGTCCGCGTGCGGTTGAACGGAGTCACGCTGGCGGAATCGTCGTCGCCGGTGCTGCTGTTCGAAACCGGCCTCCCGACCCGGTATTACTTCAACCGCACCGAAGTCGATTTCACGCATCTCGTTGCCGAACCCGGCATGGTCACCGCCTGCCCGTACAAGGGCGAGACGTCCGGCTACTGGTCCGTCCGCGTCGGCGACGTCCTGCACGAGCACCTCGCGTGGACCTACGCCTACCCGGCCGCGGCCGTCCAGCCCATCGCCGGACTCGTGGCGTTCTACAACGAGATGGTGGACATCGAAGTCGACGGCGAACTTCTTCCCCGCCCGCGCACGCACTTCTCGCAGTGACTACACCCGTCCGAACGCCTCCACGACCGCAGCCGCCAGCCGGTCCCCGCGCGCCTCTTGTCCGGCGGGCACCGTGATGCAGACGGTGAACCGGTCCGCCCACGTCATGATGCCGACCGCCACCGGGACTCCGGGAGCGAGCGACAAGACCGGGTAGACAGTGCGGACGAGCGCCCCGTTGAGCACCACCGGCGACCGAGCGCCGGGCAGCACCGAGGCGATGACGCTGAACCACGTGCCGCGGTAGACGAGCTTGGCCGCCCGGCGATGCAGCGCCGGCGGCAGAATCCCGAGCACGCGCACGACAGCGTTGCCCGCGCGGGGCGCACCGTGGCCGACCTGGTCGGACAGCATCCGGTCGGTCGCCCGCACCCGTTCCGACAGCGACATCGCGCCGGTCGGCAGGTCCACCGAAGCCGCGCCGGTGTGGTTGCCGAGCTGACGGAAGGTCCCGGTGTCGCGGACCGACATCGGAATCAGCACCCGAAGCCGCTCCGGCGCGGTCCCGCCCAGCTCGCGATGCAAGGCCTCGGCGACGAGCGCGAGAACGAGGTTGGTCGTCGGCACCCCCGCCCGGCGCGCGGCCTTGCGGACTTCGGGGGCGGAGAGATGGGCCCGGGCGAAATGCCGTCGGGGACTGTCGATCCGCTTGTCCCAGCCGACTCGGGGCGCGGCACCGGCCCGGGCGAGAGTCCAGACGCCGCGCGCCAACTCGGCGGCTTGGTTGCGTTGACTCGGCTTGGCTCGCGCAGGCTCGGCGGTGCCGGAACGACTGGACGGTCCCGATGGCCGCTCAAGCCGGTGCCACACGGGGCTCGCCACGCGAGCGAGCGCCGCGCGCACCGGTGCCGCCAGGCTGGCAAGTGCCACCCGCGGCGCACTCCGCTCGGGGTGGGACCCGTTGCGCCCCAATGTGGCATTGGGTGCATGAGATGCACCCAAAGCGGCATTCGGTGCGTGAGATGCACCCAATGTGGCATTCGGTGCGCCGGACGCACCCAAAGTGGCATTCGATGCATGAGACGCACCCAACGCGGCATCCGCAGCGCCCGACGCACCCAACGCGGCGTTCGATGCATGAGACGCACCCAACGCGGCATCCGGCACGCCAGACGCACCCAAAGTGGCGTTCGGTGCGTGAGATGCACCCAATGTGGCATTCGGTGCGTCAGATGCGCCCAATGCCACATTGGGGCGACGCCACCACCCCCGCCGCCGAGGAACCGCCACCGGCGTCAACGGTTCTTTCCCCCGCGCCTGCCCCACCAGCGCGCTGATCACCGCGATCCCGTCACTCGCCGCGTGGTGCAGCGCGATCAGCAACGCCCCCTGCTCCCCCTCGATCCCGGTCACCAGCCGGGCCCGCACCGGATGTTCCGGGGACACCGGTTCCGAGAAGAACGCGTCCATCTCCCGCGTCAACGCCTCGTCCAACGGCGCTTCCGGGCCCATCCGCACGGAAGTCAGCACGTCCGCCGACGTGCGGCCCGGGTCCTCCTGCCATCGCGCGCGCCACAACCGGCTGCCGGGCAGCAAGCGGGTTCGCAAGCCGGGGGTCGCGGCGAGCAGATGCTCAGCGTCCGCATGCGTGACCGGCGTGCCGTCCGCCTTCGGGTCGAACAACAAGACCGCACCGACCTGTTGCGGCACCTCCGGCGTGGCCACGTGCACGAACAGCGCGTCCTCCGGCCGGAGCCGCTGCGTCGGCGGGTTCAGCGGCGCGGAAACGAGCGATTCCAGCGCCTCCACCAGCGGAGTGGCCGTTTCGCAATGCCGCGCGACCGCTTCCGCCATCTCCTTGAGCCGTTCCGGCTCCGCCAGCAGACCGCGCACGGTCTCCGCCAGCTCACCGTCCTTTGTGGACACCAGGGCGAGCCCGGCGGCGGCCATCAACCGAGCGTTCGCCTTGCCGTGCGCGGCGATCGGGCGATGCATCAGCACCGGGCGCCCGCACGCCAGCGCCTCCAGCGAGGTCGCCCCGCCCGCGTTCGTCACCACGACGTCCGCCGCCAGCGTGTATCGCTCCGGCTGGTCCGTCCACCCGACGACGTGCAACCGCGGTTCGCCCAGGGCCCGCAGCCGGGCGGCCGCCGCGTCGTTGCGGCCGCAGATCGCGATCGGCGCCACCGACGGATCCGCCGCCAGCAGTTCGCGCACCGTCGTCTCGATCTCGCCGAAACCCAGTGAGCCGCACGAAACCAGCGGCACGAACGCGTCCGGCGGCAAGCCCAGTTCGTGGCGCGCCGCGGTCTGGTCGCCTGGCCGGAACACCGCGCGCACCGGCGGCGCGGACACCCCGACGTGCGCCGACGGCGACGAGCGCAGCGCGGGCGCGACCGCGACGTCGTGCATCACCATGGTGAGATCCGCCGCGCCGTAAACCCAGAACGGATGCGGCGCGAAGTCCGAAACCCACGCACCGATCGGCGCCCGCAATTTTCCTTTGCGGCGCAGCCACGCCAGTCCCGCAGTGCCCATCGGATACGTCGACAGCACCAGATCCGGCGCGAATTCGGCGATCGGTTTCGCGAGCCGCCTGCCGCACCACGCGGCGGTGAACCAGCGGGACGCGGCGGCGAACCACGGAATCCGCCAGATCGCCGCGTAAAAGAACTCGTACAGCCACGGGACGCTTTCCACATTGGCGACGTAAATCCGCTGGAAAAGCCCCTCGAAACCAGGACCGAGCCGTTCCAGCGCGTTGACCCACCGCACGGTCGCGTCCGGCCATCGCTGCCGTATCGCGTCCTCGAGCGCGCGCCCCGTCGCATTGTGCCCCTGCCCCATGTTCGCGGACACGATCAGCACGCGCTCCAACGCTGCCCCCTTCTCGCTAACAGGCGGTCCCGGCGAGGCCGTACCCGTCGTCCGGGTCCGAATCAGGCCGTTCGCCGGGTTCTTCCGATGCGGTTTCCTCTTCGCCGGACGGCATATCCGATTCCGCGGACAAATGCGACGCGCGGGTGGACAACAGCGCGATCCCGACCACGATCACCAGCCCGGCCAGCGCCTCGCCGAACAGCGCGAGCGGCCTCCCGTCGGCCGATTCGCCCATCCACGACAATCCGATCGCGACGCCGACCAGCGGATCCAGCGCAGTAATGACAGCGAGCGCGGGCGTCAGGTACCGGCCCTGCTGAAACGTGTTCTGGCTCAACAGGAATCCCAATGGCCCCACCACGCACACCAGATACAGCGTCCAGTGCCGGAACGGTTCGTCGATCCCCGCCCGGAACTGGCCCGCGACCACCTTCATCAGCCCGGCGGTGAGGCCGTACAGCACGCCGGTCGCGACGGCCAGCCCGAGCACCCGCCATGATCCGGAATTCGTTGACGCGGCAACAACAAGCGACGCCAGCGTGACCACCGCGAGCGCGATGCCGAGCGGCAGCAGGTCGCCGCCGCTGACGAGCGTCTCGCTGTTGCCGCTCGGCCGGGCGATGACGAGGAACGCGGCGAGCCCGGCCACGCACAGCAACCCGCCGGCACTCATCGTGCGGTCCGGGCGGCGGCGCTCCAGCCGCGCGGACGCCAGGCCGGCGAACATGAGCGACGTCACGAGCAGCGGCTGGACCAGCAGCAACGGCCCGAACGCGAGCGCGACGAGCTGCAGGACGAGACCCAGGATGGTCGCGGCGATCCCGATGAGCCACAATGGTCGTCCGACGAGCCGCTTGAAGAGCGTCAGGTCGAGCGGTTTGCCGGTTTCCACCTCTTTGGTCGCCCTGGCCTGCGCTGCGCTCGCGAGTCCCATGCACGCCGCGCCGGCGACGGCGGCGGGGACAGCCACGACCAGCGACATCCCCGTAACTGTCACGGACTCTTCACCTCACACCGTCCCCATCCGCCGTGCTTATGCTCAAGCCTTGTCCGAGGCCGAGTCGCCCGGTTGGCACCGGAGGCAGCAGAACCCGCATGCGACACCCCCATACGATCGACCTCCCCTCGTTCCGCAATCTCGTCGTGGACGGGGGCCGGCACCTGCTCGAGTCGACGCTGGTCCCGGCCGGCCTGTTCTATCTCCTGCTGACCCTGGTGAGCTTCGACAGCGGGGTCATCGCCGCGCTGTGCTGGTCGGTCGCCGTGGTCGGCACCCGGCTCGCGCTGCGCAAGAAGATCCCCGCCGTGCTGCTGCTGACCACGGCTCTGCTGGTCGCGCGCACTGTGCTGGGCCTGGCCACCGGCAGCGCATTCCTGTACTTCCTGCAGCCGACTCTACAGAATTTCCTCGTCGCCAGCCTGTTCCTGATCTCCGCGCCGTTCAACAAACCGCTGCTCGCGCGGCTGGCGGGCGATTTCTGCGCATTCCCCGATTCGCTCTCCGGACACCCCGGAATGCGCCGGTTCTTCCAGCGCGTTTCGGTGCTGTGGGGCCTCGTCTTCGCGGTGAACGGCGGCGTGACGCTGCTGATGCTCGCGCGGGAAACGGTCGGCAGCTTCCTCATGGTCAGCACCGCGGGCTCGTACTCGGTCATCGGGCTGGCCATCGCCGGTTCGCTGTGGTGGTTCCGGCGTTCGCTGCGCTCGGCGGGCATCACGCTGCGCATGGGCCACCGCCCGGCCGCGCTGCCCGCCGCCTGATGGCCCGCACCGCGCTGGTCACCGGCGCGTCGTCGGGCATCGGCGCCGCCACCGCGCGGCTGCTCGCCCGCTCCGGCGTCCACGTGCTGCTGCACGGCCGGAACGAGGACCGGCTGGCCGCCCTCGCGAAGGAAACCGGCGGCACCGCGCTCGCCGCCGACCTCGCGGAGCCCGGCGCCGCGGCGGAGCTCGCCGAACGCGCGCTGGCGGTCACCGGATCGGTGGATCTGCTCGTCAACAACGCCGGTCTCGGCTGGGCCGGTCCCCTGCCTGAACTGTCCGGGGAACGGCTGCGACACCTCGTCACCGTGAACCTCACCGCGCCGCTCGACCTCACGCGCGCGCTGCTCCCCGCGATGCTGGAACGCGATCGCGGGCAGATCGTTTTCGTGTCCTCGATCGCCGGACGCACCGGCGTCGCCGGGGAAGCCGTGTACGCCGCGGCGAAGTCCGGTGTGGACGCTTTCGCCGACAGCCTCCGATTCGAGTTGCACGGCACCGGAGTAACCGTCGGAATCGTAGTTCCCGGCGTGGTGCGCACGGAATTCTTCGAACGCCGCGGCCGTCCCTACACTCGCAGCACGCCCCGTCCGGTGAGCGCCGAACGCGTGGCCGCCGCCGTGGTGCGCGCCGCCGCGCATCCGGGCGACTACTACGTGCCGCGCTGGCTGCGGATCCCCGTCGCGCTGCGCGGCGCGGCACCGGGCCTGTACCGCGCGCTCGCGGCGCGATTCGGCGCCGAAAGCTGACGGCTCCACGCACACCTCCTCCCCGGGCGCCTCGCGAGCGGCTCTCCCGGTTCTCGCCGGGGTACCCCCGCTTACGCGACCCAAGCATGTCCTCCGTGCTGCCGCATCAGGGAAATTCCCCGATCAGGCGGTTTCGTCCGCTTCGCCGGGCGGTCCCCAGGCCAGCGCCAGCACGAGCGTCGCGCGCACGGCCGGATCGTCCAGCGACGGCCCGAACAGGTCGTGCAGGCGGCCGAGCCGGTACGACACCGTCTGCGGATGGATGTGCAGGTCCTCCGCGACCGCCTTGCGGTCCCCCAGATGCAGCAGCCACGACGTGAGCGTGGTGGACAGCCGTTCCCGCGCGGATTCGTTCAGCTCGTCAAGCGGGGCAAGGGCTTGTCTTCGCAGCACGTCGAGCAGCCGGTCGTCGCGGTGCACGATGATCGCGTCGAGGTGTTCGTCGGCGAACACCGGATCGTCGCTGAGCAGGTGGTCCCGGCGCAGCCGCGCGGTCACCTCGGCGATGCGCAGGCTGGCCGGGAGCCGGTCGAGCGGCACCGTCGCGCCGACCACCGCGCCGCCGCCGCGCAGCGCGCGAGCCAGCCACGCGCGCCTGCCGGGACCGCCCGGGTCCGGCACGATCGCCACGACCACGCCCGGCCTGCGCAGCCGCAGGCAGCTGTCTTCGAGGCGGAACACCAATTCCCGGCCCAGCTCGTTGTCGTCCTCCACCAGCACGACCGCGGCGTGCTTCGGCAACCGCCAGTCCGCACGCGCCGCCGCCGCGCGCACCGCGGCCTTGTCCGCCCGGTCGGACAGCAGCAGCGCGGTCAATTCGTCGCGCAGCCGTTCCCGCGCGCGCACCGCGTCCGACTGCTCCTGCAAGTAACCGCGCAGCGACGATTCCGATAGCTGGTCCACGAGAGCGAACACAGTGGTGGCGAGCGAGGCGAACAGTTCGGCGGGCACCTCGAGATCGAGCGCGGCTTCCGAAACGTGCCGCCACGCCACGCGCGCGCCGACCCGGTAAGCCGACAGCAGGCTCGTGACGCGCCTGCCCTGCTGGTATTGCGCGCGCCCGATTTCCTCGAACACCGTCTGCTCGACGCCGGACCCCAGCCCCGGCAGCCGCTCGTCGGGGTCGGCCGCCATGTCGATCAGCCGCCGGACGAATCCCGCGCTGGCGGCGACGAGGTCGGCGAGTTCTTCGGTCAGGAATTCCGCGTAGTCGGGGTGCTCGTCCGCGAGCTGGTCGCGGACCTCGTTGAGCATGGCGGGCAGCCGGCGGGTCACCACCGTCTCCAGTTCGTCAAGCCGGGTCACCTGATCTGGTCCCATGTGTCCGGGAGTCCTTCCGTCGCAGGCCGCGGTCTCGGGTCGCCTCGGGACATCCTGGCCCCACTTTGGCCTCTCGTGCCAAGTCGAAGCCACCGAAATTCGCTTTCCGGCGGCAGAAGCCGCCCGTCCGGGGGCGCGACACTGGCGAGGATGAGATCCACAGCGGGTGTCCGTCACGCTCCGGATACGTCAGGACTGCGAGAGAAACGGCGCGCGGAAAACTTTCCGGTGGCCCTGCGGGTGCTGCCGGAACGGCTGCGCGCCGACCTTGTCGCGGTCTATTCCGTCGCGCGCACTGTGGACGATCTGGGCGACGAGGCCGAGGGCGACCGCGTCGCGCAGCTCGAGGCGTTCTCGGCGGACCTGGCCGCCGCGTTCGGCAACGGGGAACCGGAACATCCCGCTGTCCGTGGACTTCTCCCCGCGATCCGCGCCGGACGGCTGACCGAGGAACCGTTCCAGCGGCTCGTCCAGGCGAACATCCAAGACCAGCGGGTGCACCGCTACCCGGTCTTCGCGGACTTGCTGGCGTACTGCCAGCTTTCCGCCGATCCCGTCGGGCGGATCGTGCTCGACCTGCTCGGGGTGGCCGACCCGGCCGCCGCGGTGCTGTCCGACCGGATCTGCACCGGGCTCCAGCTCGTGGAGCACTGGCAGGACGTCGGCGAGGACTACCGCAACGGGCGGGTGTACCTGCCGCAGGAGGATCTCGCCGAGTTCGGCGTCGCCGAGGAGGAATTGGGCGCCGCGCACGCGTCGCCCCGGATGAAAGCGCTGATGCGGTGGGAAACCGGCCGCGCCGCCGCC